>JANYFN010000166.1 GCA_025362675.1 Limisphaerales bacterium | reverse complement strand
AAATTGATATTCGTAAAAGCTAAGACCTCAGTAGAAACAGAGGCAGTCAGCTTTGAGGCAAAGAGACCACCACTAATTCGTGAGCCGAAAATTCCCCTCACGGCAAAATTGCTTGGGACTCTTTCTCTGGCGGTGTTGATTCCCAGCTATCTGCACGCTTACGCATTGAAAGGTTCTGGCGTTCTGTGTGGCTCGTGGAAACATGGTTGCAATCAGGTTTGCCAGTGATGACGGTCTTGCGCGCCCCCATGACGGCGGCATCTTCGTTTATAGCGAGCCTGGCGAAGGCACAGTGTTTCATTTGTATTTTCCAGTTTTTGAAACGGAATTTTTTGATTATGGAATCGTGGAAGCGCCCATTCCGAAAGGCGGCGGCGAACATATTTTGTTTGTGGATGATGAAGCGGTGCTGGCCAAGCTGGGGAAGAAAATTCTCGAGCGACTGGGGTATGTCGTGACCACGAAAACCAGTCCGCTTGAAGCCATCGCCGCCGTGCGTGCCAAACCGGAGGCGTTCGACTTAGTCATCACCGATCTAACCATGCCAGTCATGGACGGGGCCAAGCTAGGTCGTCAGTTACTGGAGTTCCAACCGAATTTGCCAATCATCATCATTACGGGCTACAGCGGCGTAATGACTCCGGATAGAGTGTTGGCACTTGGATTCAAAGGATTGTTGGATAAACCAAGCTCCGCGCGGGCGTTTGGAGAAGCGGTGCATCGAGTTTTGCATCCCACTGAAGTCCGAAGTCGCGGCGAGGTCGGGTAATACCCCATATCCTCCAGTGTCTATTTGACCTAGAGTCGCAGTGTGAATTATCACCAACCCAATCAAACCGGAGCATCAGTATG
Organism: Limisphaerales bacterium; assembly: GCA_025362675.1. Taxonomy (GTDB): domain Bacteria; phylum Verrucomicrobiota; class Verrucomicrobiia; order Limisphaerales; family UBA11358; genus UBA11358. The sequence goes on along the minus strand of JANYFN010000166.1, from coordinate 47,763 downwards.
TCACTAATCTCGCTTGTCGTTACGCTCATCATCGTTGGCGTGCTGCTCTGGCTCGTCAATACTTACATCCCGATGGACGCTAAGATCAAAAAAATCCTCAACATCGTCGTAGTAATCTGTGTGGTGTTGTGGCTATTGTCCGCCTTTGGGGTGCTGGGACATACCGGGGACATCCGCGTGCCGCAGGTGCGCTGAACCAACGATTGTTAATCCTATTAAACTTATGTTGACAGCTAAAAATATGACGTTGCAGCCCGGCGCGGTCTTGCGCCAACGCATTCTGGTAGTGGAAGACGAGCCGGTGCTTCGCCGTCTCAACATCGAAGTATTGGTATACTCAGGCTATCAGGTGGATGCGGCTGAAGATGGTCGGGCGGCTTGGGACGCGCTCCAGGCAAACGCCTACGACTTGATGGTTACCGATCATAAGATGCCGAATTTGTCGGGCGTGGACTTGTTGAAGAAAGCGCGCGCCGCACATCTGGCCTTGCCAGTTATCATGGCGACCGGAAGTTTGCCAGATTGGTCTTTCACCGCCTATCCGAGTCTGCGTCCGACGGCGGTGCTGCTAAAGCCCTATACCTTCGAGGAATTGTTGAACACGGTTAAAGATGTTTTATATGGGGTTGCTAGCAACCACCCGGAGACTGCGCCACCACCCAACTGGCAGGGGCAGCCATTACCCAACCGGCTGCCGTTGTAAGGCGGTGGTTAGGGTAACACCCTATAGCTGGGAAAAGAGATTGAATTTAAAGTCAGTGTGGTAACAAAAAACCATCAAACACTTATCACATAATGAAATTGAAATTACATATCATCACCGGCGTCGCTGCCGTCGGTCTGCTCTCGCCGACGATGCTCGTCGCTGAAACTAATGATGTCAGTATGAATGAAGACGGCTCAAATAATGCCTCGATGAATCAGTCTGACCGGCTCAACAATGTCGTCAAGGCCAGCGACGTGATCGGACTAGAAATTCAAAACTACCAAAACGAGAAATTGGGCAAAGTGTCCGATTTGGCGCTGGACGTGTCGTCCGGGCGCATGGTGCTGGTGGTCGTCGCTAGCGGTGGATTCATGGGCTTGCGGCCTACACTCATCGCGGTCCCGCCTGGGGCGCTGCATCATGATATTTCGCGTCACATGTTACATCTGGATGCCAACAAGAAAAAATTTCTGGCCGGAACTAAATTTAACAGTTTGCATTTGAACGGAGCAACGCAGGCCACCGGGTTGAATGAGGTCTATGGCAACTATGGCGATCAGCCTTATGCCGCCGCGGGCCATGAAAACGATGATGTGGCGGTGGCCCTTAACACGTTTGGGACCATTTATAACGACACGGCACGCCGGATGGATGACAACTCGGGCGTGAGTAGAGTTCGGAACTACGCGGACACAAACAATACTTCCACCACCTCTACCTCCGCCGTCATCGCAAATCGCGATTCAACTAGCGGTGGTAAAGGACAAGCTCGCCTTGGCTATGTGCAGATGGCGAGCAAGTTGATGGGGATGGCCGTAAGAGATTTACAAGATGATAAGATTGGCGGGGTGAAAAATTTCGCGGTGGATGTCGCCGCCGGTCGCATTGTGGCAGTGATTGTCGCTTCGGGTGGCTATCTGGGTATCGGCGATGAGTTAAGTGCCATCCCGCCGACGTTGCTCCAGTTTAGCGAAAACCATAAAGACCTCGTCATGGATACGAGTAAAGAGTTGCTGGCTAATTCGCCACACTTTAAGAACAGTCAATGGCCTGATTTCGACCAGACTAATTACATTGGTGGTGTTTATCGGGCCTATAACCTTGAACCTTACTTCACTACGAGTCATGTCTCGGAGGCGGACAACTCCCGGCGCAATGTCAGTGAGCGCGATGACCGCACCTTGACCCCGATTGATCAGGGAAATAATCAGTCGGACATCAACACCACGGCGCAAATCCGCAAAGAAATCATTGCTGAAGACGGAATGTCCACGAATGCCAAGAACGTCAAGATCATCACGGTAGATGGCCAGGTCACGTTGCGGGGACCGGTCAATACGGCGGAAGAAAAACGCCGGATCGGCGACATTGCCAACCGCATCGCCAACACCGGAAATGTGGATAATCAGTTGGAAGTCCAGCTTACTACCAGCAGTAATTAATTTTTACGGCAGCTAACTAAACTAACCAAAGAAATAAAAACATCATGTCAAAAAAATCGGTATTCTGCATCGCCACTTCGCTTAGTCAGGCCGACACTATTGTTGACCAGCTTAAGGAGGCGAAATTTTCCCACAACGACATCTCGGCCTTGTTCGCCGACAAAGGCACGAGTCATGACTTTGCACATGAGAAGAACACCAAAGCACCAGAAGGGGCGGTGACTGGTGCGGTCGCGGGCGGGGTCGCAATCGGAGCGTTGGGTTGGATCGCGGGCATTGGCGCGCTGGCGATCCCCGGAGTCGGGCCGTTTATCGCGGCCGGACCGATCATGGCGGCGTTGAGCGGTGCCGCGATTGGTGCGGCCGTCGGTGGCATTGCCGGTGGACTGATTGGCCTGGGTATTCCTGAACTGGAAGCGAAGCGTTACGAGGGGAAGATCAAACAGGGCAACATCCTCATCTCGGTTCACACCGAGAACTCCGGCGAAATTACCCGCGCCAAAGCCATTTTCACCGGTGCGGCGGCGCAGGATATTTGTGTCACGGGTGAAGCATCCACGCCCGCTCCCAAACCAACCAAGCTGGCCGAGTCAAGTTATCGCCCGGTCAAAGAAAGTTACCTTGCTCCGCGTTCCTAATTCCTCAGCACGATATTCATCTAATACCAAATAAAAATGAAGACACTAAAAAATCTGTTCCTGGACGAACTGGCGGATATGTATGATGCCGAAAAACGCCTTGTCAAAGCGTTGCCAAAAATGGCGAAGGCTGCCACCTGCGACGATTTGCGAGCCGCTATCCGAGCGCACTTGAAGGAAACCGAGGGCCACGTCACGAAGTTGGAACAAGTTTTCGAGTCCTTTGACGAAAATGCGAAGGGTAAAACTTGCGAAGCCACCGTCGGTCTGCTGAAAGAGGGCGACGAAATCGCCGCTGATTTCAAAGGTTCACCCGCCATCAACGCCGCGTTAGTTTCGGCCGCACAGAAGGTGGAGCATTATGAGATAGCATCCTATGGCTGCTTGCACGAATGGGCTGGATTGTTGGAGAACGAAGAAGCAGTCGGCCTCTTGCAGGAAATCCTTGAAGAAGAGAAGGCGGCCAATGAATCACTGACTGAACTGGCGCGCAGCACTTGCAACCAGCAGGCATTGGGCGAATCTGATGCAAAAGAAGTGGGGGACGATGCCAACGAAAAATCGGTGAAGCGCTCGGGCAGTCGTCCATCCGTCCCCAGCCGCAAACGGGCAGAAACTTTGCGTGAAAGTAATTAACGCTGCCCTGCAACCGCCGCCAGGTGGTTGCGGGGGTAACAAACCTATAACCATTCAATTCTTACTATGATCGCACTATTAATAATAACTCCCATGTTTGCCGCTGCCGGTTTCTCCTTAGTTTATCTCCTCGGAGGGGGTGGGCTTTTCGGAGCCATTATGATTTTCATTATTGCCAAAATGTTCGGCAAGTGATTTGCCGCCAATCTTAATTCAATCATTATTTACCACTACTATGCTAAACGACTCATCTATTCCTGGAACGACCGAAACTATTTCATCACCCTGCGGACCCGCCCTGTTTCCGTCCTTATGCTGGAAGGCGATTATTGGCGGCACTGTCGCAGCGATTGGCATTCACATCCTCCTGACGGCCCTGGGCGTGGGTGCCGGGTTGTCCGTTTTTTCACCAATCACCGACGCTAATCCAGTGGCAAATTTTAGCGTGGGCGCCGCCATTGTCTGGACGCTCTGCGCACTGGCTGCCCTGTGGTTTGGCGGCGCGGTAGCGGGACGTTTTTCCCATTCGGCGCAGCACGGTTTCATCCATGGAATTTTAGTTTGGAGCGTGACGCTGATCATCACGTTCCTTCTGCTTTCAACGGGCACAGGTATGGTGCTTGGTGGCGCGTTGAAAGTGTTGGGCGCAGGCATGGGCATGGGAGGACAAGTGGTCGCTGACGGGGTGGGCGAAGTGGCGAAAGCAGGTGTCAAACGCAGCGCGGATCAGCTCGGCAGTTTTATTGATGAAGCGGTGCAATCCGTGCCGACGAACGCAACGCCCAAAGCCAGCACGCGCGCCAGACGCGAAATCGGTTTTGCAGTGACGAAATTATTCGCCTCCGCCAATGATATGGGCATGGCGACGAATCGCACGGCCGTGGTCAAAGCGCTGGTGGATAACTCACAAATGACCGAGGCTGATGCCCTGAAAACCGTGGATGAATGGACGACCTCCTACAATAATCTCCAAGCCGAATTAGAAAACCTGAAAGCCGTGGCTGAACAAAAAGCCCGGGCGACCGCCGATGCGGTCGCGCACAATCTTTCGTGCGCCGCTCTCTGGTCATTTTTTGCGCTATTGATCGGCCTTTTGATCACGGCGTGGGGAGGCAGTTGTGGTGCCAAGTGTGCGTCACGGCGTGAAGCTGCAAAATATGCATCGGTGAAGTAACCGCCCTTAAATAATTTGACGAAGGTATTTGAAAATATGAAACACAATCACAATCACGACAACGCTCCCAGTCCCGGTTTGCCATTGATGCCGGTGCGCTTCGAGTTCACGCATCCCACGGCCAAGTCCGTGTGCGTGGCGGGCAGCTTCAATCGCTGGCAGCCGGAAGCTAAGACGCTCCATTCTTCCGGTGTCGGCAATTGGTGGAAAGAAACCCTGCTCGCGCCCGGCACTTATGAATACTGCCTTATTGTGGATGGTCATTGGATACCTGATCCGTCGGCGGCGGAATCGGTGCCGAATCCGTTTGGCGGGAGAAATTCCATTTTGAAAGTCGCTACTTCGCCCGTCGCCGCGCATCTCGCGGACGCAGAACATTTGCCGTTGAAAAAAGAAACCAAGCAAAGATCAAAAGCTTGACCTAACTCAAGCGCTCCGCCACCCGCTCATGTGTGACGGAGGAGGTTACAAACCCCGCGATTCCAATCGTTCGCAGCAAAAATAGCGACGCAATGATAAGGTTTGCTGGCACCTTTATTGACTCAAAATCAGCGAGCTAGTTTCCACTTCCAAACTTACGGCCAACTGCTTCTGTAAAAAAAACTTCGGCTCCTCAAATTATTTGCATCCACTATGAATTGAGCGGCGTAAATCAATTAAGAATAAATTAGATTGCTCAGTTTGATAACCCAACACCGACTTAATAGACTTATGAAAAAATGGTTGATGATTCCCTTGGTGGTGAGTTTGGTCACTGCTTCCTGCCAGAGAAAACAGGCGGCGAGCCTCCCGGCGCGGCCGCCCATGGCTTCAGTTTCGGTCAATGAGGTCGGCCAGAACGGCGCGCCCGATCCCTGTGCGCTGGTGCTGACACCGCATCGCGGTGATAAAAAAATCGACCGCGACATCGTCCGTTATCAGGAAAAAATCAAGACCGAATCCGAACCGTTTCAATCACTGGAAATCCTGGGCTGGCTCTTTGTGGCGAAGGCGCGCGCGAGTTTCGACCCAGGTTACTACAAGCTGGCGGAGCAATGTGCCTATTGTCTTAATTCGCGAAAACCGTATTGCCCCGAGGCGTTGTTACTCCGTGGTCACGTGTTGCAAAACCTTCATAGGTTCAAAGAAGCCGAACCTTTAGCCCGTGAACTCGTGGCGAAACGCGGACGTTCTTTCGACTATGGGCTGCTGGGCGATGTTCTGATGGAGCAAGGACAGCTGGAGTTAGCCGCTGAAGCTTATCAAAAGATGGTAGATATTAAACCGGATCTGGAAGCCTATGCCCGCATTGCGCATTATCGCTGGCTAAAAGGTGATCTGGCGGGCGCGACAGAACTAATGCGGTTGGCCGTAAGTGCGGCGAGTCCCAATGCGCCTGAATCCGCCGCGTGGGTTGATACCAGGCTGGCCTTCTTTCAATTCCAAGCGGGACAAATTTCCCAAGCGAATGAGACTATTGCAGCCGGGCTGGATTACCAAAAAGATTATGCCCCGGCACTGCTCTTACTCGGGCGTTTGCAGTTAGCGGATGGTAAAAATACTGACGCGGTCGAAAGTTTTACACGATCTGAGATCGCGAATCCGCTGCCGGATTATCAATGGGCGCTGGCCGAAGCGTTGCACGCCGCTGGGCGCGACGAGGATGCGGCGGTTGTGGAAGCTCGCCTCAATCAACACGGTGCCAGCGCTGATCCTAGAACCTATGCGCTGTATCTAGCCACCCAAGGGAAGGAGAGTTTGACAGCCTTAGAGCTAGCCCGAAACGAATTGGCTTCACGGGCCGATGTCTTCACCCATGACGCACTTGCCTGGGCACTGGCCGCCAGTGGACGCTCCGGGGAAGCTTATCAAGAAATGGAAAAGGCACTGGCGGAAGGCACCCAGGATGCGCGTCTATTTTTTCACGCCACCATTATCGCCAGCCGGGCCGGACATGCCGCGGAGGCCGCCAAGTGGTTTGGAAAGACCGCCGGAATGTTGCCGTTACTGTTGCCTTCCGAACAAAAACAATTTCAGCAATCGGCAGGCACTTTCGGTCTGATTAGTCAATCAGCTGCCGCGGCTGAACCTTCCACTACGGTTTTTTCCGACGGGCAATGAGGGTAGAACAATAAGATAAAACGAAAATAAACAATAAAATAAAATGAAAACAAACAATAAAATAACTAGCCTTAGACTGGCTTGCCTAATGGCTGGAGCCGTGGCCACGTCAGTCTTCGCTTCCAGCCATATGGATGCGCCGTTGATCGTGCTTGATCCTTCGGCCAACACCACGGATGTCTATGCCTTCGTGCAACAAGACAACGGAGTCAAAAAACTAGTCACCGCCTTGAGCGTCTATCCCTTCGAGGAACCGGGCATCGGTCCCAACAAGTATAACTTCGACGATAATGTGCTATACCAGATCCACGTTGCGACCGGCAAGGACGTGGCGGCGGGCGTTGCAACTTATAGCTATCAATTCCAGTTCAAGACCAAATATAAAAACACGAAAACCATTCTACAATCGTATTTGGGCGTCATTGGCGACGTTGGGGATGCCGCGCAAAACCTGACCCAGACTTATACAGTTACCAAAGTCAACAATCGCACCCATAAATCAACGGTCTTGGGCACGGGCATGGTTCCGCCCAACAACCAAGGTATTGCCACCCCGCTTTACAATCAGGGTGACAACGGTGAGAATCCGGCAAAGGACGGCGTGGCCACGGCTGGCGAGTTAGATCATTACACGGCCCAGGCGATTACCAATTTGCCAAATGGATATGTGGCTTTTGCCGGCCAGCGCGATGATGGGTTTTACGGCGACATCCAGTCTATCTTTGACTTACTGCAACTCCGTTCCCCCGGCAAGGATTCACAAGCTGGTTTTAACGTCCACATGATGGCATTGGCGATTCCACTCAGTGAATTGGGCGGTGAGGCGCAGGTCGTCGGTGTTTACGCCACGACCAGTCGTCGCCAAGTTCAGGTGCTGATCAGTCCAGTTGCAAACTATCGGACCGACGAATCAAATCCTAATAATGACCCTAACCGCTATATGAGTCGCGGTGGCATAATCTACGGCCCGTATATCCAAGTGGCCCGCCAAGGTAATCCGCTTTTCAATGAAGCCTTGGTGGCCATTGCGGATAAGGATATGTATAGCCGCAGCAGCCCGACGCAGGACAAACAATTGTTTAAGAAGTATGCGTTGACTCCGGAACTGGCGCATTTGATCAATGCCATCGTTTTTGTCGGCGCGGGTCCCGCCCCGGAAACTAATCGCACGGACATTGCCGGGATTTTTATTCCCGACTTGATTAAGGTGGATCTTTCCACCGGGCCATGCCGGTTAGCGGGTGGTGGTGCGAGCAGTTCGACCAATCCAGATGATGCTGGCTATTCACGGCTGGGTATCTTCGGCGGGGACACACTTACCAGCACGATTCAACCCGGCTTCGGCGGCGGCACGATTCCCGGTGGCTGGCCGAATGGCCGTCGCTTCGGTGATGACGTGATTGACATCGCGGTCACGGCTCTGGCCAGTGATTTGCGGACCAGCCCACCGATCATTCGCGGACCTTACGGCGATAATGTCGATGGCAACGATATGGCTTATAATAAAGTATTTCCTTACGAGCCAACCCCGCAGAATGGACGTAATCACGTTCATCCGTAACTAATTAGTCATAACCGGTGGTAGTCTGGCAAATACTGATGCCTGAACTACCACCGGTTTTAACAACCAAAATTTATGTGCAAAAAAGCGATCACCACTCTCGGAGTCAACTACCGGTGGTATCGCTTTATTTTTTTCCTGTCATGCTTTGGCTGTGCTGTTTCGGTATTTGCCCATGATCCCGGATTAAGTGTTGTTACGGCTAGACTCAACGACCGCGGCGTGCAGATTCAACTCGCGATGTCGCCGACTGATGTCCAATTCCTTACTCCGCTTGACGCGAATCATGATGGCACGATTTCGGTGGATGAACTTATCGCCGCCCAGCCGAGCCTGACCCGAATCGCTCGGGAAGCCTTCGTCGTTAAGGAAGATTCTCGAAATATTTCCGTGACCGAGGTTAGCGTTCGCCGCGACCCTACCGGCGCGATCCAATTTGAGATGTTATATCCCGGTCCGTTGGCCGGACAACTAGCGATCCATTCTGAAATGTTAAACCGTCTAGCGCGGGGCCATCGTCAATTTCTCACCGTTCGCGATCAGGAAAATAAATTGTTAGCTCAGGAAATGCTGGATGCCACTTATGATTCCTGCACGCTGGCGTTGACGGGAAAAGTATCCCCACCGGCGGCCCAGCACTCATTCAAGGAGTTTCTCGTCCTAGGCGTCATGCACATCGCGACCGGATATGATCATATCTTATTTTTGTTGGGATTATTGCTGGTCGGGGGCAGTTTCAAGTCGGCACTAAAAATCATCACCGCTTTCACGGTGGCACATTCGCTGACGCTGGCGTTGGCGACGATGAACCTGATCAACATTCCTCCGAGCATCATTGAGCCGTTGATCGCGGTTTCCATTATTTATGTCGGCGTCGAAAATATCCTTCGCCAGAACATGGACCAACGCTGGCTGCTCGCGTTTGGTTTCGGGCTGGTGCACGGCTGCGGCTTTGCCACGGCGCTGCGAGATCTCGGCGTCGGCTCAAATGGTGGAAGTATTTTCGTGCCCTTATTTTCTTTCAATCTGGGTGTGGAGATTTGCCAAATGACACTGGCGGCATTGTTTTTACCGGTGATCTGGAAGTTGCGCGAACGGCCTCAATTTGTGCTGCGACTCATGCCGGCTGGTTCCGGTGTGATTGTCGTGGCCGGAACCTGGTGGTTGCTGCAAAGAACCATCTTCTGACGTTCGCTCCGGCATGGGGTGAACACCCCATAGTTGCCACTTGCTTCCGCCGCTAATCTGAAGGGACTTTTATGAACGGTGTGGCCTGGCGAATCACTTTCTCAGGATGTCGGCGCGTCCCGTTTGCAAAAATTTGCGGTTAAAAAAAATCCAAAACAAATCAAAACTATGAATAAAGAAAATCAAGCAGTCGGTAATGATCTCGGACAACTCGCGGATGACGCGCGCGCGATGATGGCGGCGACGGCTGATGTCGCTGGGGAAAAAGTCGGCGAAGCCCGCAAGCGCCTTGCCGCTGCGCTTGATCGTGCCAAGGAAGTTGGCGGTCAAGTCCGTGACCGCGCGATCGCCGGCGCGAAAGTTGCCGATCAAACCGTCCGCGAAAATCCTTACCAAGCCATCGCCATCGGCGTCGGCGTCGGGGCGCTCCTCGGCTATCTCCTCGCCCGCCGTGGCAACTGTAAACGCGACTGATTTCGTTATGGAACCTTCCACCGTCGGCTTGCGGCAACTGGCCACGACCTCGAAAACTTTCGCGCGTCGGTTGTTGACCATCGGCGAAAACCGTCTGGAATTACTGGCGGTGGAAGTGCAGGAAGAACGCGAGCGGCTGCTGCACGCGTTTCTGCTGGCGCTCGGCATCGCGGTGTTTGGCTTGCTTGCTGGCCTCACCCTCACGGCGGCGATCGCCGTTTGGTTGTGGGCGTGGTCGCCGTTGGCCGTGTTGCTGATTCTGACGCTGCTCTATGCGGCCACCGGGATTTGCCTATACTTGCAACTCATGGGCGTGTTGCGCAATTGGCAAACTCTTTCCGCGTCACTGGAGCAACTCCGAAAGGACCGCGCATGTTTGGAAAAAATCCTCGTGTGAACTCACTCGCTACCCGCAAACAATTGTTGATCGCGGAAAGCGAGCTCAACCGTGCCCAAATGCTTCAGGAATGGCAGGAGATCAAAGCGGAAACCCACGCCTTGACCGTCCGTGCGAGCGCGATCAAATCCATCATTTCTTCGGCGGTCTCTTTAGTATCAGGCCTTTCCGCATTGACCCGCAACAAAGCCGCGGCCGATGACACAAAGCCAGCTTGGTGGCAAACGGTGTTGAAGGGCGCGGGCATCGTCAGCACCTTCTGGTCAGATTTTAGCGCCGCGCGCGGTAACCAAAAAAATAAATAATCGTGAGGTCAATCACTTCCCGTTGCGCCGCATGACAATTCATTTTGCTCATCGCTGCCATTCGCAAGATCGCGTTTCTCCGCGATTATCTACCGAGTAAATTAGGTGTCGGCGCGTTCACAACCAATCTGCGTTGCGCCGTCACGAAAGCATTTCTCACGCTGCAATGCCGCGTCCTGTCGGTCAATGACCGTGCAGAAGGCTGCGATTAGCGTGCGGAATCATGTCGTCCGACAACCTGCATTTCTGGACGGAGCCGAAAATTTTATTATTGCCGGAATAGCCGTGGGAATTTTTCAAGCTCGGTAACTACGGATTCCCATCGAGACGGAAACGGGCGGCTGCGTGATCCGTTGCTTTGTCTAAACGATGCTGAAGGCGGTTTATTCCGGCGGTAGCGTGTGGCACGAACGTGAACTAATTATCCCCTGCGCAATGAGCGATTCGGCCACCAGCTTTGCGTGTGCCCTTTTGAATGAATGGTTGGTTGCGATAAAATAATTGTAGCGGGTAGGGTTACGAGCCATTGCCTGATGGAAACTTTGGGTGCATCATGCGACGGCGGTTAAAACTGCAAAAAAATTTTTATGAAAAACGCTGAACTCCATCGCACTCACCGCATCGGCTGGCTGCGGGCCGCCGTCCTCGGCGCGAATGACGGCATCGTTTCCACCGCTAGTTTGATCGTCGGGGTCGCTGCCGCTGAAGCCAGCCGGAACAACGTGCTGGTCGCCGGCCTGGCCGGCTTGGTCGCCGGTGCGATGTCTATGGCCGCGGGCGAATATGTTTCGGTCAGCTCCCAGTCGGATACCGAAAATGCCGACCTGGAGCGAGAGCGCGAAGAATTGGCGATGGATGTTGAATCTGAACAGGCGGAACTCGCGGCCATTTACGTGAAGCGCGGCCTGGATGATGACCTGGCGAAACAGGTCGCCGCACAATTGATGGCCAAAGACGCGCTCGGCGCTCACGCCCGCGACGAGTTGGGGATTTCCGACACCCTGAGTGCGCGCCCGGTTCAAGCGGCCATGGCTTCGGCGGGCACGTTCACTGTCGGAGCCGCCCTGCCGTTGTTGCTCGTTTTGGTGGTGCCGACCTCCAAACTGGTTTGGGTGGTTTCCGGCAGTTCACTTTTCTTTCTGGCCTTGTTGGGTGCTTTGGCGTCGCGGGCGGGCGGAGCGCCCGTTTGGAAATCCATCGCGCGGGTAACGTTTTGGGGCGCACTGGCCATGGCCCTGACGGCGGGCGTCGGCGCATTGTTTGGCGCGAAACTTTGAAAATATTCTGACAAAAATAATCAATCGCATCCATCCCTCCGCAATTTTTTTCTGGTGACGGCGAAAGTCATCGTTGTTGGTTAGTGCGGAAAATGAATTGATTTAAAACCACCGAATTTAAGTTGCTTTAGTTAGCGAGTCGCAGCCACAAAAAGCGCCACCCATTGCCGCTGCTGATTTTTAGTTGAACGACTCTTTCTCATGTCCAATTCAATAAAACTTTTTAAGTGTAACCTAGGACAGCCCCAAATCTATTGCGAATGATGATTGAATCAATGATTCCCGATCGTATCTAAAGTCGGACGACAATGGCTTTTTGCAACTTACGAACCTCTCCTCGGCGGAGTTTTTTAGTGCTGAATCAACTCGGCTTCAAGGAATAGACAACTTCATTTCCTCTCCGCAATTGGGGCAAGGAATCAAGCAGTTGTCGGGCGTCAGTTCCGTGGTATCAAACTCCACTCCTTGTTCACACTGAGGGCAATGGCAGGTGACATATCGTTCCGGCGGCGGCGGTGGCGCGATCGGTTTCGGTGCGGGCGGCGGGGTTGCTGGTGGGGTTGGTTTTTCCACGGGCAACGGGACCGGAAGAGGGGCGACGACATTCGGGGCGGGAGCCTTGGGTGCTTCAAACATCGGCTCCGTCGGCTTGGTCGGCGGCACGGCCGGTTTGGTAGTGCTGGCGGTTGAACGCGTGCTGGCCGGAGCTGGCTTGGCACGCGGCTCGGCCGATTTCCCCAGTCCGAAAATTCGTTTTAAAAAGCTTGGTTTCGCTGACTCTATTTTGCTCCCAGCTCCGAGGGGTTTAGGTTTTTCCAGCGCCCGTTCGTGGAACCGATTCACTTCTCGCAACACCGGTGAAGGTGTTTCCGTTTTCGCTGGCTCGGGTTTTGGTGGCTCTGATTTAGCAACGGTTGCCATCGGCGCTGGAATTTCTTGAACTGGTTTCGGCGCCTGAACCACTGGCTTGGAAATCGGTGGTGCCGGACTAAAATTTTCTGTGGGCGGTTTCATTCCCGCGCCCCATTTCTCGGTGGCCACCGGCGGTTTATTAATCGGAACCACGATTCTGGCGGCGGTGGGTCTGGGCGGCGGTGCGAGCGGCTCGACATCCACCACATTTTGATTCGTTGTCACCGCAGCCGGTTTTATTGCCAACCTCGGCGAATCGATAATTTCCGCCATCGGCAATAATTCGTCGGCTTGCGCCTGAAGCTGACCTGCCTTCGCCCGCAGTTCATTTGCTTCCGTTTGCAGGCGATCCGATTCCGCCATCAATCGGATGGCCGGACGGGTCTTGCCGCCAACTTTTCGCGCCATCTCCGCAAAACGCCCCGCTTCTTTGGTGATCAATTCGCTCCGCTTGAGCATGGCGGCCGCTTCTTGGGCGAGCTTGGTGGCATCGGCTTCGGGTGGATTCATATTTACGTCGCTAAACCGGCATATTCAACCGCCATACGTCGCCCTCGTCCATTCAAAAATTATTAACCATGCGCATCACTCGTCAAACAATGCCTGCGCGAACTGCTTCGCATCGAAGGGTTGTAAATCATCCGGTTGCTCGCCGAGGCCGATGAATTTGATCGGCAGGCCAAGCTCTTTTTGAATCGCCACGACCATGCCGCCTTTGCTGGTGCCATCGAGTTTCGTCACGATGAGGCCGGTGAGCGGGACGGCCTTATTGAATTCGCGCGCTTGATTCAAAGCGTTCATGCCTGTGCTGCCATCGAGCACCAGCAACACTTCATGCGGCGCGCCGGCGAGCTGCTTGCCGATGACGCGATGCAGCTTGTGCAACTCCTGCATGAGGTTGTGCTTCGTGTGCAATCGGCCTGCGGTATCAATGAACAGATAATCCGTCTTGCGCGCGAGCGCAGCGGTGACGGCATCGTGCGCCACCGATGCGGCATCCGAACCATAAGCACTGGCGATGACTTCGACCTTGAGTCGCGCGCCCCACAGTTTCAACTGCTCAATCGCCGCCGCGCGAAACGTGTCACACGCGGCCAGGAGCACAGTTTTATTTTGCGTTTGGAGATAATGCGCGAGCTTCGCGCTCGTCGTGGTTTTGCCCGTGCCGTTCACGCCCACGATGGAAACCACTGTCGGCCCGCTCGCGGCTTTGATCAAATCAGGCTTGTTCGTGGAAAGGCTTTTTTCAATTTCCGCGCGGGCAATCGCGAGATAATCCAGACCCGCCGTGCCTTGCGTTTCGTAATTTTTTTTGACAGCGGCAACAATCTGCGATGTCATCGCCATCCCCAAATCGGCAGCGATCAGCGCGTGTTCGATTTCCTCCAACGACTCAGCGGTGAGTTTCGGCGAACGCGTGATGATGCGTTTGAGTTCATGTGTGAGCTTGGCGTGCGTCTTCGCGAGGCCAGCTTTGAATTTAGCAAAAAGTCCCATGAAATTATTTTACCCGCAAAAGGCTGTTCGTCGCGGATGATTCCGCATTGGGTGGCGACGATGAAACGAGACTATCCACCAAGTTGCGATGCACCGTGAACCAGATGGCGGCGGCGAGCACAACCGATAAAATTTTCCAGCCTAAGTCGTGGAGCAACATGCTGCGCAGGGAGGAGAAAAAATTCATTTGACGTTGGGTTTCGGAGCCGGACGCGACTCACGTTTCGTGATGACGGCCGGACCAACCGGCCGGTTATGTTCGCCGATGTGCCCGCGCAGCCATTTCAGTAACCGGTGTGTTTTGGCCGGGCGCAAAATGATCAGCGTGAGAAACGAACGCAATTCTTCGAGCGACACGCCGCGCACGAGTTGACCTTTATAAGCGTGGGAAATCATTCCCGTCTCTTCTGAAACCACCACGATGACGGCGTCCGTTTCTTCGCTCAATCCGATCGCCGCGCGATGCCGCGTGCCGAGCGATTTATTCAAATCACTCCGCTGCGTCAGCGGAAAAATACACGCCGCATAAGCAATCCGATCGCCCTTGATGATCACACCGCCATCGTGGATCGCGTTGTTCGGAAAAAAAATCGTCTCCAACATTTCCGGCGTCGCGTCGCAATCCACCTTGATGCCTGCCTCCGTCGCCTCCTGCAACTGGATGGATTGTTCGATGGCGATGAGCGCACCAATTTTTACATCTGCGAGCCGCTCGCAGGTCTGGATGATGACCTCGATACTCTCGCGCTGTTCACTCGTGTTGGCGAACAATGGCATATTCCCCAATTCACCCAGCATCCGGCGCAATTCCGGTTGAAAAATAACCACCGCGCCCACGGCGATGAACACCGACGCACTGCCGAGAATCCATTTCAACACCTGCAAATTCAGCAGCGTCGTGACTAATTCCAGCGTGAGCAACACCACCACAAAACCAATGACCACCGGCCAGCCGCGCGTGCCGCGCACAAACTTGAACGCAAAATAAATCAGCACCGCGAGAATTAAAATCTCCAGCGCGGGACTCAACAAATCATGAATGTGAATGTGGTCAGGCATTATTTTTCCGGGTCAAAACCGCCTCCGCCATGCGAATGGCTTGCACCGTTTCGGCCACGTCGTGCGTGCGGATAATCTCCACGCCATCGGCGACCGCCAGAGTCGCGCAGGCGAGCGACGCGGGCAAGCGTTGATTCGTTTCCACGCCCGAAAATTTTCCGATAAAAGACTTTCTTGAAACCCCGAGGAGCACCGGTCGATCCAACTTTGTAAAACGCTCCAGCCCCGCGAGCAACGACAAATTGTGTTCCAGCGACTTGCCAAAGCCGATCCCCGGATCGAAGACAACTTGCTCGGAAGTCACGCCACAAGCGTTCAGTTTTTCCAGTTGCGCGCAAAAAAACTCCGCGACTTCCGCGACCACATTTTTGTAGGCCGGATTTTTCTGCATCATCTGCGGCGTGCCTTGTGCGTGCATGCAGATATAACCCGCGCCCGCCGCCGCCACGATTTTCCACATCACCTCATCCGTGCGATTCGCCGCGACATCATTGACGATGCTTGCACCCGCTGCGAGCGCCGCCTGCGCCACCGCCGGTTTCATCGTATCAACCGAGAGCGGAATTTTGAAAGTGGTCGCGAGTTTTTTGATGACGGGAATCACTCGTCGCAACTCCTCCGCCTCGCCCACCGGTCCCGCGCCGGGCCGCGTGGATTCACCACCGATGTCCAAAATTTCCGCCCCGTCAGAAAATAGTTTCAACGCGTGCGCGACGGCGGCGTCCACATCGAGAAATTTTCCGCCGTCGGAAAATGAATCCGGCGTGACGTTCACAATGCCCATGACGAGCGCGGGACGCGGAAACCGAAATTCAAATTGGCGGGCGCGAAAAAACATTCCGCCGAAAGATTAGCCGCTCAAAAAATTCCCGCAACCTGTGCGTTTAGTCTTGGTTAAAATCCTAGTCCGAGCACTTCCCGAAAATGTGGTGGCGCTGACAACATGACTCGCGATTATTATACTGCTCCGCCAGCAGCGCAAAAAAATCGTAAAAGTTGACAGAGCCATGTGGCGATGGCCGGACAATCATTTTCTCCGGCTTCAAGTTTTTTGCAAATCGGGCGAGGCTTGTCGGTAGGCTCGTAGAAAATGCCCGCACATAGTGGTGGTCAGATTCTTCGACGGATTAACACAGCTGGCTGCAGGATTGGCATTAATTTGTCCGCATGGTCAATTTTCCACAAGCTGAACGAAATTTACTCGGTCTGCTGTTGCGTTGGCGCGCCTTGCGAAGAAAGCCTGATTTCTAAATTGGCGCCGATTTCATTGGTTTTTTGCGCATTTAATGCTGACGGTTGCCACCGACGGAATGACAAATTTCAGATTTGGCATAATATACGCTTATTTTACAAGTGAATGTGCTAAAAGATCAACTTTTACTAATAAAACAGGTTTTGTGTGCCGGTATCAAACAGCTAGTCGAACAGTAAATATTCGCCAAATAAATATAATGAAAACAACCAAGCAAAGAATGCTGAACATCATCGCGGCCAGTTCAATCACCATCAATTTGGTGATGCTTGGAGCGGTGGGTTACATCGCGACGACTGACAGCGAAAATAACCGTCTCTACTCCGCGATGCGGACGCCGGTGTTTATTTATGTTCCCAAAACTGCCGAGAGCGCGGCGGCGGTGACTGCCCCGGAATTATCTCCATCGAAATAGTTACCCGGAATTCGTAAGCACTCATTTAACTTTCTCTAAAACCATGAAAAGAAAAACCATAATCACGGTTGTGTCCGTTTTATTAAATTTAGTTTTATTGGCTGCCTTAGCCTACTCAACTAAAATCCATAATCGCGGAGACGGGGCGTTGCCGCCTTCGTTTTACCTCATCCGGCGCTTGCCAGATGTTGCGGTGTTACAAAATACTGCCAAGGACAGCATTATTGCGGGCGTGGTAAAATAGTGGTCGGTGAGCTTTTCTGAGCCTCCACGATAAAAATCTTGGCGGGTTCAGCCGTTTTGATTTTGGCCGTTAATGGGTGCTTAAATTATTGCACCCGTCCAAACTTTTTCTCCAGCTCGCGATAATTCATTTCGATCAGCGTCGGTCGGCCGTGCGGGCAGGTGTAGGGCATGGCGCAGCGACGTAAATCTTCGACAAGATTTTCCAGCTCCGCGCCACCGAGCGGGTCGTTGGCTTTTACCGCGTGACGACAGACGGTCTTCGCCACGGTGTGTTCGCCCAGGCGCGCGAGATTCACCTCGCGGCCGGCAGCGCGCAATTCATCCACGAGATCGAACACAAAGCGGCGCGAGTCCGGCACTTTCACGAACGGCGGCAGCGCATCCAACAAAAAGGTCCGCTCGCCGAATTCATTTAACCCCACGCCCAGCCGCGCGAGCGCGGGCAATTGTTCGCGCAAAAACTGAGCGTCGCGCGGTGGCAATTCAACGGTTTCCGGCAATAATAATTTTTGCGACGGCGCGACGGTGTTCGCTTCGATGCGGTTCATCATTTGCTCGAACAAAATCCTTTCGTGCGCGGCATGCTGGTCGAGCAACACGAGGCCGCGATCCGATTCGAGCACGACGTAAAGTTTGCCAATGACGCCGACCATGCGAAGCGGCACCTCGAGCAGCGGCACGGGGCTTGATGAGCCATGATGCGTGGTGCGTAAAACGGGATCGGGCGCAAAGTTTGACGGACGCCCGATGGCTGCGGGCGCCGGCGGATAACCCGGAATAAAATCCACTTTCGGCGAGATCGGCGCGGAGAAGCCTGGTTTTAAAGGGGTTTGCGCGGCGGCAGAAATCGGCGCGGCCGCGGGCGGCGAGAATTGTGGTCGCTCTGGAAAATTTGGCAGCGCGGGTTCTGCGTCTGTGTGGATTGGCTTAAACTCGACTTGGGCCGCGACCTTGGACTTGAGATTTTGAAGTTGCGGCTCGCCATGAAATGCAAGCAAAGTTTCGTGCACTGCCTGCCCGACATGTTTCCGGACTTCGAATTCGCGATGAAATTTCACCTCGCGTTTGGCGGGATGAATGTTCACGTCCACGGCGGCGGGATCAATTTCGATGAATAGGCAGCAGACGGGATAGCGGCCTTTCATGAGCGAATTATGGTAACCCTCGATGAGTGCGAAGTTGAGTCCACGATTTTCCACGGGGCGACGGTTTACAAATGTGAATTGACTCTCACGCGTCGCGCGGGAAACGCCCGGCGTGCCGATCAAACCCCAAACGCGGATTTGAGATTTCAGATTTGAGATTTCAGATTCGGCAGGTTTTTCCGGCGACGCAGTTTCAAAAATATCCGTTTCATCCGGCGGTCTTTCTTTTCCTGGGTCGGCGAGCGTCGCAGAAAAGTTTACGGGCAGAAGTTTTTCATGGCCCAGCAAGGCGCGGAGTCGTTCGCGCAACGCCTCGATGCGACTGGAAGTGGCCACGCCGGATTTGACCGCCGGCAACTGCCAGACATTGCGCCCATCTTTAACAAATGAAAATGCCACTTCGGGAAACGCGAGCGCGGCGAGCGTGAGATAATGTTGGATGTGCGCCGCTTCAGTTTCCTCGGTGCGAAGAAATTTACGCCGCGCGGGCAGGTTATAAAATAATTGCCGCACCTCAATACTTGTGCCCGTTGCCCCGCCGGAAGCTTTCACTTCGGCGATCGTCCCGCCATTCACAATAATTTGCGAGCCTTCGGGCGAATCACTTTCGCGCTCACGCGTCATCAACGTGAAACGACTCACGCTCGCAATACTGGGCAAGGCTTCGCCGCGAAAACCCATTGTGGCGATGGAGGCCAGATCTTCCGCTCGCTGGATTTTGCTCGTCGCGTGACGTTCCAGCGAGAGCAGGGCGTCGTCACGGCTCATGCCAAAACCGTCGTCTGTGATGCGAATCAAACTGCGTCCGCCGGCGCCGATTTCGACGGTAATTTTTTTGGCGTCCGCGTCGAGGGAGTTTTCGACGAGTTCCTTCACGACACTGGCAGGGCGTTCCACCACTTCGCCAGCGGCGATCTGGTTGGCGACCTGTTCGGAAAGGAGCTTGATACGATTCACTTCCTGAATTTTGAAGTTCACGTGCGGAATGTCGAATTGAATTTACTGGGTCGCACGAGTTTGGATTAGTTCCGGCTTTGCGTGATGACCTGCCAGATAATTCTCCAGAAACGAGCCGACAAGTCATTTTTAATAGTTTTTCATGCGTAAACATTGGTATTCCAGCGAAATCTTGACAATTTGTCACCTGGCTGTAACATGACCTTATTCGGGTAGCAGCACGTTTCTTCAGCGGGGTTCCCCACCCCCACCTCCTTGGCGTCTGCTGCCCGGATTTTCTTAATGAAAATCTTTTTGAAAACATCCCGAAGCAAAACTTGACGCGCCGCCGAAAATTTTTTAATGTCCCGTCCCCCTTCGCGGGGGTGTAGCTCAATTGGTTAGAGCGCTGCCCTGTCACGGCAGAGGTTACGGGTTCGAGCCCCGCCACTCCCGCCACTTTTTATTGACGTGTTTTTGCCTCAGTAAAAGCACCCCGCGAAATTCGAAAAATTAATTTCTTTTTAAGCGACCGCACATCAGCAGAAGCGAATTCTCCAGCTAAAACTCCTTAATTTAGTTCTCAAATCCTGTTAATGCATTCTTTTTGGCGGCAACCTCAATATTTTTCGCGCATGGTTGCTGGAGGCTGGCGCGCTTCCAGCATCGAATTCCAATTCAATAGATTGCCACTGCTTTGAATCGCATACTCCTGCCTGGCTTGATCACTAAGCTGGAATTGGAAAACGCCGCTGCTGAGGTGCGTGAGTTGCGGCGCGCTACGCAGCGAGTCACCGTCCCGCGCTCCCATGAGAACGGCTTCGCGACAACAGAATTTGGCTGCCATTTTTCAGCGTTTTTGGAATCACCATTGAGCGCCAATTTAAAGCCAGATAACTGATATTATGCATAATCCCTTAAGTGTTATTCCTAGCGCAAAACGTTTTTGATACTAGGGGAGCGGCGAGATAGCCCGGCTTTATTATTGCGAGCGGACTCAAGCGTCAGGCATTATAGGTCGAAGTAATATAGTCATTCAGGATGAACCGGAAATTTTCAGGGCTGCGGAGGACGACGAGGCGCATGGCGTTTAATCCCTCATGTCGATTTTGGCAACTGATGTTGGCGTTGAGTTTGCCAGCGATCTGGGCCGAAAGGGTGTGTGGCCAGGAAGCGTTGCGTCAATCAATGGCGGGGGAAGCGGCGGCTGAGGCCCAGCATAAGGCCGCGACTACCATCGGTTACTACAACATGAAGCTGGGCGATCTGACCTTGCGCGCCTTTTCCGGGATGGGTGTGCAATACAATGACAACGTCCGTTTGCAAAGCAGCGGCCATCAGCAAGGCGATGTCATTTTTGTTCCCAGCGTCAGCACGCAGTTGCATTATCCCGTCACGCAATTCAACAGCCTGGATCTTTCCATCACGGCTGGCTATTCGACTTATCTACAACATCCGGAACTGAGCCAGTTCTATGTGAATCCTGGTTCGGGTCTTATTTTCAATATCTACATCGGCGATGTCGTGCTCAACCTGCACGATTCCGTGACCGTGAGCCAGAGTGGTTATCAAAATCCGACTGCTAATGGCAACGGCGATAACTCCAGCTTGGACAATAGCATTGGCACCGGTATGACCTGGGATATGAACAAGCTCGTTTTTTCGGCTGGTTACAATCATGGCAATTATATCTCACTCGGGTCGAGGGTGTCGGTGCCGGATGCTTCGACGGAGAATGTTTATTTGAATGGGGGCGCCAACGTGCAGGGTGGATTGGTGTTGGGGCTGGAGGCGGGCGGCACTTCCGCCAGTTACAGTCGGTCGGTTGCGGCCAGCTCACCCGATCTCCAACAATGGTCGGCGGGAGCATTCAGCCGCTGGCAGATTAGTGATTACATAAACGCGCAGATACATGCGGGATTCACACAGGTCATGCCGCAAGGCACTATTTCCACGAATCTCAGCGTCGGTTCGAGCAGTGGCCTGTATTTCAACGTATCGCTGTCGCACCGGGTCAACCAATGGTTCAATTACACTCTATCTGCGGAACGCAGCCAGAATTTGCAGTCCTATGGTCAGGCTTACGCCACTTATACAGTGCGCTGGTCGCCTAATTGCACCTTATTGCGGAAATATGCCGTGAGCACGCCGGTGTGGTGGACCAAGGGAACGCAGTTCTTCAATCAAGCCAACAGCTATGAACAATATGGCGCGGCCTTAAATGTGGAACGTCAGATCACCGAAAATCTCGCGGGCGCTTTCTCCTATCAATTCATCAACGAAACCTCGGATCAAGCGAGCCTTAACTATGTTGTGGACATAATAAGCTTGACCTTAACTTATCACTTCTAAAAAATTAAAATTGTATGAAAAGGGCTTTATCTCTGATTTTCATCTGCACTGGGTGGCTGCTGGGCCAAGGGCCATCTGTAGCCCAACCAGCGTTTGCAGTTCCGGCTCCCACGCCTAACTCCGTTGCTCCGTCAGCCCCCGGGCCGGCAAATATTCCCGTTGGCTTGGCCAGCCTGACCAACGGTTACGTGCCGGATAATAGCTACCAGTTGCGGGTGGGCGACACCGTAAGTTTTCAGATCGTGGAAGATCGGATTCTCAATCTGCAAGCCGTTCCAGCCAGCCTGGTGGTGATGGATTCTGGTGAAGTGGATGTGCCCTATACGGGGCGCGTCAAGGCGGTGGATAAAACCTGCAACCAGCTCGGAGAAGAAATCAAAAAGGAGTTAGAGAAAAAATATTACAAAAAGGCGACGGTCGTTCTGTCCCTGAATGTAGCGAACCGCTTGCTGGGACGCGTTTATATCTGGGGGCAAGTGCATTCCCAAGGCCCGGTGAACCTCGTGGTGAACGAGCAGTTGACCGCGGCGAAAGCCATCATGCAGGCGGGCGGGTTTGCAGACTTTGCCAATAAACGAAAGGTCAAGGTGGTGCGCACGGCGCCTCAAGGCACGAATCAAACCTTTGACTTGGACATGACTGACATCATGGACAAAGGCGACACCGAAAAAGACATAGCCTTAAAACCAAACGATATGATCATTGTGCCTTCGCGCCTGATTAACTTTTAACCCGTTCCAACTACAGATTTATCACTATGAACGGAGTTAATACATCCAATACTCGCAGCCGCCACGCTGGCAACCGGAAATTTTTTTCACTGCTGCAGCGCTACCGCAGCCTGCTCCAACGCCTGTGGTGGGTAATCGCCATTTGTCTGATTCTGGCGGTGGGTATCGAATCCCTTTTGATTCGGAACGCTCCGGCACTGTTCTCTTCCGTGGGGCAGATGATTGTTAACGTGAAGCTGAACATCAAAGAGAATTCGCTCTACACCGAGGAATTGGGAAATTTTCTAGGCACCCAACAAGCCTTGATGCAAGGCCAACAGGTGTCGTCCCGCGCCCGCGAGCGTCTGGTCGGCCAATTTCCAAATCTCACCGTTCCACCACCAGTAAAACTAGAGGTTTCGCTGCTGCCCAAGACCACCATCTTTATGCTGCGCGCCACTGGTGGAAATCCGGATTACACCAAGGCCTATCTTCAGGCATGTATGGAAGAATTTCAGGAAATAAAACGTGGCGTCGAGAAGCGCGCGTCGGATGTCACGATTGCTGGATTGACGGATCAAATGCTGAAGCTGCAACCGGACATGCGCAAAGTAGATGACGAGATTGCTTCATTCGCTAGCACCAATGATGTTGGTCTGACGCAAGAGGCTAACGGGGTTGCCAATTATTTGAGCACGTTATATCAGCAGTTGGCCGAGGCGCGGTCCGAATATAGTTTGCTTGAGTCCACGACCTTGGATCAGAGTCTGGTCATCGAGCGAGAGCGTTCGTCTGGTTCGGTGTTACCGTCTCAAATGGCGGGTGCGGCTAGAGAGGACAATAGCATTCTCGCGAACGCTGCGGTCGGTAATCAGTCAACCGCGTCATCCGGCACCATCGGCACGGAATACTTGTCTATCAAGCAACACATCCTACTGCTCAAAGCCGAAATGGAACGATATGGCGACTATCTCAAACCGATGCATCCTAAGATGGTCGAACTAAATGACCAACTGGATCGCCTGAACCGGACCCTGGCGATTTACAAAGATCAAACGGTGGAACAGTTGGAAGCGCGAAAAAGTGTCTTGGATCTCAAAATCAAAAATTTGGAGGGAGCCACCAAAAAACTGGGCGAGCATAAAGTCGAGCTAGACCGAAAAAATGCCGAATACAATCGCTTGAAAGCCAAGGGTGGCCGGTTGCAGGATCTCTACAACCAGCTTCTAGCCACGCTCCAAACCGTGGACGTTAACAAGGACATTGGCCAGGAAAGCGTCACCATTTATCAGCCTGCCAGCGAAGCCTTTGTGGTGAACCCGGAAATGAGTAAAAAAATGTTCGTTGCCGGATTGGTGGGTCTGGCTTTGGGCTTGGGAATCCTGTTGTTGCTGAACCGCCTGGACGACCGGATGACTTCGTTCATGGAATTGGAAGAATTATTTGATGAAGATGTGTTGGGACAAATTCCTCGCGAAAAAGCGCCGGCCAAAGACGGGACTTTGCCATTGCTGCAACCAGAAGATCCGCGGCATCCCTTCGTGGAAGCGTATCGTAATCTGCGTTCCTCGCTGCTCTACACGGCCAACACCGGCACCCGCCCCCATACGTTATTGATCACCAGTTCCGTGCCCAACGATGGCAAATCAGTTACGGCTGCAAATCTGGCTATTACTCTGGCCGCGGGTGGTTCGCGGGTGTTGTTGGTGGATGCGGATCTACGCAAAGGAACCCAACATCGTCGCTTCGGCATCCAAGCAGACACGGGCCTTTCTGAATGTCTGACTCAAGGTTTGGACTGGCACCAAGCAATCAAGGAAACCCAAACGCCCGGGCTTCATCTGTTGCCACGCGGCGCGGTCATGCACGATTCCGGCGAGTATTTCATTGGGCCAAGCATGCAGCAGTTTTTGACCGATACCGTCAAGGAATACGACTACGTGTTGATTGACACAGCACCGGTGATGGCGGCGGATGATGTCACCAGTCTCGCGCCCCGCGTGGATGGCGTGCTGTTTGTGATCCGCGCAGAATTCACTTCCGCCCGAGTGGCTAACGCCTCATTGGACATGTTGGCGCAACGCAAAGCGCGCATTCTTGGGCTGGTGTTCAATTCCGTGCGCCCGTCGCTCGGAGAATACAGCTACTATCGCTACCGCGATTATTACTCCGGACACGCGACAAAATAGCGGCCATACGCGCACGGAGTTTTCTCCGTGGGCCTCAGCCTTGGTTTCAAAGAAAGCCCGGAAACGATTTGTTTTCGGGCTTTCTTTACTTGATCGAGACCTTCCGTTTTGCCGGGAGCAACGGTGTGCGACTCAAAAACTGTTTGCAACGCGGGCCACGCTTGAGGCGGTGACTGCATGAACATGCTGTTGAAAAAAAGCCAGTGGGGTGTAAAATAATGAACAGTCAGCAAGGTTATTTATGACGATATTTTACGCTGCCAATTCAGTCTCTCAGAATCGTAGGATTATCAAGCCGTTTCTACGGAATTTGATTCTCGGTGCTTGTTTGGTCGCCCCGATGGTGAGTCAGGCGACTTTATATTTGGGCAGCGGTTATCTTGAAATGCAGCTCAATGGTGCCACCACTACTTACAACAACGTTGATAGTGCAAACAAATCCACATTATTTACGATTTCCCAAGGTCAGAGTTTGTATCTTGGCGGGCAGATTCGTTCTTATGATTATCTTGGCGTTTTGGGAACGACTATCGCGATGTATTACTCGTTAAATGGAGGCTCGTTCACGCCTATAAATCTCCCATATACTGGTAGTGGGAAGGATGGAAGCGGAAGTTACTCCGACATTTGGGATTCTGGTGCCAGCGTCAACCTCGCAAGCCTTTTGACTTATGCACCCGGAGGCTATACTGACACGCTCACGGTTTACTTTCAGGGTGCTAATAATAGTGACCCTGGTTACTATAGCAATGGCGGTAGAAATTTTACGTTCTACATCACTGCCGTCCCCGAACCCATCACGCTCGCGCTGCCCATCTTCGGCGGCATCTTTGGGGTGGTAAGTTTGCGCCGGTATCTTTCCCAGCGGATAACTTCGGCTGTTTGATTCGTTCGCGCGCAGTTGGAATTTTCTGTGCGACGATTCTGCTCCACACAGAAAGCATTGGAATTTCCCAGTCTGCTTTGACACCATCCACCCGCAATGGTCGAAGAAAACACTAGTATTGAAGCGGAGAAAAAGCGGCTCCGCATCTGGTTGGTGCGCATTCTAATCGCGCTGGCGGTGCTGGCGGGAATTGTTTGGCTAGCCCGCCCGTTTTACCGGCATTTCAAGGAGCGTCGCAGTCAGGCGCAGGCGCAGGCATTTCTGACGCAGGGAGATTTTCGCAATGCCCTGTTGAGCGCCCGCCAGACGTTGAACCTCAATTCCACGAACGCCGCCGCCTGCCGCGTCATGGCGTCGCTCGCGGAGATTTCCCATTCGTCGGCGGCGTTGGACTGGTTACAACGCCTAGTTCAAGTTGAACCCACCGTGGAAAATAAATTGCAACTGGCGGCGACGGCGTTGCGTTATCAAAGTCCGCCTTTTCCGCTGACCGCTCAAATCGTGAATGAGCTGGCGTTGACGGCCACGAATCTCGCCAGCTATCAGGTGACCGCGGCGAGCTTGGCGTTGAGCCTGCGGCGGCTTGGCGAAGCCGAGTCGCATTTTGAAATCGCCACCAAGCTGGACCCGACGAATCAGTTATTTGAATTGAATCTCGCGGTCTTGCGGCTCGCGTTCACCAACGAAAACAAGGCGCCGCTGGCGCGCGCGGTGCTGGAGAAATTTCGGTCGGATATCAATCTCGGTCCGGTGGCGTTGCGCGCGTTGGTGGTGGATCGGCTGGCGAACAACGACGTTGCGGGTGCCGAGGTTTATGCCACGCAACTGCTCGCGAAGGGGCGCGCCCCGCTGGCCGATGAACTAGTGCATTTGGGGATTTTGCGGCAGCTCAAGCGCGAAGATTTCGGCGACCGTTTGCGTTCCCTTCAGCAAGACGCGTCGACGAATGCGCCGGCGGTGGCGCAAATGGCCGAGTGGATGCAAGCCAATGAATTGTTGTCCGAGGAAATCCACTGGTTGATCAATCTGCCGGTGGCGATTCGGTCGCAGCCGCCGGTTCGGGTGGCGCTGGCGGATGCGTATTTGCAAAGCGGCGATTGGGCGGCGCTGCATGAACTCACTTCGAAGAACGATTGGGATGAAATGAATTTTCTGCGGCTGGCCTTGGCTGCCCGCGCCTGGTCGCAACTTGGCGCGCAACCATCCGCCGACAGCAATTGGAGTTCAGCGATCAGCGAGGCGGGTAATCGTTATGGCGCATTGACGACGTTGCTGGGGCTGGCGGAACGTTGGCAGTTGCCGCGTGAGCGCGAAGTGTTGTTGAAGCTCATCGCCGAAAAATTTCCACGTGAACGTTGGGCGCAGGAGGCGCTGGAACAATTGTATGTGGCCCGGGGTAACACGGCTGACTTAAACTCTTTTTACGCCAAACTATTGGCGGCCTTCCCTGACAACCTGGTTTTGAAAAACAATCTCACTTTCACCAGCCTGTTGTTGAAAACTAATTTGCCGAACGCCTTTAAATGGTCCGCCGAGAACTATGCGGTCGCGAAGAGCAATCCGGTTCCAGCTTCCACCTACGCATTTGCGCTGCACTTGCAGGGGCGGACGAGGGAGGGGTTGGCGGTGCTGCAACAGCTTGA
Source organism: Limisphaerales bacterium (assembly GCA_025362675.1). GTDB lineage: Bacteria > Verrucomicrobiota > Verrucomicrobiia > Limisphaerales > UBA11358 > UBA11358. The sequence continues at coordinate 20,623 of JANYFN010000166.1, read as the reverse complement.
TCCGGCGCAGTTGCAGCAGCCGGATGTGGCGCTGTATAACGGATTGCTGCTGCTGGCCAATGGCGAGACCAACGCAGCGAGGGCGTTCCTGAAAATCGCGCGGACCAAATCGCAATGGCTGCCGGAAGAAAAGCGGTTGCTGTCGGCGGCGGGGCAATTTTAACTGGCGCACAAACCACCTGCGTCCGCTAGTTTTTAGTCCGCGACGCCTGCGGACGACTCGCGACGGCCTGCGGATGACTCGCGATGGCCTGCCGACGACCTGCGACTGCCTGCCGACGACCTGCGATGGCCTGCCGACGACCTGCGATGGCCTGCCGACGACTAGCGATGGCCTGCGGACGACTCGCGATGGCCTGCGGACGACTCGCGACGCCTTAAATTCAGTTTGCGCAGGTGTTTATGCCAGTCCAAACCAGCGGCGGGTGTCGGATTGGCAGTCTGGCCTTGGGAGTGGCGAGTCGCTCGCTGTCTCAGCGGTGCGGGCGGCGTCCGCTGACGTTGAAGAGGATGGCGGAGATGACGAGGAAAAGTAGGAGGATGGAATGGATTTGCAGGGGGAAATCAAAGATCGCCTGAACGAGGCAGCCGATGAGTGCCAGCCAGCCTAGAAAAATGAAGCGGCGACCGGCACGAATTTGTCCCGGCACGAGTCGGCGCAAAAAGACGCAAGCCAGCGCGGCGAGTGCGAGCGCCATGCCGATCCAACCGAAAGTGATGCGGGTCTCCAGCCAGTCGTTGTGCAATTGCTCGGGCCAATAGGTGGCGTTGGAAAAACGATAAAACTGGAATGCGGTGGCAAAGGTGCCCGGCCCGGTCCCGAGCCACGGGTAATCTGCCGCCATGGGGCGGGCGGCGGCATACATGGCTTCGCGGCCATCAAACCCTTCGCCGAGTTGTTCCATGCGCGGGGCCAAGGTATCCCACCCAAAATACCAGCCTAAGCCCAGCGCCACGCTGAAGAATAAGGTTAGTAGCGAAATAGTTTTCCCGCCGTGCTGGCTTTCACTCGGTCGTCGCTCGAAGCCGGGTAGGGACGAGAACGCGAGATAGGCGACGGCTAAAATAATCATGGTTGCCGCAGTCAGGGCGCTCCCGCGGCTGGAGGCAATGAACGGGCAGGCGGCCATGATTGCCGCGCACAAGAGCAGGGTCGGTTGCGCGCGATTTCGCAAGCCGCCGTTGCGTTGCAAGCGCCACCAGAAGGCGAGGCAAACGGGCCAGAGCAGGTTGAAATATTGCGCGGCGTTGGAGCGATAGGCGTAGGGTCCGAATTGGGTGACGCCTTCGGGGTTCACATGCGGATGCACCAGAAATAGCAAGTTATCCGAGCCGGCCGCCCGTTGGATAATTCCTTCCACGCCGAGCACCGCACCGTTGAGGCACAGGAGCCAAAGGAGCGCGCGTAGTCGGGCTGGCAAAACGCCGGTCGAAGGCGCGGAGGCATTGTCCGCCTGGGTGCGGACGCTCCGTTCCTCCGTCGTGGTCATCCCGCACAACCAATCCTGAACGGCCCAGAAGATGCCGGCGAGGCCGAGATACATCCAGAAGTAGAACCAAGAGCGTTGGCTGTCAAAACTGTGGGGCAGCCACGAGATATAATGATGGTATTCGAACCATTTGGTTTCCGGATGATACGTGGCGCCGGCGTTCAATGCGGCCATGAGACAATACGCCAGCAGTAACAGGGTGATCGCAGCGAGGATGCGGGCGACCGAATTGCGCGTGGGAGAATACGGTTCATCTGCACCACGGACGCGGCTGGAGCATTCATCCCAACGGAGCGCGGGAAATCCTTTTACTTCGCGGATGAACCATTTGATCAGCAGCAGAACGGCGAGCGCGTAACCTGCGCGGTTCATGATCTGGATGGACCAGGCTTCGGTGGTGCCCAGTGCCCACGGACTGAACACCAGCATGAGGAAAATCAGCAGCCCGCTTAGCTCATCGCATATCCGGTAGCTCAGGATATCCAACGGGCGAAGCGGAAACCAGGCGCGGATTCGGGAGCGGAATCGACGAGTGGGCGCCGCCGCACGGTTCAGATCGGGAGTGGATATTTTGTTACCAGAGCGAGTCGGATATTTATTTGCCGCGCCCGTCATCTTATGGCGCTGGTAGGGGTTTGATCGGTGGCATGGCTTCCGCCGGATCGGGGTCAGTCAGCGTCAGTAAATCAAACCGTAAAGGAAAACCTCTTTGGATTTGCCAGGATTTGATTGCCTTGGCCCAGCCTTCAGCCACCAACTCGCTCATCATACAAAATTCCTTGGGGATGTCGGAATAGTTGGTTGAAGTCGGGTTCGGATACTTGATCCCAAGTTTGATAAAGCAGTAACGATGGCCGGGGAGCTTATGCTGAAAAAAATGTTGCTCCGTATCTGAGACGGGAACTATCTGCCATTGTTGCACGTCATCTTCCAACTGGATTTGAACGCTGGTGAATCCAAGTTTGCGCGCGATGAAAACCACGTCCTGACTCAAGTGCAATAAGTTAGGCGTGCGGGATCCTTCCAAGGCGAGCCAGCGGGACTGGGCGAGTGCATATTGAATTTCCGCGCGCACTTCTAGCGAATAGCCCACGACGCGGCTCACGGCAAACCATTGGCGACTGAATCGCAGTGTTCCCGCCACACACACGATAGCTAGCAGACTAATCCCTACTAACACGGCAAAATGTTCTCCGCGCAACCAGAACGCGGCAAAACCCAGCGCGAGAAAAAAGGCGGTGAAGCCATAAGCACACAGCACCAGTTGTCGCCGGGACATGCCCATGCCCAGCATCCGGTGGTGGATATGGCGACGATCCGGCCGGAATAATGGGAGGCCATTCAATCCCCGCCGCAAAATAGCCAAGCTAGTGTCCACGATGGGGAGCGCCAAAACGAATAGCGGCGCGGTTAACGCCGCAAAAACGGCACCTTTTTGAGAACTCCTGATGGTCAAACAGGCGATTAAAAAACCGAGAAAATATGCGCCGCCATCGCCTAGGTAAATCCGCGCTGGCGGGAAGTTATACCTTAGAAAGGCCAGCAACGCGCCACACATGCCGGCTGCAATCAGGCTCGCGCAGCATTGGTTGCCGACAAAGATCATCAGGAACATTAGCATCAGACAAATGCCGCCCGCCAATCCATCCACGCCGTCAATGAGGTTGATCAGATTAGTCAAGCCGACCACCCACAAGATTGTAACTAGCCCAGACCATTCCCCTAGGTCTATGATTTGCATCGAGAAAGGAATCTGAAACTTATAGATACCGATGCCGCTTAAATAAGTCGCCGTGGCAATCAATATTTGGCCTACGAGCTTTTTCTTGGCTCCTAAGGGACGAAAATCATCCCAAATACCGACCCCAAACATGGCTACCGAAAAAATGGCAATATTCCACGCAAATGGATACACCGCAAAATCAATTGTAGTCAATAAGGTTAAGATGAAAGCCGCGACCAGCCCAATACCACCCAGTCGTGGCATTGCCACCGCATTAGAGTGATGGGCCTCAATTCGATTGGTGATGTTCACTTTTTTCTGGTGATACAATCGAAGGACCAGCCAGATGGTTGCTAAACAAACCCCAAAACCAAGTAGCGCGGAAAATCCCAGTTGATAGAAATTCATATGCCGAGTTCTGATATCAATACCCCTACGAACCATGATCTTATTCGGAACCGCGAAGTAATTCAAGAGTATTTTTCTATTCCGAACACCTTTTGCACGCCATAATTTCCTATACTTTCTACAAATTGAAGTTGACACGGCAACCCATTAGTCTATGATAGCGTGCGAGGTTTTTAAAAACTCGACTAAATTAGATGGGATTAACCGATGAAAACAATCATTTCCAAAACTCTTACCGCAGGCGTAAGCCTTTTTCTGGCCGTCAACCATGTCGTCAAGGCTGACACCTTAGTTTATGACAACTCTACAGTAAATACGTTGCGAAGCCTGAACTTGGCTAACGGATATACCGTGGGCAATGAGATTCTTTTGACAGGGTCGGCGACGATTACTAGTTTCGAGTTCGAACTATACAATCCGACGAATTTGTTAACTGGAACCGTTAGCATGAACGTCAGTATATACAGCAACGCCGGAGCTCTGGTTGGCGGCTTTCCTTCGCCTTCCGCGTCTCTTTTTAACGATACATTCACATTCGCGCCCCCTTCCGTGGCTTATCAGCCCTATGCTCCCTATGACGGAACCGGCGGATATGGCTTGAGGGTGATTGAGTCAGGATTAACGCTGTCAGTTCCCAGTGACTTCACTTTGGCCATCACCATTTCAGGTCTAAGCGGCCCCGACTCACTCGGATTGGAGTTGTATAATAGCGTCACGACCGGCAATTCATACAACGACTACTGGTTCAAGGCTTCACCCGTATCTAGCTGGCAATTGTTGCAAACGCCATCTTCCGGCCCCAACAATTTTGGCGCGCGATTCTACATTGCAGATGTTCCCGAACCTTCAACCATTTGCTTGGGTTTGGTTGGCGGGTTGTGTTTGGCCTTCGGTCTTCGCCAACGGCGTATCGTCCGCACTGTCAAAGAATAATTATATTTGTAAATCGTTTTGATTTACGGGGGTGCATTCAATCTGATTGCGCTCCCTTTTTTATTTGTTACCCCGCTGCCACCACGTTGCCGACTATTGTGGGGTCAAGCGATAAAAGCTGGTCGTGTTGGTGGGCGGCAAGTTCACCGTATAAAATCCGTTGGCCAAAATAGGGCTGGCAGTGACCGTGGTCCAGAGTGTCGGCAAGAGGCTAATCGTTTGTTGCAACTGGAAACTCCCCCCATTGTTGGTCCAAGAAATAGCTATTTGGGTTGGGCTTGAGCGGGTCAGTATGGGAGACGGAACTGACAAAACCGGAAGCCAGGCTGAAAACTCTGAAGTATTATTAGTGGGGTTGGTGGCGGTGGCGGTAACGACCCAATTCGGCGGGACGGCCACCGGAAGTGTGACCGCGAAATTCGAGGAGCACAGGCTCCCAAGTGTCAGCTTGGTTTGTCCCAAAAACAGTTGTCCTTCGCCATATCCCGAAGCATCGCCCGCCGGACTGGCAAAAAATTCCAAGGCATAAGTTTTTCCACTGAGGCTGTTCAGGGTCCCGCGAATGAGCGTGAGGGTGCCGCTGAAGGCAGCCGTCAAAACCGGATAATTTTGCCCGGCGTTCGCCGCGTTTACCGCCACCCCGCTTTCACAAGCCACCACTGCATCCACGCCATTATTGCCCAAATCAATGCCGAGCGCGCCATTGCTAAAAATGGAGTTGCCGCTGATCAAATTATTGAAGGCGCCAGCGCGCACGCGCACCCCAGCGTAGATAGATTGGGAAAAGGCGAGACTATTGCCGGCGCCGACATTCGTGCCACCGATAATGTTGTTGGTCGAACCACTATCAATATCAATTCCGTGAAAAACATTTCCCATGGCGCTTACGCCATCGGATTGGGTGCCGATACGGTTGCCTTGAACGACATTGGAACTGGCGGTCAGTAGATAAATACCCCGATTGCCATTAGCGGAAATCAGGTTACCCGCCCCGGCCGTGTTACCGCCGATCTGGTTACCGGTTGTGCTTTGAATTGTGATGCCTTCAAAAATGTTTCCCCGTGCGACTAAGCCCGTTGGATCAGTTCCAATATAATTTCCCTGAACCACATTGTTCGTGGCACCGGCATTGAGAATGAAGAGACCTTCTCCGGCATTGGCGGATAGTATGTTTCGCGCACCGGTGGCAGTTCCTCCGATTTGATTATTTGCTGCGCTGGTGATGCCCACGCCAGCGTCGCCATTGCCCAAGGCATTCGCGCCAGTCGCATCTAGACCGATAATATTTCCCATCATCACATTGCCGGTCACATTGCCATTAGTTCCCGACAAAAAAATCCCCTGTTGGCCATTGCCAGAAATCACATTGCCGCTGCCAGTGGTCGCTCCGCCGATCACATTCGAGCGGCCCTGAATCCGAACGCCAGCCAACGCGTTGCCAATACCCTTGGTGCCCGCAGCATCCGTGCCGATATAGTTTCCGAGAACAATATTGCCAAGATCGCTTAATTGTAAAATGCCGACGCCATTATAAGTATTGCCGGAAATGACATTGCGTGCGGTGCTAATGTTCCCACCGAGCATGTTCGAAACGGCTCCGCTGATGGAAACTCCGTTAAATCCGTTGGGGATGGCATTAGTGCCCGCTGCTGATAGTCCGATCAAATTCCCCTGAATCAAATTCTGTAGCGCGCTATCTTTAAGAAAAATTCCATCCTGATTGTTACCAGAAATCACGTTGCCATATCCGGCAATGGAGCCGCCAATCTGATTACCAATTGAAGCCGAAAGGACCACGCCGGCATTTTTATTACCGAGGGCCGTTTTTCCAACTGCGTCGGTGCCGATGAAATTTCCCGAAACAACGTTACTGACCGCAGTATTCAGGTTGAAGGCAATGCCGGCCAATCCATTGCCTGAAATCACGTTGCCTGCGCCCGAAGCGATACCGCCAATCGTGTTTGCGGCCGCGCCAAAAATCGTAATGCCATCGCCCCCGTTACTCACCACAATGTTGCCCGTGACCCCTAGTCCCAGATAGTTGCCCTGAATCAAGTTGCCGCTGGCATTTTTGGTGTTCAGATAAATTCCGCTCAGGCCGTTGCCGGAAACAACATTGCGCACTAATGCCGAGTTGCCGCCAATCTGGTTGCCGCTACAACTATCAATGACAACGCCGTTGTTTCTATTTTTCAACGCGTTCGTGCCGCTGATGCTGACCCCGATCAGATTTCCTTGAACTAAGTTCGACCCCTGACTGAGGTAGATGCCGGTATCATTGCCGCCGGAAATGAGATTGCCATCTCCAGGGTTGCCGCCGCCGATCAGGTTTCCGACGCTTTGAATCCAAATGCCAAAACTACCGTTCCCACGGGCGATCTTGCCGGTGAAATCGGTCCCAAGGTAACACCCTTGAACTGAATTCGAGGGGCCGGATATCACAATCGCTTGCGTATTGAATCGGTTGATGACCAATCCCCGCACGGCGCAGGCAGCGGATAGAAATTGCAGTCCTACTGTATTGGCCCCGGCCAAAGTGCCGTCCAATTCGATTATCGGCGTGCCCGGAAAACCAGTTTGCGTCGTTCCATTAATGAACGTCGGTGTTCCCAGAGAGGGCAACGGCGACGTGGGCTGAATCGTGAACGGAGGGGAACCGCTGATCTGAAAAGTGATCGTGTTTGGCCCCGCACTGCCATTGGCATTCAAGATTGCCTGGCGCAGTGAACCCAAGCCACCATCGCTGGTTGTCGTCACCGCGAAAGTCGCCGATCGCAACGGGAGCGTGATCAGCCAAAGGCAGAACGGCAGCCAGCGAAAACAGCAGACTAATGGTAAATAGGGTTTCACATCACCTCGACACGAAAGGGACTATACTCTGAAGGATGCTTGTTTTCAAGTAAGCTCTCGTTCAAAGAGTAAGCGATGAACGCGAAAACATTGGTGTTTCGGATTGGCTCCACGGTGTTAAGGAGACTGAACCTTATAAAATCGCTTTGCGGGGCCATTGGTGGTCGTGAACCGATAAGCGCTGCCCAAAATATTAGTTGTCAGCACCGCTTCCCCATTGGTGATCCAAACCTGTCCGAGCACATCAGCTTGAATCAGGTGAAACGTGCTCAACGGTCCGGCCGTTGCTGTGAAGTTGAGTTGCACTTGGTTGTGCGCGACAACTGGTGCCGCCATCACAATAGCCGGCGGTCCAGTTACGGTCGCCAACCGTTTGAAAGGTCCCCACGCCAAAGGGAACTCGGTAAATAAAACCACCCGCGCCTCTAAGCAATAGTTGGTTGCTTGCCCAGGAGTAAATGTAAAATTGGTGACAAGGTTTCCGAGCGCGAAGGTATTAGTCACCGTGACATCGTCGAAAAGCCAGCCGACCGGAGGATTGGCTTGAATCTGGGAAAAAACACTGACGCTTCCTCATGATTCGATATAGCTTAGAACCAGTTAATTCTTGATTCGAGTAATCAGCTTTTGTTTACAAGCTAAAACCCATCTTCAGCTTGTGAAGATGGGTTGCAAAAAACGAATCAATAAAATTTCACGAATGGTCAGGGTGCCGCATAGTTACGCACAGGCACTGTTACGCCCGAGCCTGGATCCAAGTTTACGTGGCCGCCAGGAGGTATCACATAAGGTGCGCCATAAGTGGGCGGAGCAAGCTGCGGTGAACCCGTGGTAGCTGTTGGCTCAGTCGCAGTCGTGGTCGGCGCAACCGTGGGCGTGGGAACTAGGCTGGACGGCACTTGGTTAAGAACTGAGGGCACAGTGGGAATATTGTTGCCACTGTAGGATAAAATAATCTTGTTAAGCGGCATCTCAAGCATGGGAAAGGCGGTGGAGAGACCCGCCAAAATCTGCTTGGTTTGATCGGGTGCCGCTTCCGCAACTGCGTTGGCAATTGCTTTATATTGCTTCGGCACAACGCGGCACACTGCGGTCACAATCTGGCCGGATTTTTTCGGAGCTGCCACAGCCGCAACTCGGGCAATTTCGGCCGCATTATCGGGCAGGAGTGAGGCGGCAGTCGCAGCGGCGGTGGCTGCCATTTCAGGATTTGCGTGCGCAATGCTGGCCACAATGTTTGGCGCGGCGGCCGGGTTTAAGCCCACGGCTGCTTTGACGACGTCAATCGTCATTTGCTCGCGGTGCTTGGCATCGGCTTTTGAAACCAGTTCCGCAGCCTTGGCTGGGAGCTCGATTTGCGTCGCCTTGCTCAAAACGGGAAAGCTGGCGCTTGAATCTTTGCTGTTTGCCGCCCCGACGGTTGCGGCTGTTCCTAGCGCCATAGCCACCATGGCGCATACCAAGTTGTTGTGAAGTGTTTTCATATAAAGGAATTTAATAACCTCAAAAATCAGCTCACATTAAATCAGAAACACCCTAAATGTCAATGTGAAAAACGTCTTTCAGCACGTTTAGTCTATCTATTTTAGTAGGGTTTTCCCCTAAGTGCTTACTCGTAAGTATGATTTTTTGCTAGGCTAGAGGGGGCGTTGCGAACCAACGCCACTGCTGGCAGACACTATAAATATTTTAACTCAGGGGAGAATGCTTTCAACCTTAGCCGTGAACACCGAGGTGTCTGCGTGCGCTGTCAGTTGGCTAAGACCAGAACTGTGTTGCAGGCTCGTTCTACTTTTTTCTCCCCCTCTGGGATACTTTGATTATCATCGCGAGGTATGAAACCGTTGCTACGGCGTTTTCCAGTTATATTGGGATTGGGTGCTTTACTGGTTTACTTAGTCACGCTCAGTCAGGGTATTACTATCAGCAATCTTGAGCTCGCCTCCAAAGTCAGTGGCTGGGATTGGCGTCCTTGGGTGGGGCAGCCTTTGCTTTGGCTGTTGACCTTACCGTTGCGTCTTGTCCCGGCAAGCTGGGTGCCTGGCCTGCTGAATCTCTTCTCAGCAATCTGCGCGGTCGGAACCTTGTCGTTGCTCGCGCGTTGCTTGGAGTTGATACCATGGACAAGTCCAATCTTCGCCATCACTGGATGGAGGCAGCGTCTGCCGCTGGCTCTGGCCGTGTTCGTCTGCGGATTGGATCTCAATTTCTGGCAACACGCGACCGCTGCCACGGGTGAAATGTTGGGAGTGCTACTGTTGGCCAGTGCAACGTGGTGTCTGCTGGAATTCCGGGTGAATCAAAATAGTCGGTGGCTTCACGCGTCGGTTTTTATCTGGGGCTTAGGGATGGCGGAGAACTGGATGATGATCCTCACACTGCCAGCGTTTATCGTCGCATTAATTGCCATTCAGCCACTGAGATTTTTGGAAAAAAATTTTGTGCTCCGGCTCGCCGGTTGGGGGTTGGCCGGTTTTTTGATCTTTGTCATTCTGCCGCTGGCGAACGGCCTCCTCCCCGGATCATCGTTGAGCTTTAAAGAATCCTGGTTAATGTCGTTGCAACAAGTCCGACACATCTTAGGGGCTTTATACTTTTATTTCTTCCGCGTCCATTCGGGTTTGGGATTCGTGGTGCTGGCGTTTTATCTGTTGCCGTTACTCGCCTGGTTCCTCTGCCGCTTTGATGACGAACCGAATAATCAGCCGACGATGGACCAGTTACAAATATTCCTCTATCGCGGACTTAGGCTTGCCCTATTGCTAAGTTGCTTATGGGTCGCCTTGGATCCGACTTATGGCCCGAGAAACATCGTGAAAAATCAGATTCATTTTGCCCTGCCGCTGCTAAGTTTTGATTTTTTGATCGCCTTAGGAGTAGGGCTCTTGGCGGGCAATCTTTTACTTGGCGGGCAAAGAAACACTCCGCCTTCCATTCGTCCGATCATTCTCGATCACCTATTTTTTTGGCAGGAGCGCAGCTTTCCAGTTCTAGTGCTCGTCGGAATCGCTTTAATCGTCACGCTGCTGACGCCGCGTAATTATTTTGCGGTGACGCAAGTAAATCAGCAACCCCTGAAACAATTTGGCGAATTAGCCGTGCGCTCCCTACCGGCGGGCGGCGGAATAATGCTCTCGGATTTTTCTGATCGGTTGATGGTGTTTCGCGCGGCTCAGTCGCGCCATCCTGAGGCGCACGATTGGGTGCCGGTGAATGTCACTGCGCTTGCGTCCATGGAATATCGGGCTTGGCTGCAGCGCCAGCATCCCGGTCTGAGCGTGCCAGCGACCAGCCGCAGCCAGATTGCGGCGAACGAACTTCGGGATTGGATCAATCAGCAGACCACCTCTAATCGCGTTTTCTATTTACACCCAAGTTCCGGTTATTTTCTTGAAGCCTTCTATCTTGTGCCGGCTGGGGCAATCTATGAATTGAAACCCTTTGTGACTGATACCGTGCTGCCTCCGCCGGTTCCCGCCAACTTACTCGCGCAAACTGAAAAGTTATGGGCCGAGGCAAAGCCACACCTAGAATCCCTTGAGCAAGCAGGGCGAAGAAACGCATTAGCGTCAGAAAGCTATTTTGCAAAGCTACTCTTACTCGAGCCGGCGACCTTTGTGCAGGGCGATATCCTTAAGTCATGGTATTCCATGGCCCTGGATGGCTGGGGAGTGCAGCTCCAGCGCGCCGGACGATGGCCCGAGGCCAAACAATATTTTCTCCAAGCGATAAGTTTGAACGAGACCAACTGGATCGCCCATTGTAATTTATTTTGCAACACCAACCAACAGGCCGGCCACCCCATGAATATCGCCGTCGCCGACCGACTTGTAGGCGGGCTAGCAAACATCGGAACCGTCAATTCGCTGCTCAGCCGTTTTGGGCCGGTCGATGAACCGGCTTTTTGTTTCGCGCTCGGCAACACCTTTTCCCAAGCCGGGTTTCCTCGACAAGCCATGCAGAATTTTGAGCGCGCCGCCGAACTGGCTCCCAGTGAGTTGGCCCCGAAATTGGAACTCATCTCACTCTACACGCGCACCCATCTTGCCAGTCGAACGGCGACCATGATCGCGCAACTGCGTGATGACATCAAAAGCTGGCCCGCCACGAATGCCGCCCAGTTGAAGCTCGCCCTTCTGGAAGCCGATTTCTATCGGTCCCAAACCAATCTCGCGCCCGCGCGCCAGATTTTGAGCGACCTCATTCCAATCCACGCGGATGATATTGTCGGCCTTGAAAGTATCGTCCAAGAATTTATCTTGATGCAAGATTTCGCTCAAGCGGAAGCCACCTTTAACAACTATCTGGATAAGACGCCGGACCAGCCTTTCCTGCTCCAGGCGAAATCCGAATTGCTGATCCAATCAGGTCAGGCCGGAGCCGCCATCCCCGTGCTGAACCATCTCCTCGAACTGACTAACTACCCGCCCGCAAAGTTCAACCGAGCCATCGCCTTTCTACGCGTCACGAACTACGCCGCCGCCCAGGCAGATTTTCTGGATCTGACCAATGCCTCGGTAGATATCCCCGCCATTGATTACGGCTTGGCCGAGAGTTCACTCGGATTTGGGGAAACGAATTTAGCCGTCCAATATCTCAATAGATGCCTGACTAAAACGCCTAAGTATTCGCCCACGTGGAACAAGGTAGCTTCCAAATTAAAAGAGTTGAATCAAGCGACCGATTAAGTTTGTAAAACCGTCGCCGCCGTTTTTAGTTAATACCGTGCGGCCCATCAGAAATGGACAGAGACATCATCACCCGATACCCCGGAAGGGCCAGAAGTCGAACGGGAATTGATCAAGTGCAGCGCCCAGAAAATAAAGCCGAGCACCAGCGCCACGCCCAACGCCACGCGTATAATGCGGCGTAAACGCCGCTGCTTCCGCCGTTCCCGATGGCGAATGGCCCGCTCGCTCAAATTTCCCATGCGTCAATTTGTAATGGCCCGAAACCATTAGCGCAATTCCAAACCGCTTCATAACAAAAATTGTCTGCGCCGCTGGCTGAAATGAGCGCGCCCGCTTTCATGGCGGCGCACTGGATCGCCACTTCTTTGCTCCCAACGCGCGTGTTTGTCCTGATGTCATAGCGATTTATTGTATTTCATTGGAAAATTCCCTGATTTACACCCGCCCGCAACGACTCAGTGCGCGCCCGCACACGGTCGGCGCGCGCGCACACACAGTCGTTGTCCAAACAAACCCAGTCGTAGCGTGGGCGCAACGATCAATTGCGCGCCCGTGCTGACTCAGCTTTCTAGCGCAACGGCTTGGTTGGTAGGAAAGTCAGGTGATTGCGCCAGACCAACCGCTTCCCCGTGGCGCAACTAGGCCCAGCCCTCACACACCATCTGAAAGCAAAGCGTCCCGGTGCGGTTGGTGGTTTTTTTGATTTTGTGGCGTCCATGCTAAACTTTTTGCTAAAGACCTATGCGCAGTGAAATCATATTAGAAGGCGCGATGTGCGTGGCGCGTCCTGCTGATTTTTTAAGACACCAGCGAAGCGCATTTAATTTTACTTGAAGCATTCAAACGGACTGTTACTGTAGCCATCGAGGAGGGAGCAGCTAGATCCCAATGAGGACAAGTTATCACAAAACAATACCATTATTTTATCGATAATGGAAAACTGTGCTGATGCGGCATTGCTGCGATCTGGTGCGGCTATAGCAAATCAAAATAACCTTGGCGCAGCCGGGGCGGGTAGGGCGCGTCACGCCGTGCGCGCCGTCGTGTATCTGGCCAAGCGCGGTGCGCATGGAGTGACGCACCTTACCAGTTAACCGTTTCCCAATATCTTGGTGAACAGCTATAGCACATATTCATGAACGCAAGATCGGCGCGTGAGCTGGTTGAATACATAAACTTTAGTCCGATTTACAAAACTCAGAAGCCGTAATGAACATGAAACTCAAACTTCGATCCATGGAAAATAAATTCACTTGGAGGCAAATCCCTTCCATTCCGGCATTCTTCAAAGGACGAATGGTCGTGGTGATGCTAGCTGTGATTTTTGGGCTTGCTACAGCCAACACGGTTTGGGCCGATGTAAGCGGGGATTACCGTTCAAAAAATACATCCAGCACTTGGTCCACTGCGACGGATTGGGAAACATATAATGGTTCGGCTTGGGTGACGGCTTCTTCAAAGCCTACATCGGTAAATAATGTTTTCATTCAAGCTGGCCACACTATGACTTTAACTGTGAGCGAAGCCTGCAACGATTTACATATCAGCACAGGAACCTCCGATGCAAGCACGGGAGACGATGGGAAAATTATTCTAGTAGCCAATACTTTGGATATTAATGGCAAGTTGCGTTGTTATGTCGGGACGGTTGGCGGTAACGTCAATCTACCAGGAACATCGAGCACCACACTGCCCGGATCACCCATAACAGTAACGGCCAACGGTGCCGGCGAAATTCGATTTGTTGGTTCTTCGCGGAATATCTTAAAAGTGGGGGAGTGGGCCGCAAACAATACTGGCGGGACAAATACTTTTGCAACGGAGATTGCCATGACTGCCGGACAGACGGCCACAATGCAAACTGCAATTAAAACGTCATCACTGAATGTATCTTCAGGAACGCTTGATGCCGGAGCCGATGTAATCTCTTTGGATAACGGCCTGACTGGGCAAGGTGATGTAACGATTGGGGCTAACGGAACTATTATTTCCAGCCAATCTGGTAGCAGTGCATCAAATCCTGTGTTCGAAAGGGGAACTAGTGTAACAAAAGCTGGCACTTTGACTGTGAACGGCCTACTGCAACTGACCGGATCATTGCCGAGTATCGCCATGAACTCTATCACCATCAATGGCACGGTGGAGTATGCCAACTCTGGTAGTCAAACCCTGGCTGTTGCCGCTGGCAGCGGTGCCAATCTCGATACTTACGCTAATCTCAAATTAAGCGGCTCTGGCACAAAAACGCTTGGCCTGAATACAACAGTGAATGGAACACTTACAATGGCCGGCACGGCCACTTTGTCATTGAATACTATGATTCCATTTACTCTGACATACGGCACTTCCTCTACCTTGTCATACACCGGTTCTGCTTCTCAAACGACCGGCGTGGAATTCCCGGCATCGTCTGGCCCGAATAGTGTCACAATTAATAACTCCAGCGGCGTATCGCTTGCTGCCAGTTCTTCAAAAACCATCAACGGGACTCTTAAACTAAACAACGGCACATTTTCTGTGGGCGCGAGCACGCTCACGCTGAACGGGCCGACAATTTCGGGGACACCGGCTAATTTATCCACTACTTCCTCATCGAGCCTTTCTTTTGGCGGCAGCTCAGCGGGTGTGAATATTCCAATCGGTATAACCGCGCTTAACAATTTAATTATCAATAATACGAGTGGCGTGTCCTTGAATAGCAGCCCAACCATCAGCGGCACGCTAACGCTGAACAACGGCACATTTTTTGTGGGTGCGAACACGCTTACGCTTAACGGCCCTGCAATTGCTGGGACGCCGGTTAATTTGTCCACGACTTCGGCATCTAGCCTTGTGTTCGGCGGTAGTTCAGCGGGAGTGAACATTCCGAGCACCGTGACGGCGCTGAACAATCTAATCATCGTTAATGCCAGTGGCGTGACCTTGAATAGCAGCCCGACTATCAGCGGCACGCTAACGCTGACGAGCGGCGCACTTTCAATCGGTGCGAATACACTTACCTTAAACGGAGCAATTAGCACAACGAGCGGCAGCCTCACTGGCGGCGCGACTTCGAGCATCACTTTTGGCGGTTCAGGAAGCACTCCACTGCCCGCAGTCGCGCTCAATAATCTTATTGTGAATCGCAGCGGCGTCGGCGACACCATATCACTCGGCGGCGTGATTAGTGTTGGAGGCACACTGACACTGACGAGCGGCGCGCTATCAATAGGTGCGAATACGCTCACGCTTAATGGCGCGATTTCCACCAGCAGTGGAACTTTGACAGGAGGCTCAACCTCTAGCGTCTCGTTCGGCGGTTCGGGAGCAAGCACCACGTTGCCAGCGGTGGTGTCCGGTTTGCAGAATCTTACGGTCAATCGTGGTAACGGCATCGCCATCGGCAGTGCGGTGACGATCGGCGGGATGCTGACGTTGAGCAGTGGCCAAGTGACCAGCGCCGGGAATTTGACGCTTGGCAGTGGCGCGACCATTTCCATCGACACCGGTAGTCTCGACGCCAAGCCCGCTGTTGGAGCCAACCTGAACGTGATCTACACAGGTTCGACGGCGGCGACCATTGGCACTCGCAATGAAATTCCCACGGGCGGAAACCTTGGCTCCGGTCTTTTGACGGTGAATGACACCGGCGGCGGCACGCTGGATTCAACGGCGGGAACCGTGTCTTGCTCCGGCGGCGCGGTTGGCGGCGGTGCGACACTCACGGTTACCACCGGCGGCATTTTGAAAAACGCAGGGACATTCACGCCCACCGGAGCTTTGAGTTTCACCGGCTCCGGCAAGTATCAGCACAATTTGAATGGCGGCACGATTCCAGCGGCGACATGGGCCAGTGGGTCAACCTGTGTAATTCTCGGCGCAGCAGGACACACAACACCTATCGGACTTAATCAGGCTTTTGGTAACTTTACTTGGAACTGGACCGCCCAAGATGCCCAAGTAGATATTGCTGGAGCATTGGGCGGTGGAAGCCCAAAGGCGATAAATGGAAGTCTTACTCTACAGTCGGCAAATGGAAACACGGTTGTTCTAAATAGCAGTTCGGGAAGCAGCGCCGAACTCGATATTGGCAGCGATATTGTAGTGAACGCTAACACCTTAAACCTCACTTCGCAATCCGCCAGCGGCGTGATTACAGTTAAAGTAAAAGGTAATGTAACTGTCGCGTCTGGCGCAACTCTGACTGTAACTGGTGCTGGTGCTGGGAATAATGGAATTGATTTTCATTTCAACGGATCGGCCAATCAAACGCTTACCATATCTGGAACATTTGGTGCTGCCACGAAAGTCGGCTGGACTGTGGACAACGGTGCGACAGTGACCCTAGCTTCTGGCTTGACGGTTAATACCGGGACTGCTGGGCCAACCTCAACTGGCGGTTTCGTCACCGTAGCAAACGGAGGCATTCTCGACTGCGGCACTCAAATCATCAGCGGCTCTGGAGTGTTCACTCTAAGTTCTGGTGGCACTTTGAGAATCGGCTCAACGGCTGGCATTACTTCTTCAGGAACCTCCGGTAACATTCAAGTCACCAGCACGGGTAGCGCGCGCAATTTTAACACGGCTGCCAACTACACCTACAACGGCAGTGCGTCCCAAGCCGTCGGCAATGGATTGCCGGCCACAGTGAATAATCTGACCATTGCGAATACGGGAAGCAGCGGCAATAACATCGTGACGCTCGCGCAGAACACCGCCGTGAACGGAACTTTCTCCACCACCAGCGGCACATTGGATTTGAACGGCAAAACTGTGACAGCGGCCAGCGCGCCAAGCCTCAACGGCGGCATGAAAATGGAAATTGTAAATAATGTTGCGGCGAATAGCCTCATGTTATCAAGCGGCGCCTTGACTTATGGTGGCACGCTTACAGTTGATAATAGTGGCACATTGGCGAGCGGGAATAGTTTCCAATTGTTCACCACGCCGGGCAACAGTTTTAGCGGTTGGTTCAACTCGGTCAATTTAACCACGCCGCCATCAGGTTTAAGTTGGGACACAAATCATTTGGCTACGGGCGGTGTGCTGGATGTATATGCGTTCAGCACGACGCCAATGACGGCGGCGGTATTAGTGAGCACGACGGCTACGATTCCAGCGTCTAAGTTGGCGAACCATGCCAGCAGTTCCAAAGCGGGCGCGGTCTATCCCACCGGCTGGTCGGCTTCAGCATCCGGGGCAACGTTGGGTTCAGTTTCCTTCAATGGGGGTAATTTGATCTACACTGCGGGGGCGTCTGCGGGCTCAGATAGTTTCACTGTGACGCTCAGCGATGGACATGGGGTGCAAACGATGTTGGTGACGGTGACGGTTAATCCAGTGAACGCAGGTCCATCCCTGACTGGTGTGGATGACGGTGGACATTATAAAATCACGACTTTTGGTGGACGCAACACTACTTACAAAGTTCAGGCGCAAACTACCGACTCGGATGTCACAGGGCCGTGGACGACGATTTCAACCATCAACTCCGCAGACAACGGAGTGATTAGTTGGACGGATAGCGAAGCCATAACCGCTCACCAGATGCGGATTTATCGTCTGGCGCAGTGACCTCAAAACCCCAACTCTAACCCACGAATAACTACGTCATGAAAATCAAACTTTGCATCCTCGGTCTGACGCTGGTGGCCAGTCATCCGGCCTTGGCCACACTTTACCAATATGGAACATTGGCTGGCGGCTCGGCGCTCGGAGGCATTCCAGATAACAGCACCATAGGCACCAGTGAAATGGTCGGAACCAGCTTCGTGGCCGGCGGACTGGGGTCTAGTATCAGCGACTTGACATTGAAATTTGTATTGCAGGGCGGAGCATCAACAGATTTGTCAGGATATTTGCGGTTAGGCACTACAACCAGTTCGCCCTATTATGATTTAACCAGTCTGATTCATGCTTCCCCCGAAGTTTCAGGTGGGACGACTTACACACTTACCTATGCGACTGCGACGTTTGGTTCAGATTTTCAGACCGCTTTAAACGGTCGCAATCCGAACGACACGTGGACGCTTTATTTTCAAGACACGGTCGGAAGCGACACAACGACCTTAAATGGCTGGAGCTTGGAAGTCACCGCCGTTCCCGAGCCGGTAAACGTGGCGCTGGGCGTGTTCGGCGTCGCGCTGGTGGGGACGGTGGGTATCCGGCGCTTTCAGCAGACGCGCAAAGTGGCAGCGCTTTAATTCTGTTTTATGCAACACACTGAACTCATCCTAAACATAATCGTCTGGAGCGCGGTGGTGGTGGTGATTCTATATGCGCGCCGGTCTCTGCGACGGGAACAGACGAAGCAATCAAATTCGAAAGCGAATCAGCGTCCGCAAAAAACGTAGGTTCCCGGACAAACAGTTATTGGGCTAAACCTTTTGCTGCCGGCGCTGGTTTCAAGACTCGCCGTTTAAACGGTGTCGGCATCGATTGCGGAGGAAAACACAACGCTTCTAGGATCTGCTCTTGGGTGGGAAGAAAGCTGTCACGCATCAAAGTCGCGCTCTTATCAAAGTCGCACCCGGCGAGTATGCAAGTGCGCGAACCGTGGATTTGATAAAGCCGCCATCAACGCCATCTCTCTGCGGGATGGAGTGGAGAAAACATTTGGTCGGGAATTCCTGCCGCCGTGCGGCGCGGCCAGCACGGATGGCGGTGAGTGATTTTAACGCATCATTTCAGGCGGAGATGCTGCGGGTCACAGACCCGCGCTCCGGGCAAAAGCCCCAGCGGGGCGACATCTTTGTAGTTATCAAAACGAAAATGAATTCAAGCTCCGTCAGGAGCGGCATATTTCACCTCGCCTGCCGCGACGAAATCAGATGAAGGCGAGACGGGGCTTGGGATTTTTTTGTCGGAAGTTCTACAAAGATTTCACTCCTGACGGAGCTGGGCGCAACGAGTCATTCCGCGCGTGATGGAGATTGCGAAAAATTCGGGCTGGAATTTCTGCTGCCGCCCGGCGCGTGAGCTTTCTCAATGACGCAGCCTTGATTCCAAATCCTTTGGAGCTACGAACACAAATGCGCGTCCAACTTTCCGATGCTCAAGAAATTTCTGTTTTGCCAAACCCAAAAGATCCGCACGAGCCGTGGCATAGGTGACAGCATGGCGTGCTCCGTGACCAGCAATTTGGTAGGCAAAATTGGGATGCCGCACCGCGTGTGCAATGAGCGCTTGTTGGCGATGATTTAGCTCCGGATGGTTTTGCAATGCGTTAAGACACGCACGCGTCTCAGTGGATTTTCGGGCGACATAATCATGCAGTTCCTTCAAAGCTCGCCGAATGGTTTCCGCTTGATGAATGATGAAATAAGTCAGGTCATTGTCATCGGTTTCCGTATGCAGAAAAGCCGTGCCGTATTGCGCGGGCGCTTTCCGCAAGAATTGAGAAATGGAGATATATTCAAATAGCCAATAGCCTGAATGCATCATCTGCCAATAAAATAAGGCTCGGGCCGTTCGTCCGTTGCCGTCAACGAATGGGTGGTCATAAGCGAGCCAGAAATGTAGGATGATTCCGCGAATGACTGGGTGGACGAAAAAGCTAGGCGTCTTGCCGTTTGCAAAGTCACACATCGCCTCCAAGCGTGCCGACAATTCAGCGGCGGGCGGCGGTGTGTGGAAAACCGTGCCTTCAATCTCATCGAAAACTTTTATGTTTTCATCAGGTTTTCGAAAACGTCCAGCCCCATCGGTAATATCCAGCGCTCCGTCGGAAATCTCCCGATGAATTTGAAAAACGATATCCGGTGTTAGCGGTTTGTCTTTCAATTCAGTGATTTTCCGCATCGTTATGTAATTATTAACAATCATCCGCTCGCTGCGGTCGCGTGGCTTTCGCCCTTCGGCGAGCATTTTTTTTGCAACCTCGCGCGTGGTTGCCGCTCCCTCCAACTGACTTGAAGTGATCGCCTCTTCCATCAGCGACCGCACAACATAGCGGTCACGCTGTTCGGCATTATTTATCTGTTCTGGAATCTCAACAAATGTTCCGCCGCCGCGGTCAATTTGATGGAGAAGGTCTGTTACCAAATCAGGCACAGAAAAATGAAAAAGATTTCCTTTTGTATCTTTTAGAGGAATAGTTCGCTGCGCGGCTCGCCGCCGCATTTTTAATCCCAACCACCAGTCTTTATGCGTTAAATCCTCTGGCGGTTTTCTAAACCGCAATTCGTCCCAATGCAGATAACGGCCATCATGCGTCGAGTTCTCAACCGCTTGAAAAACCTTCACCATCTGTTCAGGTTTTTCTATTCCAGCCATCAATTTTTCGAATGAAGGCGGCGTTTGCGGAATGCGCATACCCAACTATTAGCGAACTATTAATTTATTATCAATTAATAATTCACTGATAGTTTAGGTTTTAGCACTGCCGATTGTGGTCGATTGAATAAGAAGCCCCAAGATGTAGTTAGGAATTATTTTTTAACGCCCAAAAGCTTCTCCACCTTCGCCTTCACCGCCGCATCCATCTTGATGAGCGGCGGCCACGCGCGTTTGAAACCTTCGCCGGGAATTTTCTTCGTCGCGTCAATGCC
>JANYFN010000161.1 GCA_025362675.1 Limisphaerales bacterium | reverse complement strand
TAGTGCTTAATGTTTAGTGCCGTGATGGAAATTAAATCTTTGGTTCCTGCGGCGACGCCTCCGAAAGCTTCCTCAACGTCGGCAAAAATACCGTCACCCGACTCACCTTCTGCGCCAACACAATAGATTTTTTCTTCTTGGCAGAATCGTCGTTCTCCGACGTTTCGTTTTTAGCCGTGATGGATTTTGCCGCGTCCGACGAAGCGCCCGTGCTCGCGGCACTCGCAGCGGCGCCAGCCTCGGTGCCCTTCTGTCCGCTGGTGTTGCCCGAAATCGCCGCATTGGAAACAAGCGCGGCATCAATACTGCCGCCGCTTGCGTTCACGCCGCCGACGCCGATAAGCGTGCCGGAAACACTCCCGCCAGCGCTCGCGTTGATGCTGCCCTGCGCAAGTGCGGTGACGTTCAAGTTTTGCTGCGCGGCGAGGTCAATCGTGTTCCGTGCAAAAATCACACCGAGGATGCTGCCGCTGCTTTGCAATTTCACCGTGCTGCCGATGACGCCAGAGCCGCTCGCATCAATGTCGCGCCCTTCCGAAACTTTCACCGCCGTCGCCCCGCCGAGGTTCGCCGCCGTAACCGCGTGTCCCGCGCTGTCGCGCATCTCGTAGCCAGCCAATACCTGCACTATCGCGTCCGGTGCCTGATTGTGGCTGAACGGTAATTGCACAATGCCACCGGCGCTGGCGTTGACTTTGCCATTAGGCGTTTCCACGAGAATATTGCCGACGACGTTGTCTGAAGTTGGAAACAACTGCGGGTCAATCGAGGGCGGAAAGGTCGTGGCCAAAATGCCGCTGCCGGGAATGGATGGCGTATAAGTTTTCACCTCATGTGTCACCGGGTCCACGAACACTTCAGTGACCGCCACCACGCCGCGCCCGCCGACGCCGGCATTGACGTCGCCGTGCAGCGACTCGACGGTGACGTTGCCGCCGTCGTAGGCCGCGATGCGTGAACCGTTCACGTTGACATCGCCGTCTGCAATCACCGACACCTCCGCCTTGGCCGCAGTGAAAATGCCGCGCGCCACCGCGTCGTTGCCCGCGAACGTCGTGGAGCCGACATTGATGTCGCCACCCGCGCGCACCGTCACCGCCCCGCCGTTCTGCGAGGAAATCGTCGTGGAAAACATATTCAAATCGTGCGTGAGATTCACGTTGATGCTAGCGCCGTGAGAAAAATATTTTCCGAGCGCGACGTTGTTCACCGGCCCGACGGACTGGATGCCGAGCGTCGCGCCCAGATCCATATTGCGTGCGGTAAAATCAAACGTGCCACCGCCGCCGAGGAAATAGCCGGTGCCAAAAGTCGTCGGAATATCCTGCGTGGCGTTGTAGAGCGCCAGGCCGTTGTCGAGGCCGAGAATGGAAACCGTTTTCAAAATCGGATCACCATTGACGTCTAGGATCGGCAAGCCATTGGCATCGCGCTGCACGACCGTCAGGGCCGTGAGCGCACTTAATTCTTCGGTGCTCATCCGGCCCTGAAACGTCAAAATTTTGGTCGTCGGGTCGTAGTTCATCCGGCCCAACAGCGCGGCAAAATTGTTGTTCGCCGGATACGCATCATCGAGTAACGCGAAGTCCGGCGGGGCGGCGAGCGTGATGGTGGTGAACTCATTCCGGTTCAAAATATCCCCGGTGACATTGATGCGCGTCGAGTCGGCGGCAAAAAGGTTTTGCCCGCTGAAACGGCTGTTGTTCATATTGCCGCCAACATGGATTTGGGCAGCTTCGTTGGCGTTGAATAAAATCCCGTTCATGTCGCCCGCGATATCCAGCGTGACGGGCGTTGGATTATTCAAATGCACCGGCACCGGCGCATGGCCGGTGAACGCCGAGTTTTTCAGATATTGCCGGTCGGCACTGTCGGACATCGTGAGCGCCGTGATCCCATCCGCCGATGTTCCGATAAAATTTCCACCAGCCGTCGTTGTGATTTGCACGCTACCGAGCGCGGAAGGAAATAGCAGCACGTCGCGATCCAGCGTCACGCCGCCCGCACCTGCCGTGAGTCTGAGGATGCCGGGAAAAATTTCGGGAATACCTTTATCGAAGGTGCTGCCATTGCGCGGCAGGCTCGCGCCGGAAAGTTCAATACCGTTGCCGGCAACTAGATTCACAAACGCGTCAGCGGAATAATCAAAAAAATGCTGACTCGCCGACGGTTTGCCGCCCGTGGCGTTACTGTTCAGCGAATTGAAAATGCCGTTCGGATTACGGACTTCCTGCAAGTAAATATTATCTGCCGCGTCCACATTCCAGCCGCCGCGTATCAGGCTCAAGGCGAGCTGCTTCCCAGTGGTGCCGGCATCATTGCCCGCCGTGATTTTGCCCGTGCCATTGGCCACCACAAAATGTCCCAGCACATCGTGACCCGCCGTGACCGTCACATCGCCCGGCGCGCTGCCGAACGCGCCGCTGCCGGCGTCGCCACCAAGAGTTTTTGACGTCGGCAGAAAACTGATGACATCAACTCCCGCTGCGAGCGTCACGTTTCCGCCGGCGGCAGTGCTAATCCCGCCGAGGTCAGGATCTACCGTATAAATCAATTCATCTGCCGCGAACGGAGCTTGGAATTGAAAACCCTTTGCCGCCGTGCCCGTGTTGATGGAACCGGCCAGAGCGGTGGCGCTGATGTTGCCGCCGCCGGTCGTGCGCACAAAACCGGTGCCCACGGTGATGTTGTTGCCGGCCAGCAAATTGATATCGCCTGCCCCCAGCTGAATCGCGCCGCTGAAATTTTTGCCGTTGCCGCCGTTCAGAAAAATAGTTCCCGTGCCGGCTTGGGGAATGCCGGTGGCAAAATCTACGCCAGCAAGCAAACTCAAGTTCCAGCTCCCGCCATCGGTGATGAGCGCGTTGTTGCCAAAAATAATATTGCCGCCCGCCCAAAGTGAGAATTGCCCCGCAGTGATCCCGGGAGTCAGGCTGCTCAAATCCAAGACCGTGCCCGCGTTCAACGTGATATTACCCGTCGCCTGCAACTTGATATTGGAAAAGTTTTTATTTGCGAACGCGGTGTCCACGTTCAGGTTCAACGTGCCGGAACCACCGGGATTGACCGTGCCGGAATTGGGAACCGTGCCGGAGCCAGAGTTGCCGAGCACGATGTTCACCGGGTCCAATAAAAATTCTCCGCCGGTGAAACCAGACTGGGCGCGCGCATCCATCGCGGAGGCCAGCGACGCGACGTTTGGGGCGCTCACTTCCACGTTGCCACCATTGCCGCCGTGCGCGCCGCCCGTCGTCACAATTGAACTTTGCGCGTTGTCCCGAAAAACGTTGTCCGATTTCAAGGTCACATTGCCGCCCGCGCTGCCGCCAGAGGAATTATCGCCACGCGCAAATATTTTAGAATTGTCGCCCAAATTTAATTCATCCGCCGCCACGAGTTCGATGACGCCGTTTTGGTTGCGCACGGAATCCGCCTGCGACAACCCATCCTGATTCACGACTTTCGCGTTGAGCGCCACGGTGCCACCGTCGGCAACGATGTTGCCGTAATTATTCACCGCTCCGCGCGGCAGCGTCACATTCATGCTCATACCCCGCCCGTCCGGGCGCTCGCTCAACGTCACCGTTTGGCCCGCCGCAAAACCAATCGTGCCGCCGGGCGCAGTGATGTCGCCATGGTTTTCCACTTTGTCCGCGATGAGAAACGCGCTGCCTTTATTGCCGATTTTGATCGTGCCGAAATTCACGATGCTCGCAAGCGGCGGCGGACCGTTAAATTCCCACGCCCCGCCGGAGTTTTGCGGTGGCATACAATTCGCCGTGGAAACCACCAGCCCGGCCGCACTGACGAACGAGTTCGGTCCGAAATAAAAGCCCGAGGAATTGAGCAGCACGACGACACCGTTCGCCTGAATACTGCCATAAATCTGCGACGGATTCGGATCATTCACCCGATTCCATACAATCGAGGAAGCCGATGGCTGATTGAAAATCGTGTGCTCACCATTGCCGATGTTGAAGGACGACCAATTGATTTGCGCATTGTTGCCAGCGTTCACCGTAAGCTGTGAACCATTGACAGAAAATGTCGCCACGCCATTTTGGACACTGAATCCAGTCGGTAAAGCGAGCGCATTGCCGGCCAGTGCCGCGAGCATGGCCGCCGTGGTGGCGCGATGAGAATGGGGGATTTTTTTCTTTCTCATAAAATTAAAATTGTGCGCCCGCGCCAAAATAAAGATGCATTCCGTCGGCCACGCCCGACACTTTTAGCAATGGCCACGCCAACGAAACGCGGGCGTCGAGATGATTGCCGATGCTGGCCGTCAGACTGAACCCCGTGCCGAGAAATTCTTTTTTGGCATTGTTCGCCAGCGCATACAACTGGCCGTAGTCCACAAAGACTGAGCCGCGCAGCCACATCGGCACATCGCCATCCCACATCCCCGCGTTGACTAGCGGCGTGCGCGGTTCGATCGATGTTCGCCAGCCAGCGTCGCCATAAGCCGCGCCGTCGGCATAGCCGCGCACACCCGCCGTGCCACCTATGCCAAACTGCTCATTTGAAAATAACGGGGTCGAAGCCCACTGCCCGTCAGCGCGCAGCAACACCGTCCAATCGTGATAAAGCCGCTGCTCCCGCGCGACGCTCGCCTGCATCGTGAAATAATTATCCCGTGCCCGCACCAGCGAGTTCGTCGTTACCCGATGCGAAACGGCGTTGGTGAACAATTGATCCGGGATGCCGGCGCTGTAAGCCAGTTGCGACAACGAGCCGATGCTTCCCAAGTTGTAATTGCCCTGCACGCTGAATGAGGATTGCCCGTATTTGTCTGGCAGCGAGCCGCTGAAGCCGAGGTTCAACGGAAAATATTCTACCGCTGAATGGCGCGTCTTTTGCGGCGAGGGAATCGTCTGGATTAAATTCGTCGGCCCGAACTGATTCGTGTAGGTGATGGTGGCGATAAAATTATTCGTGTTGTAACTGACCTGGTTGTAGCGCTTCCAGTCCATGCCGAGAAAAATGGTGGACGCGAGTTTTTTCCACACCGGCAGCGGCCAGGAAATTTTTCCGCCCAGCCCCTCGTTGAGCGTGACGTTCTGGCCGGAATCCTGTGAATCAATCACCACCAGATTCGGCGGCGGAATGACGTTATGCAGCGCGCCCAACTGAATGCCGGTATCCGAAACTGAGCGCGAAGCGTAAACGGTCAGCTCCGGATGGCCAGAAGGCGGTGGCATGACAAATTTGTGCGTGACCTCGTTGTAGCCGAATTGCCCGTGGCTTTCATCAATCTGCTGCTGGAGCGACTGCGCACTCGCGAGCGGCAGCCGGTAATAAGCACTTTGGTTCGCGATCCACGGCAGGTCCAGCGGCGAGAAATAATAATTTTTTCCCGTGCCGAAATTCAGCGGCGAGAATCCGTAAGCCACGCCAAACTGATGATCTCGCTGCCAAAGATTTCCGTATTGCACGTTCGCGTTCACGCGCGCCTCCGGCGTGCCGGGTGTGCCTTGGTTGTTGATCTCCACGCGTCCGTGAACGGGAAAACGGTCTTTCACTTTCAGCGTCAGTTCGCTCGTGCCCGGATCCACACCGGGGCCGATCACGGGATAAATCTGGCGGTCGCGGTTCGCATTCGCCGCGTCCAACTCGGTTTGAAAAACGTGCGAGTTGAGCAGCATGTTCGGGTGCAGACTCGGCAGCGCGCGCAACACGTTTTCCGTGCTGTAATTTTTATTGCCCTTCACGGTCACCGTCGCAAGCCGACCCTCGGTGACTTTGATTTTCACCATGTCGTTCGTCAGTCTTTGCGGCGGCAGAGCGACCGATACCGTCACAAATCCGCGCTCGCGATACGCCATTTGTAATTCGCCGAGCAGCCCGCGAATATCCGCGAACACCACGTTGGTGCCGAACGCTTGCGGCACGCCGAACATGATCCGGTTCAACTCCGCCACCGGGAGCAGCGAATTTCCTTCGACGAGATATTTCTCCACCTTGAATCCCGGCGTTGCGTTCGTGTTAGACTCGCTTGGTTTGGCGCGCGCGGCGGCGATCACGGCGGGCGTTGCCGCCACCAACGTGGCGAGCGGCGGGGGGTTAGGGTCATTCACTTCAAATAATTTTGCCACGAGCGCCGCCCGCGCCTGCGCTTGCGCCGGGTTATCATTAAAATCCGCCCGTGCCGCAACCGGTGACCAGATCAAGTCGAGCATCAAAATTAAAATACTGACGGCGACGCGGGCCGTTTTTTTTTGATTCGGCGGAAGATGTTTTTGCCGCCACTCGCCCGGCGTCAGGCCAAAACGTTTCTTGAACATCAGGTTGAACAGGCCGAGATGCCGATAGCCGCTCTCATACGCGACGTTGATGACTTTGGCATCGCGATTCTGCAATAACTGGCGCGCCCGGATCAGCCGAAGTTCGGTTTGGCGGACACGCAAGGGAGCGCCAAACTCTTCGCGAAACATCCGGCTGAAATGGCGTTCACTGCAACTCAATTCGCCCGCCAGCTCCGCCAGCGAGCGCACCGCCAGCTCCGCATCCGGCATTTTCCCAACCAACTCCCGAAACCGTTCGCGCAGTCCCGCCGGCTGATCCGCATCCGGCGCGGGCGCGGCCAGCAGATTGCCGACGGCTTGCGACCAGAGTTGCAGCAAACCCGAACGCACCGGCAGCGCCTCACGATGCGGTTGCGCGACGAGATGCTTGAATTTCTGACCGATGGCATCTTGGGCGGTAAACAAAAAAACCGGCGCGGCGGATCGGCCATCATTTTGCTCCAGCCGGTGCGTCTCCGCCACCGTGAGCAGGCCGTTGAGAAACTGCGGTTGCACGAAGAAAAATTCCAGTCGCAACTGACCGAGTGAACTGGCGCGTAAAACAAACTGCGTGCGGCCATGGCAAACCAGACCGTCGCCAGGATTCATTTCCCGCGCATTACCGCCTTGCAGCCAATAGCCCAGACCTTCCACGACGCGCAGCCCCGTCCAGCCCTGGGTGGACGGCGTCCATTCGCCGGAAGGATGCAGGGTTAATTCCTGCAAAACCAAATGTCGCTCAACAATCATTAGCGGCGCGCAGCTTGTCGCAGCGACATGGCGGGTGCGTTTCAACCACGTGACGAACTGGCAACATCCTCAAAGTGTTCGTGTCCGAATTGTGTGAATGAAATTGTTTACTTGTGTCCGTTGCCAAAAAAAGAACCGGCGCGGTGATGGCCACCGCGCCGGTCGGGAAGTTGTCAGCAAATGATTACGGAGCGATCGGACCGCCGACCAAGAAACGGCCAACGTTCATGTCGCCCAAACGAATCGCGTTGCGGGATTTAGCAGCACTTTTCATTTTTGAAACTTGGTAGCGGGGCGAAGGAAAAGGATTTGTTCAAGTTCGGCGGCAGACATTTTTCCTCGGCCAGACAAGCCGTGTGTTTGATGTCCAAATGCACACATAAGATTTCGTTTTCCACCTCCACGTTGGCGATGGGAAAAAGCGAGGCGAACGGTGCTTCGTGTTCCACGTCCACTTCCAAATCATCGGTTTCAAGAAAGAATTTCGCCTTGTCGAAGATGCCTAGCAGCTTGCCCGCCGTCAGCCGGTGGTCGGTGTCATCGGAAAACCACGTTTGCAAACGGCACTGACTTTCCGTGTGGAACGTGCCGCCGCAGTCCACAAACCGTTTGTCTATCCGCGCGACTTCGGTGACGTGTGCGTGCGGCGGGACTTTGCTCCCGGTGGGCAGGACAAATCGAACGTGGCGGGTGGAATTCTCCGCGAGGAGTTTTTTCAATTCGGTAAGTTTCATAATATCAGGCGCAGGCGGTAGGACAGACTTCGTCGCACCAGCTTTCAATCTTGGCCTTGATGGTGTCGCGCACGGTGCGGGTGAACGCGAGCTTTTCTTCAGGCGTGCCTTGGAAACCGGAGGGATCGGGGAAACTCCAGTGCAAGCGTTTGGTGACGCCCACAAAGATTGGGCAGCGTTCCGCGCTCGCCTCGTCGCACACGGTGATGACGTAGGCGAACATCGTGCCTTTTTTGATGTAATCGAAAACGGCTTTCGTTGGGTGGCCGGAGATGTCAATGCCCAGCTCTTGCATGGCAGTGACG
The DNA here is from genome assembly GCA_025362675.1 of Limisphaerales bacterium. Lineage (GTDB taxonomy): Bacteria > Verrucomicrobiota > Verrucomicrobiia > Limisphaerales > UBA11358 > UBA11358. Next base: position 18,869 of record JANYFN010000161.1, on the reverse strand, counting down.
ACGACGGGATTAAGTTTTCCGGGTTCAAGTCCCGCGCTGTGGGCCTCAAATTCAGTGCCGCAGGTTTGGTTAAGAAACGCCTCGGCCATCTGGCTGCGGGCGCTGTTGTGGATGCAGACAAAGAGAACTCTTTTTTTGATATTGGGGTCAATTTTTTGCGCTTAGTTACTCCTGGCACAAGCTGGCAAAAAATTTAGCGGATGGCAAATCGGATAAAAACAAAGAACCGGCGCGGTGAGGATCACCGCGCCGGTCAGAGGAGTCGGCGTTGATTAGGGCGCGATCGGACCGCCAACTGAAGCACGGCCAACGTTCATGTCACCCAAACGAATCGCATTGCGGGTGGCGAGCGTTGAGACATCGAAGTCAATGCTGCCCGCACCACCAATAAAGGTTTCCGTATTGTCGTAGCCGCAAAGTTTGCGGGTGAAGGCCAGGACATCGGTGCCGTTGATAGTGTTGTCGCCGCCGGGAGTCTTCGGCTGAGCAATGATTTCGTAAGCCCACATGCTGTATTGGCCGTTGCGGGCAGAATCATACAGCGGAGCGCTCGGCACGGCCGCACCGGTCTTGATGTCGGTGGAGGGATAAACGCCGTTGTAGGAGAGGATGTTCAAACCACCATTGACGCCGCGCGCATCGCTGATGCCGAGGTAACCGATGGCGATGTTATTCGCGTTGGGAGCGCCCGCGCCACCCGCTTTCAACTGCGCCGCCACATCGCCGCCGCCCACATAGCCTTTGCCGTAAAGGGAGGGACCATAAACGAGGTTGGTGAAGTAATAGTTGCCGATACCACCGCTGTTGGTCAGCCAGAGATAAATGGACGGCGATCCCGAGACCTTCGCATCGGCATAAGCGGTGACGCGGGTGCCGGAGTCGAGCGTGCGGTTGAGCAGATAGACATTGGTGCCCGCATCATTGGTGTTGCCGGTGAGATAGGAGAGTTTCACGACGCCCGCCGGCATGAATTGCTGCAACTGTTGGATGGTGATGTTCGTCACCGTGGCCGGGCAGTTGAGGCTGCGGACATAAACGAACGGCTGCAACGCCACGGGACGTTCGATGAAGGAGGCCGAGCTCAACGCATAGGCGGTGGAAGCGGAATCCACGTCGGTGAAGGCGAGCGTCGCCGTGTTGGTGGTCAGCACGGTGTCGGCGGGGGTGGAGTTCTTCAAGTAAACACCCTTATCCGTCACGTCGAAGAGTTGATGGATGCCCTGCACGGAACCGTTGAAGTTGGCGTGAATCACTACGTTCTGAGAACCGAAGACGCTGCTCATCTGGCCAGAGGTCGTCCAGCGGCTGGAGGTCGCATTGAAGGTGCCGGAACCATTGTTCATCGTGAGTCCGCTAGAATAGAGGTTGCTGACTGCAAAAAATGCGCTGCTGCGGAAAGCCGTCGAGCCGGTGAGGTAGATGTCCACGGCATTCGCAGACACGGCTCCGAGCAAACAGCCGAGCGCAGTGAGGGTTAGGATTTTTTTCATATTATTTTGTTGTTTCATGGTGGTTGGTTAAAAATTGTTTTTCGGTTTTCGTTTATTGGGCCGAGATCAGATAAAAACGCGGAGTTGCCGTGGTGGTTTCGGTCAGGGAATTGACCGCGCCGTTACCGCTCACCGAGCCAAGAACCGTCCAGGAAGCCTTGGGCGCGGTAAGCGTGCTGGAGGCGAGCAAGGTATAAGTGCCGCTGGCGCCGGTGGTGAAATTAACCGTTGAGAGATTGCCCACGCGGGTGATTCCCGTGATAACTGGAGTCGTCACCGAACCGACGGCGGCAGCGGTGAAAGTAAGCGCCCCGCTCGTGCTCAATTCAAAATAGCCCAGGTGGCTGGAAGGCGGATGCGACACAAAAGTTCCGCCTGGCACAATCCAATACAAATCCGCCCGCACCGGCACGCCGTCGCTGGTGAAGGTGGACGAGGTCGCCTGCTCCGTGATTCCAAAACCATCCCAGTTTCCCGCCACGCCAACCATGCTGTTGTAACTGAAGTTGGGCGCGACATTCCATGATTCGCTTTCGATCAAATAGTTCGGCTGGTTGATGTTGACGGCAGACGGCAGACCGGAACCGATGTAATAGGCACCAGTGCCAGCGCCCTCAATCTTACTGACGGTGTTGGCGTAAAAAGACGCTTTGTAGCGAGGCCAGGGCGAAGATTGAATGCTGTTATCTGTCCGGGCACTGGTCATGAATAGCGTGTTTTGTTGCGCGACATCAGGATAAGAAGCATCGAAACATCCAAAGGCGGACCAAGAAAGATTGTTCGTCGTCCCAAAAGCGTTTTTTAGAAGCGTGCCATTCAAGTTAGCAATCGAGATGGTAGATCCCGGCGTCATGTTGGTGAAGGAAGCCGCGGTGCCAGCTTTAACCACCAAGTCGTTGTTGCCGCCAGCGGTCAGGCGGAAGCCGACTAGCAAGTCGCCGTTGTTGTAAGAAAAGGTCTGTGCATTTGCCGCGCAAGCCAGGGCCAGGGCCGCACCCGCACAAATTTTTTTGCTCGTAGAAAAAATGTTCATAGGTTTGTTGGTTAGTTTCATCGCCCACATCCTAGAGACATTTCAGCCGCCGAACTTCCAGCTTACGGCCAGCCAGAGTCACAATCGCGCCAACCGACCACGCGGCAATTGTCCTGCAAAACAACTTATAAAATAGAATCAAGGCCCATTCACCGGCGGAAATATCCGGCGCGTGACTCAATCGTAACTTTGCACCGATCAAAAAATAAATTCGCTGGAGCGGGCTAACTCCAATTTCAAACGGCAAGCATAAATAATTTCAGCGCGGCACCAGTTAACGCAATCGACACGGGTTCTTCACGCGAACGTCGCTGGTTTTCGTTGTCTTCGAATCTAAGCTGGGCGCATGAATAAATCGTTTCATGGTCGGCTCGCAATGTATCTGGCGGTGAAGGCGGTGTGCGACACCAAGCCAGCCGTCTGGCAACGCTCCGAAAAATTCGAGGATGCGTTCACGGATTTTTGCGTGTGCGTGGATAACCTCGTGCGCCTGCAACCCGCCATCGGTATTTTTCAGTCAGTCGTCCAAGGCGTCGCAGTGGAACTGGAGGTGGCCGAAACCATTTTGACTACGGAAATGGACGAGCTGGTCGAGTTATTCGAGTCAGTGGACGAAGCTTTTGTGAACGACTATACCGCCGCACGATCCATGGAACTCCCCGATGAAATGTTTCCCGAACCGCTCGGGTTACCCGCCGCCGAAATTTATTTGTCTGCTAGAAAAACTTCGGCAGCCTGAGTAACGTGTGTGATACCAATGGATTTGGAGTTTATTCTATTCACGCCCAAAGAAATAGTCGGCGCGGAAAACACCAAAATACTTTTGTGCACACTGGCTTTGACGCTGACGCCTGGACTCGGCCCGGCCGGAATTTTAAGCTCGGCGGCGCGAAATCACATCGCTTAAACCTGGATTCAGTTCGCTTCACCGCGCCAACTTATAAACAAAGGATTACGACTAAGGTGTAAGTAAAACCAAGGCAACCCGACGGACAAACCAACGGAATTTGAAAATGTTTGCACTGACCATCGTCTATTTCTTGACCTCCGCCTCGGTGATCGTTTCGATTTCAATGAATGCCCGCGAGTCCTTACTTTTTAATCTCAGTTTCGAGCCGACGCTTGATTCGCTCACGCGCTTCGGTCGGCATGGTTTGATTTGGATCGTGGTTCTGATCGCAGCTGTGTGCGGTGGTCCGTAAAAATTTGAGCTGTTTCCCGTAACGCGAACACCAGACGCAGAGCACTAGGTGAATCCGCAATCCAATCCGCTGAATCGTTGAGAGCGGTCGGTCGAGTGCTTGAGATTGTAGTCGGATCGCCTCTTTGCAACTGGGCGAAAGCGCCCGGAAAATTTTAGTGAGCCAATTCATGTCTGTCCGTTGGTCGGGGGAGTTTTCATAACCTTACAAACTTTCACTGTTTCCCGAACCAGTTAGTTTCGAGGCAGCGCCGCAGGGCCATGCGGGCGCGGTGCAGCATCACCCAGAGGTTGCTCTCGGAAATGTCCAGCTTGGCGCAAATTTCTTTGCTGTCCACGCCATCCATTTCACGGAGACAGAACACGGCGCTGACGTTCTTGGGCAATTTGCCGGCGCACTCCTGAAATGTTTTCCAAAAAACTTCCTGGTCGAGGCCGGCCCCGGGATTCGACGACCATTCCATCGGCCCCAGTTCATGGATCCAACTGCCTTTGCCCAGACCGTCGGCAACAAACCGATCACTTTCTTCATCCGCGTAAAAGTCCAGATCAGTAAACGAAGTCTCGCGACTGGCTTTGCGGTAATAGTCGAATATTTTATTTTTCAATATCCCGACGAGCCAGCTTTTCTCGGCGGAACGCCCTCCGAACGTCTGGCCGCCCTTGAGCGCGGCGAGGAAAGTTTCCTGCACCGCATCCTCCGCTTTGGCCGGATCACGCAGGCGCATGAGGGCATACTTGAACAGGTAGTCGCCGTGCAAATCCACCCACCGCTCCGGGTCGGAAAGGCCCGGCGTTGCCGGTGAATTCTCCACCGGCAGTGCTTGGTTCGGGATTGGCTGGCAGTCATCTTGCACGAGAAAAGTTTGGCTGTTTTCGTGAAAAATGCAAACCCGAGCCCACTTTCTCGCCGTGACAACTCATCCAGGCGAAGAAAAAATCCGCAAAGCGTTGCTAGAATTAATATTGAAATTGCCTGTAAGTATTCAGCGCGCAAGACGACTCACTTGGGCGGCGAAAGATAATTATCCCGAGAACTCAACGAACTTTAAGAACTTCGAAATGCGTTTGCACTCAATCAAAATTGCCGGAATTGCGCTAGCGATATTATGAGCAGCGGGTATTGTCGCCCGAGTGCGACACGCCCTCGCGCAGCCGACTAAACTATGTGCACCGTCAGTTTTATTGCTCGCAAAAAAGGTTACGCCCTCGCGATGAACCGCGATGAAAACTTGTCACGCATCAAGGGGTTGCCACCGTCAAAAAAAATTATCGGCGGCCGCGCGGTGCTGGCGCCTTCCGAGCCGGGCGGCGGAACCTGGATTGCTCTCAACGAAGACGGCGTGACGTTGGCGCTCATCAATTGGTATTCCATCACCGCGCGCGTCAAAGGCGAAACCATGAGTCGTGGTCGGGTTGTGACTGCGACGAGCACGGCGACAACGCCCAATGATGCAGCGGGCGCGCTGGCTCAATTGCCGCTCAAAAAAATCAACCCCTTCCGACTCATCGGAATTTTTCCCGGCACCCATGAAATCGTCGAATGGCGCTGGGATTTGAAAAAACTGGTGCGCAGGAATCATCCGTGGAGAACAGAGCAATGGATTTCATCTGGATTTGATGAACCAACCGCGCAACGCATCCGCCGCCAAACCTTTCAGCGCGCCTTGCAACAAAAGTCAGCCGGGAGCGCGACCTGGCTGAAACGGTTGCATCGCTCTCATTCGCCAGAAATCGGGCCATTCGCGACCTGCATGCATCGCGCCGACGCGGCCACCGTCAGTTGCACCGTGGTGACAGTTCATTCGAATGCAACCGTGATGACCTATCATTCCGGTTCCCCTTGTAACTGCACCGATGTTTCATCTCATAAACTCTGCCCCGACAATTGAAGTAATTTTCTTAAAAATAGCGGACGTCGAGAGTAATTTGAAATGTGCGAAGAGGGGTTAAGCGATTGCTTTCATTGATGATTTTGGGCCCATGCTTAAAATTATTTGGAAATTTTGATCTGGGAATAAACACGCGAATTTAGTTCCCTTCGCCGCGCCACTTCATCACCCCCCAAAAATTCAGGGATGGTTTTTGCCCAGCACCATCGGCCCAACCCAGCGCGTATTATATTTTTCAATCCACACTTTTTCGTTTGTGGCTGGAGGAACTAATTGGTCGTAAGCCTGATCGTCCATCCCGCAGAACGGCAGCGGTTCGACTCGCCAGCCTTGGCCGACGTGAAAATCCGCGTCCTTATCCCAACCAACAACGTGGAGAAAAAAATCGCGCACGAACCCATCAGGCTTCGGCGGCAACTGGTCAGCGGAAAATGACAACGCCAGCTCATCGCCGCCGTTGAGCAACGCGAGTGCGTCGTCGCTTTTTTGAACCAACTCATTTACCTCGCCGTAGCGCGTGCACCAACCGGACGGCGTGCGGAGCCACGGCGGTTCGGCGTGAACTTTCGCGTAATCCGGCGTGAGCGGCAAACAACTTGGTAAATCTTTGAACTCGCTGAAACCGCGCCAGTGCAAATCGGTGCGAGCCGATGTGAATTGAAAAGTCTTGTTCTGCGCGGCGGAAATTTTTTCGCACAACGCCGCCGAGTCCCAATTGATTTCAAACGCGGTGGTCAGCCGCAACTGCCGCCCACCGACGGGCAATTTGTTTTCCAAATTAACGAGAATGGTTTTGGTTTTGCCGCAAGGCGCGCCGACATCCACAGCTACTTTTTTCCATGAGCCATCGGGCAATTGCGCTTCCAAAACCGGGAACGGAAACGGCAGATTCGCATCGAGCGACGCGCCGATGTTCGCCATGCCGCCGCCGAAACGCAGCCAACCGTTCAACGCGAGAACGAGCGGACGATTCGTCGGCAGTTCACCAAAATCCATCGTCACGGAAAACGGCTCGGCCAGTCCGCGCAGTTGCGGTTCGCGTAATTTCACCGGCGAAACCATTTGTCGATCTGTGTTGGCCAACGCGGCGGTCACATCCAAACCATCGCTGCGAACCGCTTTTTTCAAAGCGGCGAAAGGCCGCAACGTCCAGAGTTCATGGGGCGGAAATGGTTTGCCCGGATGCAATTTGCTCGTCGGCAAAACCAACGTGCCCGCCGGATGATCCACCGCGACGAGTGAGGCTTCGTCGAGATACAGCACCTCGCGCAGTTCCTCAGTGAGGCGGATTTCGTAGTTACCATCGCGCGGCGCAAAATTTTTCTCATCGCCGAGCGCCAAAAATTCTTCCGTATCAGCCTCAATGTAATGGTTTTTGGCAACCGGCAAACCAAGCGGCGCAGCACCGAGAATGTCCGTGATAAATTTGAATTCGTGTCCGTCCCAAACATAAAGGTAAGGACACGAACCCGACGGCAAAGTCAGTTCGTCGAGTGTCAGCGCGTTCGTCGGCACGGACAAATCCACGAGCGAACTGGCGAGATCGAACCAGCGGACTTTGAGCGCATCCAGCTTGTCGTGTTTGCCAACGCCAATTTCCAGCGGAGCTTGATGCAGCGTGCGAATCGTCCGCCAATTGCCCGCTGCCGCTTCGACACGCACACCGAGCGCGCTGGCGTTTGAGCGATTGCCAACCAGATGAAGTTTCAATTGCTGGTTCGCGTTGCCGCCGTCGTTGCGCCAGAACTGCAAACCGTTCGGCGTGCTGAAAATAAAATCTGTGTCGCCATCCGCATCGAAATCGGCGGCGACCATTGCATCCACCGATGAAATTTTTCCCAAGCCGAGCGCGGCGGTGACATCAGTGAATCCAGCCGAACCCAGATTGCGCCAGACGCGCAGACCGTTACCAAAGGCAATCAAATCAAGCCATCCGTCGTTGTCGTAGTCCACGAGCAAAAGTCCTTTGGCCTGCAATCCGTTCAACGGCAAACTCAACTTCGGTTTGTTCCCCGCGAAAATAATTTCCAGATTTTTCTCGCCCGCCACGACGAGATCGGCGCGCAGATCGTTGTCGAGGTCGCCCGTAGCGAGAACATTTCCGGTCGGCCAATCATTCGTTGCGGCACTGGGTGAAAAATTTCCCGCGCGTTGTTTCGGAAAAAAACTCGGCGATTTCCCCGCCTGCGTCACAAAAATTCCCGGCACGTCTTCGTTGTTCCAATCTTCCACCGCGAGTTGCTCCGCACCTGCGAGCGCGACGGGCAAACCGGAATCCGCCGTCTTGTCCTGAAAAAAAGAATTGCCGAGATTGCGATAAAGCCGAAGCCCGCGACCATCAGGCAACACCGTGAGCAAATCAAGTTTGCCCGTAAAATCCAAATCCGCCAGCAAACCATCGCGGCCTTGCAACCCTTTCAATCCCGTCATCGCCGTGACTTCGCGCACGCTGCCGTTGGTAGCAATTTTGAAAACGTGCGAGGCGGCTTCGCCCAGCACGACGATGTTTTCCGAACGTCCATTGCTCAAATCGCCAACGAGCACGCGACGATAATACGCGCCAGATTTTCCCGGCAACAAATCGCTCAGCGGCTCGAAACGTCCGCCGACATTGTTCAACAGACAGAAATTATTTTCAGCCGCGCTGACAAACAAACTGTTGCGCCCGTCGTGACCGAAATCCACCACGGCCATCGGGCCGTGAAAAATTCCAGGATGTGCAAAAGCCGTTGCCGTCGCGTCCACGAAATGCACTGGCAGGCCGTGCGGATCTGGCTGTTCCAACGCGAACGCGATGCGCGGCACAGTGTATTTACATTTTTCAAACGTAGCCGCCGTGGCCATGACTCCGGCATTTTTCGCCGACACCGCTTGATGCTTCTGCATCTCCTGCGCCGCATCCGCGCTCCGACCTGCACGTTCGTAAAGCCGGGCGAGTTGATAGTGAACGGACGGATGTTGCGGCTCGAATTTGGCGACGGATTCAAATTGAGTAATGGCTTCCTCAATATGTCCAAGTTTTTCCTGCGCGAGTCCAAGTTGAAAATTCAGCGCGGTGATGGCGGGATCAAGATGTTGCGATTGCTCAAAATTTTTCACGGCCGGTTCCACCTGCTCCAACCGCAACTGCGCGCAACCCATCAGATAATACGCCGCCGCGCTGTTGTGATCGAGGTTCAGGGCTTGCTGGGATTGCTCAATTGCGTTCGCGGCATCGCCCGCGAGCAGGCAGGCATTGGCGAGATTCAAATGTGCATCGAGATTTTCCGGCGCAAGTTTCACGGCTTCGAGATAAGTGGCGATGGCATTGGTCGCGTCACCTTTTTCAAAAAATCCGTTGCCGCGCGTCATCAATTGCATGAACCCGTCGGCGGCTTTATGGTCGGCGGGTTTTGCGTCGCCATTTTTTTTCGAGCAGGCCGGCAGGAATACCAGCAGAAAGAAAATTGCGGCGAACGGAACGGGCCAGATGAATCGGTTGCGCATGACAGCAAGAAAATTAACGGATTGGCTCCGTTTGCTAAAGTGATTTCCTAATGACAATGCGTGAGGCCGCGTCAATCAAGGCGCTTCCGTGACCGTCGTCATTTGATCCAGTTGAACCGCCGCCACTTTTTGCACCGTGCCGCTCGGCCAGAGAATTTCAACGGAGTCAAATTTCGTTGCAGCGCCGAGGCCGATGGTCACGGGCAGTTCGGATTGCGAAAGATAGCTGCGCGTGGGCATCACCTGCCGCGAAAGAGTCTGGCCGTTCACGCGGACGGTGATCCATGCGCCGATGGCGTCGCGATTGCTTTTCGTGCCGACGAGTTTTAGTCGAATCCAGTGATGATTTAATTTCTGATCGTTGCGCAGCAGCAACGGCGGACGGCCAACTTGCGTCAGCACTACATCGAGATCGCCGTCGCCATCAATGTCCGCGAACGCCGAGCCGCGTCCGACGATGGGCTGGAACAAATCACCACCCGTTTTGTCCGGCGGCACAGCCACGAAACAGCCGCCGCTGCGTTCGCCCGCGTTCCAAAATAGTTGCGCAGGCTGCTCATACTTCTGGCTGCTTTGAATTTTGCTAATCTCCTCCTCCAAGTGTCCGTTCGACGTGAGCAAATCCAGCCGGCCATCCAAGTCGTAATCAAAAAAGAAAACACCGAACTTGAGCAGCAACCGGCTCGCCGGGCCAACGCCTTCGGTGATCGCTTCGTCGCTGAAATTCGTCGGCGAATTTTGCGCGACGTAAAGCGCGGTCATCTCGTTCGCAAAATTTCCGATGGCGATGCCGAGTTTGCCGTCGTTGCGATAACGCGCCGCATCAATGCCCATCGCACCGCGCGCGTTGCCGTAGTTGTCGAACGCGATGCCCGACTGCGCGCCGATTTCCTTGAACGTGCCGTCGTGTTGATTGATGAAAACCAAATTTGGCACGGTGTCGTTCGCGAGAATCAAATCAATCCAGCCATCGCCATTCAAGTCCACGGGCGCGACGCCGAGCGTCTTGGCGGCGGGCACGCCGGTCGCGGGATTCTTCACCTGCAATCCGCTCTTGGCCGAGACGTCGCTGAAATGTCCGTTGCCATCGTTGTGATAGAGATGCGAAAACGCACCAGCGAAATTCATCGGCTGACCGTAGGCGCGCGTGCGACCGTCAATCTTGTAACCAACTTCCGCGTCAATCTCCTTCGACCATTTCACATAGCTGCCGACGAAGAGGTCGAGCTTGCCGTCGTTGTCGTAATCAATGAACGCCGCGCAGGAACTCCAGTCATTTGTCGAACCGCCAATGCCAGCTTCGAGCGTGACTTCGTGAAATTTTCCGTGGCCGTCGTTGTGGAAAAGACGGTTGCCGCCGACCGCCGTGATGAACACATCGTCAAAACCATCGTTGTCATAATCGCCAATGGCAACGGCCATTCCGTAACAACTGATATCCAATCCCGAACCCGCAGTCGCGTCGGTGAAATGGCCGTGGCCATCGTTGTGATAGAGCGCGAGCGTCGGCAATTGCTTGCCCGCGGGAACGTGATCCGGCCAGTAAGTCGAATTGACAAACAGCAAATCCTGCGCGCCGTCGTTGTCGTAATCGAAGAACGCCACGCCGCCGCCCATCGTTTCCGGCAACAGTTTTTCACCGTAAGCGCCATTAACGTGCGTGAACGTGATGCCGGCTTCTTTGGTGATGTCCGAGAATTTTGCAACCGGCACCTCCGCTTGTGGTGTGACGGGGGAAACGGGCGCGTTGAGTTTTGTGATTTGCGGCGCGGCGGCGGCGGGCTTGCGCTTCAGAAAAAGCACCGCACCACCAAACAGCGCGGCAATGATCACCAGCGCGACGAGCGACCAGCGAATGGCTTTGCCGATAATGCGGTCGTCGGTGTGGACCAATTCATCGCCGTCATCGGGTGTGGGAGAATTTTTTTGCATGGTTAGTGGGAAATCGGTTTTGCGGCATCCAATCCCGGAGCGTCGCTACGTTGCAGCGGATAAATCACCGTGGCTTGGGCCGCGTGGTCGGCGGCGGGGTTGGCGCGGCGGGCGACGCTTACGGCGTGGTCTTGCGCGTCGTAGTCAGGCAGATATTTCGCGTGTTCTTTGCGATGATAATCCGCTTTCGCTTCGTCGCCGAGCTGGGAATAAATTTGGGCGAGCGTGTAATGCGCCGTGAGATTTTCCGAATCCAACGCCAGCGTTTTTTGAAACGCTTCGACCGCGAGGTTCAAAAATTCTTTTTGCTTCGCCGGATTCGCGCGTTCCATTTTGGCGCGCTCGAAATACGCCTGACCTAGCTCATCAATGACTTCGTAATCTTTGCTGAAATCAAAACCGCGCTGGTCGAGTTCAGGATAACGGTCTTCCAAAATGCTGCGGAATTCGCTGATCGCTTGATCGAGAAAACCATTCTGCTTGTTCACGAGTCCATTGAACCACGCAACCGTCCAGCGCGGCGCGGGCGGATCGCACTTGGCCGCGCGCTTCAACGCTTCAACCGCATCGTCGAGGCGACCTTCCTTGTAAAACACGCGCGCCAAGTTCACCGGGCCGTCGGCGCGTCCAAGTTTCTCAACTTGGGTGAAGGCTTGCGCGGCCTGGATGAGTTCGCCCTTCTCCGCGCCCGTCGTGCCTTCGTTCAACAGGCCGATGCCGTAATCGTTCCAACGCTGCCAAGTGGGAATGTTGGAAGTCTGCGCGGCCATGGCGGCGAGCTGCACCGCAGTTGCGTCCAAGGTTTCAATCGGGAATGTAATTTTATCCGCCGCGATGGTCGTGATGGGCAGATCATTCGTCACCGTGTAGGGCGCGCCTTTGACATAGTTCGTCGCTAAAACGTAATTCATATAAAGCGTGTCGAACTTGCGGTATTGCAACTTCACTTCGACCGTCAGCGGCGCGGTTTGATTTTCGGGAACGACAATTTCGTAATGCACGACCTGACCCGCGCCCGGCGGAATTTGATGATTGTAGAGCGGCGTGAAAATGTCCTGCGGATTGCGGCGGTCAATGCGGTTGCCTTCGCGATCCAGCATATACACGTTTAAGAAATGCGCCCACGGATCCACTTCGCGAAACGCGCCGAGTCCGCCGCTGTGGCCGATGCGCTGCTCGCCGCTCTTCGCGACGGCTTCGAGCCACGCCTCGTTCGAGTCCACCGTGCCTTGCGTGAATGGGTGGCCAAGTTTCATCGTGCGCAAGACGACTTCGATGAGATAACGTTGGCCGCGTTTGAGTGTGGGAATTTTCGGACGCAACGGCGCGGTCAAAGGATTGTCAATCGCGCCGCCTTCTTTGATACCGAAAATGTCCACGCGCAAATCGCCTTTCAGAAAATCCGACTGCGTGGCAATCGCATTGGTATCATTGCGTAAAAACGGGACGCCGGTGTTCGCCGCCGGGAAGAAGTGACTGTGAATGTAGCGCGTCGAGTCGTTCGTCGGGTTGAAAAAGTTCGCACCAAAGTCGGCGGATTCTTTCAACGGCATGTGGCACGCGTTGCAATTTTGCTTCGCCTGGTCGGGATAATAAAAACTCTTCGCGCCGTGTCCGGAGACGCCGCTCAAGAGATAAGTGTCATAGTGATTTTGCCCGCGCAGAAAATCTTTGTAATGGTTCAGGTCGCCGGGGATGCTGACCTTGTGGCAGGTGGAGCAAAATTCCGCCGACTTCATGAACGGTTTCAGAAACGTTTTTTTGTGGAACTCCGGCTTGCCCTTCACGAGCTGCTGGTTGACGTATTGCAGAAAACGATTCGTGCTGTAAGCGAACGGATAATGGATCGGCTCGTCAATCGTGTAGTCCGCGTTGCCCTTGGTGCTGTTGATGTGAGTGATGGCGTGGCACGCGGTGCAGGTGATGCCAGCCTGCGACGTGGGATGATTCACATCGTCGAATTTCGGATCGTCAAACGCGCCGCTGAAAAACGGGACAACATCGTGGCAGCCGGCGCACCAGCGCGAGGCTTTGACGTTGCCATCGCGCTGGAGCGAGACTTTCCGCGTTTCGCGCACGCTGAAAAGATACGGCTGGTTGTTGAAGGAACTGAAATGATGCGCGCTGTGAAACCAGCCTTGATACGCGTCCTGATGGCAGTTCAGGCAATAGCTATCCATCATCAAAGTTTTCGCGGGAATGAAATTCCCCGACGCCGTGCGCGCGAGTGACGGTTCAAAATATTTTTTCCCTTCCGCCGAGCCAGTGTTGTTTTTCTTCGGATGCGCGGAGTGCAACAAAACCATTCCAATCGTGACGACGCCAATGGCAATTGCCCAGCGCACGCCGATGCGCCACTTGATACGCGGCCCGGCAAGGCGATGCAAAATATAAAGCCACAGCGCGAGCAGCGGCGTGATGACGTGTGCCCAGTAAGCCAGCGAACGTGCGTGCGGATTTTTCAATCCGACATTTTTGAACTGGAAAATATCAATGCGTGTGAGCAGCAAACCGGTGACCAAAACCACGATGCTCGTCGTGAGCAGCAAATAACCGATCATAACCGCGCGACGATTCGGGCGGTCGTGCGCGTTCTTCATGTGAATCAAACCGAAGATGACGACGGGCAGCACGAGCAACAGGCCGAGGCCGAGATGCGTGCCGAACATGACCATGTAAAACCAGGTTTGATACGTCGTGTTCGGATCCGTCTTGAGCCATTCGAGAAAGGTGATGGCGGAAAGATAAACGGAGTTCGCCGCTAGAATGGCGACGAGCGCAAAAATAAAATACAGCAGCACGCGCAGGCGTGGGCCGATGGCGCGAACGTATTTTTTGCGCGGCTCTGGATTCGCTTCTGGGGCGGCTTCGTTCATCAAAGGTTCAGTTTAGATGGGTTTGAAAAAAATTGCAGCCGTTTGATTTTAGGTGGAATTCCTCGCGCTGCGAGGAATAGCGCCTCGTGCAGCGGCGCAACGCCTTGGAGAAGGCGGACACTTTTCGCCCGCCCGTGCCGTCGCCTGACGCTGCGCTCGGCGACGAATTTCTCGCAGCGCGAGAACTTCCACCCAACGCCGCTCATTTTACCGCCGCCGCCGGGATTTGTTCGCGCTGAAAATTCACGAAGCGTTCATAGCCTTTCGTCGGTTTGCCATCCACTTCCACCCACGCGCGGATGATGAGATCAGGCTTCACCTGCGACTTTGGCTCCAAATCGAAATCACGGCCCTCGGCCCATTCGATGCGGTTTTCATCGAGGCCGCCGAACCAGTCGTCGGACTTGGCCCACGCTGCCGCCCAAGCCTCCGCGCCGGAAACCGCGTCGCCGGAAGAAATGTCGAGCGGCACCCAGCCGATGCCCGGCGCGTAAAAATTTGGCCAGCAACGATAGCCCGGCTCGTGATCTTTGCCGACATTTTCCGGCTTCAACCGGCTGCCGAACATCAGGCGGCACGGAATCCCGCGTGCGCGACACAGCGCGATGAACAGGCCGTGTTGATCCGTGCAGCAGTCGCCGGTGCCGTTGAGACATTCCATCGCGTCGCCCGTGCATTTGCCTTTGGGCGTGGGACCGGATTTCAAATAATGCTCGCTGTGATCAATGACGTAATTAAAAAACAAACGCGCCTGCACCACGGGATTGGTTTCGTTGGCCGCTACCTCGTCGGCAATTTTTTGGATCGTCGGATTAACTTCCATGTGAACCTCATCGCGGCGTGATTCTTTCGCAAAGGTGCGGCGATCCTCGTCGGTGACGGGACGAGCCTTCGTCGCATCGGCTAAACCAGAAACAGCGCGACGGAGAACTTTGAATTCCGTCACGACGCGCAACGGTTTTTTTGCATCAGCGGGCGCATCGGCATAAATCCACGAACGCCCGTAAGTCCCATCGCGCGTGATGCGAAATGACGCGGGGGCTTCGACCACTTTGAATTCCAGCACGCGTTGTTCGGGGCGGTCTTCCGGCATCCAGAACCAGCCGCGCACTTGCTTGGCATCTGCCGCGACATTCGTGACGGTGTAGCTTTGGCGAACGGTGTAGATGGCATCCGCTCTCGCAAAGAACCCTGACAGCACCGATAAAAAAATAATCATCGCCCGCGCGCGTCGGAGAAAATTTGAAAGGTTCATAAATGGTTTGAAAATAAGTCGTGGCGGTGAGTTGCAAAGATAGTAATGGCAGCGGCACGCGACGGCAATTCAACACTAGGGAAGATAGAAACGAAAAGTGCCGTCCACAGTCTCGGCGGGCTTGATGCTGCGGACAAATGCAAGAATGTTGGCATCGTTAAACTGTTGGACGCTGCCATCGCAGAAACTCAAATTGCCGGAGTTGGCGCGATGGGAAATTGTCTGATCCCACTTAGCTTTCTTGCCGCCGGTGGCCAGCGTGATGCTATAACACGCGGTGTTGTCGTGCTGGCCGGGGAAATCAAATCCGGTCAGGCTGCGGTCGGTGGCGAGAATATAGTTGGGCCGTTTTTGGTCGGCGTCATCGCCCACGTCGTAACTGAGGTTGTTCGTGCTACAGGTGGAAAAATTGGTCGCTGCCGTGCGTTCGTTGTCGGTGGGGCAAAGCAAAATCTTGGGCGTGGCGAGTTCGTTCGACGCGAGGCAGAATTGAAAACTCACGGTGGCGTTGTCCGTGCCGTTCGGTTCGCCGCCGCCTTGCGATTGATCCACGCGCCACGGATATTTATCGGCATGGTCGTCCGCCCACAAGCGGAGACCGAGGCCGTTTTGCTTGAGGTTATTGACGCAAGCGATGCGTTGGGCGCGAGCCTTGGCCTTGGCCAGCGCGGGCAACAGCATCGCGGCCAGAATGGCGATGATGGCGATGACAACGAGCAGTTCAATCAATGTGAAAGCGCGCCCGGCGCAACGGCCGGACACGCTCACAATGTTCCCCAACTTAAATGAATTTCGCGACGGCATAGCCAAATCACGGCGCGAGTGAACTCTTCGCACGATAGAATTTTTGCGTGCCCGTGACGGCGTTGGTTTTCATGAACCAACCTTCAAGCGCGAGCGTCGCGCCACCGGGTTCATCGCCGAACGCGGTGTTGAGATTCGTCGTGGACTGAACCTTGTAGTAAAGACCGCGCAGCGTGTTAAAACGAAGTTCGTTCGTGCCATTGCTCAACGTCCGCAAGGCAACGGTCATCGGCGTGTTCGCCACTGACCCGTCGAAATATTTTTTCGCCAATGCCCAGACACCCAGTCCGCATTGGGAACCGGCGCGGCGACCGCCAAAGTCATCCACCGGCGGATGAATGCCGCCCCAGATGCGCGAGAGTCCGGCCTGATCAGCGGCATCGTAGTAAGTAGCCCATTGCAACGTGATCGCGGTGCTGGGACCTTTCTCAAAAGACAAACCCGTGTTCGCTGGCGAAGTATAAGTGGCCATGCCGCCGGGAAAGAAAGACGATCCGGTAATAGCCGTCAAGACTTCCGCCGCCGCGCGACTAAATGAACTATGTCCAGAAACATAGCCGGGAAACGCGGGGGTAACGAAGCTCGCCTTTTGATAAGCCACCCAATTTTCCGCTTCAATCCAAACGACGCCGCTGTATTGATTAGCCGGATCTGCCGGTTGCCCCGGCCAGCAATAGATGGCGATCTTACCCGGAGTAAGTCCGAAGTGACGGCCAGAATTAACCGAGTCATCGGTGACTAACTCAATCAAATTAGTGATCAGGGGTAGACCATATTGATTGTAGGAAGGTAGATTAGAATCACTTGATTGACCGAGTCCACCAAGATAGCGAATGGCACTGATCGGACGCCACCCATCATAGTAGCGTTTGAGCGACCAAGCAGCACAGGCGGCTTCATGCACGGCGGCGTTGAGCGCAAAGTAAGTTTTTACATCCCACTCCAGATCGTCCACAACCGGCCCGGTGCCGCCGATGCGCTTGACAAAATTGGTGTAGTCGCCCACGCCGTTGGCGAGCACGTTCCAGTGGCCCGGCGGCGTTTCAGAACTCGGTCCGTCCGCCCAGAACTCCGCGAGCACGCGAGTGAAATCGCCGCGCAAAACCACATTCGGCGCATACGGAAGACCGGTGGCCGGATTGGTGGCGTGGCCCGTGCCGTCATTGCTGCCAAGCGTATTATTGCCGAACGTGCTGGGAGAAATATCAACCGTCACGCCATCATCGGGCGTCATTTGGCTGCTGCTGCGAATCACTTCCACTACGTTACTGACAAAGGCTGCGTGAGTGGCTCCGCCAAATAGCGGCGGCGGGCCGGGGTCAATCCACGGCTTCGTCGCGTCAGTGCGGGCGAGCGCGAACGGGCGCACGCCGAGCCATTGTGCGCCGAGATACTTTTGGATCGGGCCTTGCGGAAATCCATTTTGATCAATCGGATTACCAATCTGCAAACGCTGCCAGTGGTTTATATCTACCAAAGTATTATTAGTTCCATCCGTGATGCCGGGTAAGGCTACAGCTAAGTAGCCGTTAGTATAAACATAGCCACCTTGTCCGACGGGATAGTCGGGATAAGGTGCGGCTTGCGTGCCATTAGTCTGCCGCGCGCCGTCGTTGATGAACCAGGCCGAGACCGCGTCGTAGATAGAGTTGCCCACACCCGCCGGAGTGGAAGTATCACGCGAGACATTGTTAGTGTCGTAACCAAGCGCGGCCATCTGGAGGTTATCCAAAACGAGAGTATTGCTAAAGGTCTTAGAGTAAAAGTGGCGCTCCTTCAACATTCGATACGCCGCATAACTAATCGCCTCGCGCCGCGCCAACGCGATGTTCGTCGCCGAGTATTTGCCGCGATAGATGTAACCCACAGCTCCGTTTGTGTCATAGGCCGCCCACGCGTCATACATGCAGACGGAAAGGCTGAACAGATTGCGCGCCTGCGCGGGTGGATGCGGCGTATCCACGCGGATAGAAGCCAGTGCGCGTTCATCCCAAACGCGGGCCACGCTGGTGTTGGTGGAAGCGTGGGCACTGATGCCCGCCAATAGCAGCAAGCTACAACTGGCGAGAATGCGAATTCTGAAATAGTTTTTTAACGACATAATTGATTTAGGTTTGGGGGTTGCCGACTGACTATTTTTTGCGATTGAGAATCGTGTGAGCGCGTTTCAGTATTAAACGTTCATTGCTTTGGCATTAACAATTATTGCCTAATCAGCGTAGAAAACAAAACGTGCTGGGTCGGGCGGCGGGATTTCTGGGATGAAAGGCGGTGAATAGGCGAACCGATGCCAACCGGAAGGAACCGCTAATCTGCGCTCATCCTCGCTAATAAAAATTGGACTGAACAATTCCCGTCATCAGCGCAGATCAGCGCAGATTAGCGATTCAAAAATTCCGGTTCGCGCTATTCAAATCCCAACTGCTGCAGCTTATCGCGGTAACGCCGGCTCAAGGTCAGCTTGGTGCCATCTTGCAAAATTATTTCGCAGCCGCCGTAAAAAAGCCGTTTGAGTTCCTTGATGCGCGGCGCGTTGACGATGACCGAGCGGCTGATGCGAACGAATTTTTTCGGGTCGAGCCGCGCTTCCAACGCCGCCAATGTTTCACGGAGCAAATGCGATTTTGCACCGACATGCAGCTCCGCGTAATTGTCCGCCGAGCCGATCCAGTCCACCTCGTCCAGCTTAACCCACACGACGTGGCCGCCGGATTTCACCGCGAGCCGTTCGTCGTTCTGTGGCGATTTGAGCGACGCAATCAACGCGGCCTGCCGCTCAAGCAGCTCGCTGGTGTCGCGTTGTTTCACTTGTTCGAGCGCGCGTTGCAAAGCTTTCTGAAAACGCTCCCGATCAAACGGCTTCAACAAATAATCCACTGCGTGAATCTCGAATGCGCGCA
>JANYFN010000157.1 GCA_025362675.1 Limisphaerales bacterium | reverse complement strand
GCGCAAGAAAGGCAGCGGCATTGGCAAAAACTGGCGATGGAATGACGAAACGAAAGCTGCGGTTTTGGAATTTGTCGGCGCGTCTGGCAAGCTTCAATCAGAAATTATTGCTCATTTCAACTCCACAAGCACAACGGTCATAAAATGGGGTAAGGCACTCTCTACGGCTAATTTAATTAAGATTGACGATACCAAGCGCAGCAACTTTTGGGAGTTGGTCAAGGCATAGGGCAATCATCCTGAAATCATCTTGAACGGCATAACTTGATTGTTATGTCGTTTTTTTATACCACGCTACGCGCTCGCCAGAGGGTCAAGGCCGCGTCCTGATTGCCAACTTGACCGGACGGGCGCGGGATGGCAGGATTGAAGATAATCAGGGGTTTCTCGCTACTACCTAAAAAAACATCAATCCAAGAAAATTTCAAGTAATACAGTTCGCTGCGAAAATATTCGCTGCCCGTCCAGAGGATTGGAATGAGCCACGCGGTTCGGGTTTTGCCCCAGCGATGCTGGCAGCCACAAACCGTCGCTGTGAATAGTCCGCTCCAAAATGCCAGCACCAGCCAGAGCACCACAGCGAAGACGCTGAAGATGCGCCACATGAAAAATAGTTGCGGCGCGTAGCAAAGATAGCCGGTGGCCAATCCGAAATAAAAGGCGCGGCGAACATTCGGCTGTTCGCACACTTTCACCAAGCCGAAGGCGTAGCCGAAAATCAAGAGTCCGGCAGCGGGAAATTTCAGCGAGGTATAAGCTGCGTGGAAACAGGTAACCGCCAGCGCGAGCCAGAGAAAAGATTTTTTCCGGTGTGCCCGGGCCGAGGCTGGGGTGCGAGAGTTCATGTGGCTGACAATGATTCAAACTGCTAACCGGAGGGCGGGGAAGCAAAATGTTTGCGGGCGCTACGAGGCGCAGAGATGAATGTGGCGAGCCGCCGCCAAGTTGAAGTTCAAGCTTTTGCTTGCCCGCCACGCGAGCCGCCATCCGAACAAGCTGAAGCTTGAACTCCAACAAAAAAGCCGTCCGAGATGGACGGCTTTGGTTGGATGCGAAAAATGCGGTTACTTCTTTTTCGTGCTGGTGCTCGCGAGCTTGGTCTTGAGCGTGGCTTTTTTACGTTTGATCTGTTTCTGGCGACGGGTCGCCTTGATGGTTTTGTTGTATTGTTTTCCCATAAGGGTCTTTACTTTGTTCGCGGTTTGCGATTTCGTGTTGGCACTATGAATTTTTATGTGGTCCGATTCAATCTTTATTTATTTTTAATGGGTCTAAGCTTCTTGCTGACGGCTGGTTGTGTGGCTGGAAAAAGTCACGAAAAGCAGACGGCCGCATTGCGAGTTCACCTGCAAAGCACGGAAAGTTTGAGTGCTGGCGAGACGATCACGGTGCTGCGCTCGCAGCCGATGCTGGTGCCGATCATAGCTGACCCGATTCTGACGGAATCGCATGTGACGAGTGCCAGTCTGGTGGAAACTCCGGGCGGGTTCGCGGTGAATATCCAATTCAACCAGACGGGCACGTGGACGCTGGAACAATTCACGGGATCGAATCCCGGCAAGCACCTGGTGATCTTCGGGCAGTGGAGCGATAAGCTGGTGGACGGTCGCTGGCTGGCGGCGCCGGTGATCAGTCACCGTATTGCCGATGGGTTGCTATCGTTCACTCCCGATGCATCGCGTGAAGAAATAGAGCAGTTTGTGACTGGCCTGAACAACGTCGCCAAAAAAACCCGCAAGCAATCGTTGAAATGAGCTTCTTGATTGTCCGTCGTGCGTTACTGCTCACGTTATTTTTTTTAGCGGAGACGATATTCGCACAGAGTCCATTTCAATTTCCCACCGCCAACCACGCGCTGTTTCAGTCAGGGTCGGAGCTGAAATTTTTTGCGCCGACCGCGCCAGAAAAGCCGTGGACGAGCGGCAGCTTCGGTTGCGTGCGTAACAACGGCACGCGCCTGCATGAGGGGTTGGATATTTTGCACCTGCACACGGATCGTCGTGGGGAGCCAACGGATCCAATTCTCGCTACGGCCGACGGCATGGTGGCTTACGCGAGCGACAAACCGGGGTTATCGAATTACGGACGTTACATCGTCATCCAGCACGAAATTGAGGGGATTCAGATCTATTCGCTCTACGCACACTTGAGTGCGATTGCGCCCGGGATTGCCACCGGGCACAACGTTAAGGCGGGCGAGCCGATTGCCACGATGGGTCGCACTTCGACGGCCGAAACCATCGCCAAAGATCGCGCGCATGTGCATTTTGAATTGAACCTGTTTATGAATGATCGTTTCGCAGCGTGGTTCAGGCAAAATAAACCGGGCGAACGTAATGACCACGGGAATTGGAACGGCCATAATTTGCTCGGTCTGAATACGTGCGACATTTTGATGGCTGAACGTCCGGGATTGAAAAAATTTAGTTTGTTGGATTTTATCCGCAGCCAGCCGGAACTGTGCCGCGTGCAAGTGCGGGCAAACGGATTTCCATTTCTCAAACGTTACGCCGCGCTGGTGCAGAAAAATCCTTTGGCGGAAAAGCAGGGGATCGCAGGTTACGAATTGACCTTGAATTACACCGGGGTTCCATTCGCGATCGTGCCGCGCGCGGAATCGGAACTGAAAAGCCCAAGTAAAATCTTTTTGCTCTCCGTGAACGAGGCGATTCAGCGGGCGAATCCCTGTGGTAAAATTGTGATCCAGCGCGGCGGTCGTTGGCAGTTCACGGAAAATGGCCGGCAAGACATGGAGCTGCTGGTTTATTGAGGTGAAAAAGATTTACGCTCACGGTTACTAGGCATAGATTCCATTTGTGTGTCCGGCGTCATCCCATCCGCAACGGCCGTTTTTCCGCAGCGCTTTCACTTTAATTGAACTGCTGGTGGTGATCGCTATCATCGCAATTCTCGCTGCGTTGCTGTTGCCGGTTTTGAGTCAGGCAAAAAACCGGGCCCTGACCGTAGCTTGCTTGAATAACCTCAAGCAACTACAGCTTGGTTTTCACCTTTATGCGGGGGACAACACGGATTTTCTGCTGCCGAATAGTTTTGTTTATGACATGGCTACCTTGCGAGCATTTCCCGGTAATGAGGGCCCCTCCTGGTGCACGAATATCGCTATATATGACGCCGACTCCGCCGGTTTAAAAAACGCCTTGTTGTTTCCCTACAATCACTCAACCGCCATTTACCGTTGTCCCGCTGACCCATCAACCATTCAAACCGCCGACGGTGTCATGCTTTCTGAGCTCAGGCTGCGCAGTTACGATTTAAGCCAGTCGGTGAACGGCTTTAGTTATGCCGGCCAGATCACTTACTTCGTTCCGCATTTTACAAAAACGACGCAAATCAAAAATCCCGGACCAGTCAATTTATTATCATTCATGGAAGTTCACGAAGATGAAATCCTTGATACCCAATTCGGAATTCCAGTAGCCAGCCGACCTTGGGCGGTGGGTTATTGGTGGGAGTTTCCGGCGAACCGCCATAATCGAGGGGCAAATTTTTCCTTTGCCGACGGCCATGTCGAAAACTGGCATTGGCAGACGCCGAAGATTTTCACGGTCAAGCGCGGACAGCCGCAGGCGGTGTTAGCGAATGAATGGATTGACTACAACCGGGTTGAGACTGGTTTCAAGCAAGATTCTCAATGACTCGGAGGCTGTATAATTTTTACCGGACCTGAGTTCAGAAGTTGAACGCACGCAGTTTATGGAGCAAACATGCGTCGGCGGCGGGAAATTCAAATTCGGTGAGTTCAGATTTTTCAATCCATTTCACCGCTGCGCAGTCAAGCGGCTTCGGTTGGCCAGAAATCAATTCGCAGCGAAAGAATTTTAGGTGCACGGATTTTTCAGGATAGTCGTGGGAGATTTCCTCAAACAATTCGCCAACTGAAATTTTAACTCCAAGTTCTTCGTGGATTTCGCGGACGAGGCATTGTTCAAACGTCTCGCCCGACTCGCGTTTGCCGCCGGGAAATTCCCACAGTCCACCAAGATGCGCTTTGGCGTGGCGTTGCGTGATGAGGAGCTTGCCGTCGCGGAAGATGAGCGCAGCGGAAACTTCGACGCAGTTTTTAGGTTTTAATTTTAAGTTTTTAGTTGAAGCCGATTCGGACATGGCGCGTTTCAACTAAAAATTAAGAATTCAAAACTAAAAACTTACCGCCCCACGCTCTTGTAAATCCACCCGAGCTTTTCCATTTCCGCCGGATTAAAAAGATTGCGGCCATCGAACAGAATCGGATGTGTCAGACCCTTTTTCGCGCGGGCGAGATCGAGTTGTTTGAACTCGTCCCATTCGGTTGCGACCACGAGCGCGTCGCAGCCTTCCGCCACGTCGTTCATGTCTTCGACGTAAGTGACATTAGGCAAGATGGCTTTAGCTTTTTCCATGCCTTTCGGATCGTGAACGCGCAACGTCGCGCCGTCTTTCAGCAAACGCTGGCACAAATCAATCGCGGGCGAGGAGCGCACATCATCGGTGTTCTGCTTGAACGCGAGGCCGAGCACGCCAATTTTTTTATCACGCAACACCCAAAGCGTGTCCGTAATTTTTTTCACGAAGCGATCCATCTGGTCGGCGTTGATGTGCTGCACTTCCTTGAGCAATTTGAAATCGTAGCCGATCTGCTCAGCGATCTTGATGAACGCGCTCAAATCCTTCGGGAAACAACTGCCGCCGAAACCGATGCCGGCGTTGAGAAAGCGGCGGCCGATGCGTTCGTCGAGGCCGATGCCTTGGGCGACTTCCTGCACGTTCGCGCCGGCAGCTTCGCAGACGTTGGCGATGGCGTTGATGTAGGAAATCTTGAGCGCGAGAAATGAATTCGCCGCGTGCTTGATGAGTTCGGCGGAGTTGATATCGGTGACGATGATGGGCGCGTTGAACGGCGTGTAAATCTCCTTCATCGCCGCGACGGGACGTTGTGAGCCGACGCCGATGACGACGCGGTCAGGCTTCATCAAATCGCCGACAGCAAACCCTTCGCGCAGAAATTCGGGATTGCTGACAACATCGAATTCCACCTTCGCGGGGCAATAACGCTTGATGGTCTCGGTGACCTTCTCGCCGGTCTTGACTGGCACCGTGCTCTTATCCACCACGATCTTGTAGCTCGTCATCGCGGCGGCGATGTCGCGCGCGACGCGCTCGATGTAGCTCAAATCCACCGAGCCATCCGGCTGCGGCGGCGTGGGCACAGCGATGAAAATCACGTCGGATTTTTCCACGCCCTCGGCCGTGCTATTCGTGAACTTGAGGTGGCCAGAAGCAACGTGCTTTTTGACCAGTTCTTCCAAGCCGGGTTCGTAAATGGGGATACCGCCCGCCTGAAGCATCTTTACTTTCGCCGCGTCGTTGTCCACGCAGATCACGTGGTGACCAACTTCCGCGAAACATGTTCCGGTGACGAGACCGACGTAACCAGTGCCGATGATGGATAACTTCATTTTTAAGATTTTGCCGGTGTCGCTGGCGCTGCGGCAGGGATAGCCGCTGGAGCCGCCGACGGTGACGTGACCGTTTTCGGTGTGAGACGAACAACCGCCTGTTTAGCGACCTCGGCACTGATCGTGGTGGGATAAGCAGCCACGACTTTTTGATACGCCGCGATCGCTTCCGGCTTACCGAGCGCTTCGAGGCAGGTGGCGATACCGAGTTGCGCGGTCGCGGCCAGGTCGCCGCCGGAGTTTTCCGCGTTGATAAATTTTTGGAACTGCGTCTGGGCTTCGGCATACTGGCCGGCACTGAAGAGCGCCGCGCCAGCTTGCAGTTGGGCGCGTTCGGCGGCGGCGGTGCCCGGATATTTTGCGGCAATTTTGGCAAACCCATCGGCCAACTGCGGGCTGGTTGTGCCCGGCGTGGAGCTGAACATCAGTTTAGTCAATTCTTCCCCGGCAGCCGTCTCGGTCTGTCCGCGCTGCGCGGAAAGATAGGAAACCCCGGCGACGGCCAGGCCGGCCACCACCACCCCGATGAGGATGCCTTTTTTATTGGCTTCCAGCCACGGCCAAAGTTTGAACAACAGTTCCGATGATGCGTCTTGTGTTTGCATATATGAACGTAAAGTTTTTCTGCCGCACTGCCAAAACGCAAGCCCAAAGCGGCAATCATTTCGTCCGCTTAAGCTGCAATGCGTCACTGATTCGTCCTATCGGCCATTTTTCTCACCGGATTAAGCAGAAAATATCGCAACCGCTTTGACTCCCTCACTCGGTTGCCGCCTTGGAAATCAGGTGGACAATCTGTAACCACCATTTAATCTCCTGCCTCTAAGATTCCTGTGCCTATCATCAAAGTTTCAGCTCACGTCACCCATCTCGAACCCATGAAAAATTCCCGTCGCCATCTCCTTTGCTCCGCCGGCCTTCTCGCTGCGGCCATCCTGCTCGACTTTTCCGGCGTCGCGCGCGCGCTTGATTACGAACCGAAAGCCACCAACGCCTACTTCGCCAAGTTCAACCCCCGCAAAGCGCCCGCTCCCGGCCCCCTGATCTTCAAGACCGGCGACTCGCTGGCCATCATCGGCGATTCGATCACCGAACAGAAAATGTATTCGCGCATCCTCGAGACTTATCTCACCGTTTGCGTTCCCGAGCTCAAGCTCACCGCCCGCCAGTTTGGTTGGAGCGGTGAGACGGCCGAAGGCTTCCTCCACCGCATGACGAATGACTGTCTCCGCTTCCAGCCCACCGTCGCCACGCTCTGTTACGGCATGAACGATCACCATTATCGTCCGTTCGACGAGGAGAATGCCAAATGGTATGAGGAAAAATACTCCGCCGTCGTCGCTGCTCTCGAAAACAGCGGGGCGCAAGTCGTCGTCGGCTCGGCGGGTTGCATCGGCAAGGTGCCGGGCTGGACCCATTCCAGCGAGTTCACGCGGGATGAGTTGAATGTCAATCTCTGCGCCTTTCGCGACATCGACATCGCCATCGCCGAACGTCTTAACGCCCGCTACGCCGACGTTTTCTGGACGATGTTCAACGCCAGTTACCGCGCCGAAACCCTTTATGCCCCGACCGCGAACAGTCCCTACATGGTCTCCGGCAAAGACGGCGTGCATCCCGGTTGGGCCGGGCATCTCGTCATGGCCTATTCGTTTCTCCGCGCCATGGGACTGGATGGCGATCTCGGCACTCTGAGCGTGGACCTCGGCGCGCAGACCGCCACCGCCACCGCCGGTCACACCGTTGACAGCTTCAAGGACAACACCCTCACCGTCACCAGCACGAAGTATCCCTTCTGCGTCAGCGGTGATACCAATAGTGATAACTCCCTGCGCTCCGGCACCACCCTCGTCCCCTTCTTTCAAGACTTGAACCGCTTCCGCCTCGTCGTCAAGAACGCCACGAATGCCAACTACCAAATCATCTGGGGCCAAACCACCAATACCTATTCCGCCGCCCAACTCGCGGAAGGCATTAACCTCGCCGCTGATTTCCTGAACAATCCCTTTTGCGACGCTTTCAAGCACGTGGATGAAGCCGTCGCGGCCAAGCAAGCCTACGAGACCAAGCAGATCAAGTCCGGCTTTCACAGCAAAGCCGCCCAAGCCGACATGGCCAAGATCGTGAATGAAACCGAAGCGGAACGCGCCCCCCTCGCCGCCGCCATCGCCACCGCGCTTGTGCCCGTGCAACACAGCCTCACGATTCTCCCCGCGCCGTGAGCCAAAGTCCGTAACCCGCGCGCGGGCCGCCGCCCGCCGCATCCGCTCCGCCATTAACCGCCTCCGCGCGGGCGTTTCCCGCCTGCGACGGGGTATTTCCCGCAAGCCGAATGCGGCTACCCGCATGCCGGTCGTCGCAACTCGCATGCCGAATGTCGCATTCGGCTTGCGGGATGAGGTAAAAGTCGCGCGGTTGGGAGCAAAAGTCGCGCGGTTTACCCCAAACGGCTTGCGGGAGGTCATTCCCCGCAAGCCGAATGCGCCATCCATCGCGCCGAATGCGGCATCCCGCAAGCCGAATGCGACGACCCGCATGCTGGGAACGACATTCGGCTTGCGGGAAATGGCCTGCTGCGCGCCGATGGCTCCCTCCGGTATGCCGATAACGCCCTTTATCACGCGAGAAATGGCCTGCCGCACGCGGGTTAGCTCACTCGGCGGGCGGTTCATGGTGGCCGGTAGTCACTCTGCTGACAACTGCGCCGCGATTACCACCACCGCGTGGTAGCGGTTCTCGCGCTGCGAGAACCCCGCCGCCGAGCGGAGCGTCAGGCGACGGCCCGCGCGGCGAGGCGCAAGCTCCATCACGCTCGTTCCGCCCGCCCGGCGCGGGCGGAGTTTTCGCAGCGCGAAAACTTCTACCATGCGCTCGCCGCTAGCCAATGGTCGCCTCTGGAGTTGCAAAAAATTACTCGACTTGGCTTCCGGCGGGTTTAACGTGGCGGCATGACTGGCTCCATCTTCATTGGTTCGTTCCTTGGCTTCATCGTTTGGTTTCTGGCCCGCTATCTCGTGGGTGGCCTTTATACCGTGGATCAAAACGAGCGCGCGGTGAAGACGAGCTTTGGTCGCGCGGATCGCGTGCCGGATATGACGACGCTGAGCGATCCGATCTCCGATTCGCTGAATGAGGATGAGAAGCTGCGCTATATCTATCCGCAGGTGCGCGTGATCCAGCCCGGTGGTCCGTATTTCAAGTGGCCGTGGGAGAAAGTCTATAAAGTATCGGTGGCAACGCAGACTTTGAATATGGCGTTTGATCCCGATGATTACTCGGCGAACGCCGGGGGGCAGGTTCTTGAAGCGGTGACGAAGGATCAGTTGAACACGGGGCTGACGGGGCAGATTCGCTATCGCATTTCCGAGCGCAATCTTTACGCCTATCTCTTCGGGGTGAAGCGGCCGATCAGTCATGTGGTGGGTTACTTCGTTTCGATTCTGCGGGAACGCATTGCGAACTTCGAAGCGCCCAAGGCGCTGGAGACAGATCCCGAGGCGAGTATCGTTACGGGCATTTCGATCAATGATCTGCGCAAAAATCTGCGCCAGATCAATGAAAGTATGGATCGCGAATGTGCTTCGTCGGCGGCGCGTTATGGCATTGTGCTGGATGCCACGCTGATTACGGGCATTGATCCCCCGCCGGAAGTGGAATCGGCGCTGGCGGCGATCAATACCGCGCACAATCAAGTGTCTTCGGACATCAGTCTCGCGCAGGCATCGGCGGATCAAAACATCGAGCAATCCAAACGCGCGGTGGAGATCAAGACGCTGAACGCGCAAGCGGAGGTGGAGCCGTTGCGGCAGATGGCGAAACAGTTGGGTGATTTGCGTAAAGCGGGGGATGACGCGCTGGATTCGTATGTTCGCAACAAACGGCTGGAACTCTATAGCCGCGCTCAAAATGTGATCTTGGAGGCCAAATAATATGCTAACCATTCCCGCTTTCTTCATGGCTTTCTTCATCACGCTGGTGGCGTGCACGGTGCTGGTGCCGGTGGCGCTGGCGTTGGCGCGCACCTTCGGCCTTTATACGATCGTCAGCGAGGGGCAGTGCAAAGTATATGTGCTGTTCGGCAAAGTCATCGCGACGTTGAACGAACCCGGCTTCGTGTTTCTGCCGGCGAAACTCGGGATGCCGGCCTTTATCGTCCACCTTTTCGGCAAGTGCTACGAACTGGACTTGCGCCTGGACCAAACTTACCTGCGCAGTCAGCCGGTGAACTCGGAGGAAGGCGCGCCGATGGGTATCGGCATCTGGTATGAGATGTATATCAGCGATCCGATCTCGTTTCTCTTCAAGAATGCGGATCCGCGCGGCTCGCTCGGGGCGAACGTGAGCAATTCCACGGTGCGTTGCTTGAGTAATATGCCGCTGGACTCGATGCTGGAGAATCGTCACTCGATGAGTCAGACCGTGCGCGAGGAAGTTTCGCCGAAGAGCAACGAATGGGGTTATCAACTCGGCTCGGTTTACATCCGCAAGGTGCATTTCCGCGATGTGAACATGATTGCGCAGATCGAGGCGAAGGTGGTGAACCGTCTCCGCCAGGTGACCGCCGCCATCAAGCAGGCGGGTGCGAATCAAGTGAGCATCATCACGAGCACCGCCGAGCGCACCGCCGCGATCGAGCGGGCGAAAGCCGACGCCGTTCACCCGAAGATCGTGGGCGATGCGCTGATGGAGATCTCCAAGGACAAGGTGGTGTCCGCCGCGTTGTTCAACGTGTTGGAAGTGAAACGCCTGCTAGAAAGCGACGGCAAGCTCACGCTCATCCCGAAGAACAACGAGCTAATCGCCGCGCTGGTAGCGGACGGGGCGCAGAAGGGGTAGCCTTTTAGCATCCATCTGAATCCCCGGCGAGTTGGCTTTATGAAGAAATGTGCAAACTGCGGTTTGGAAAGCCCCGACGAAACGATGAGTTGTTCAGCTTGCAGCACAGATGCGTTCGTCAGTTCCTCGCCGGAGGCGCTTGGCCATATCATTTCGCCAGCGGAACAGCGTTTTTGGGAGCGGATGACATTTAGGCAGTTTGCGGTAATCCTTATTCGGGTGCAGGCGCTGTGGTTTATCATTAATGCCGTCCTCGAATTTGCTGATTTGTTGGAGCGGCTCGCACCGGGCACGCAATTTTCCCGTTATGAGTATTTGATATTATTCCGTCTTGGGTTCAATGGTGCGCTCGCCGTATTTTTTCTTAGACACGCGGATCGGATTGTTAGTTGGCTTGTAAAAGATATCGTTCCCAAAAAGCCAACCGGCTTGGATACTGACGAGACCGCTGGGTGAGCAACCCAGTCCCGCCGTTCAATAGTGAATAACCGCGCACAAGATTTTGCCAACCGGTGGCAATTAACAAACAACGAAAAACCAAACAACCAAAGTATGAAACATCTGCTCATCCGCCATAAGGTCGCCGACTTCGCCAAGTGGAAACGTGCCTACACCGCGCACGCCCCCGCGCGTCAGGCCGCCGGTCTGAAAGAACTGCACCTGCTCCGCAACGTGGAGGCCCCGAATGAAGTCGTCATTTTATTCGCCGCCGCCAATATCGCCAAGGCGAAGGCGCTCCTGGCCTCGGCCGACATGAAGGCGGCTTTGCAAAGGGCGGGCGTTGTTGGCAAGCCGGATTTTTGCTTCCTCAAGTAAATTCGTCCGCCCACGCCCCAACGCACTAACGCGGCAATTCCGTTGGGATTCGTTACGCAACTTATTGCCGTTACCCGGCCTTGCGAGGCTGGGTAACGGCGGCACAAAGCATCTGGAGTTCGCAGACATACGCCTTGACTGAGCCTCTCAACCTATTGGAATCTTTTACTCGTCAGGAATCAGCAGTCATCCACGTATCCTTCCCCAGAAATCCAACCAATGACATTTTTACAACGGACAATTATGCGACGGCGCCTACCAGCGTTGGTCGTGATGCTGTCGCTGTTGCGAGCGGGCAGGGCCGGCGAGAAACTGTCAGAATATTTTATCCGCAGACTTCTCCCCATCCTGTGTGGGCTGACAATCGTCTTGCCTGCAAGCGCGGCCCGCAGCGCGAATCTGCAGATTGAAATCGCGCCCAAGGTCTCCGGTGAAAATCTTCAGCCCGCATCGTTCCGTTATCAGACTTCAGCGGGCGAAACATTCTCCATCACCCGCGTCAGCTATCTCGTCAGCCAATTTGCGCTCCAACGCGACGACGGTTCCTGGCTGGAAATATCCAATTCCGTCGCCTGGCTCGACTTCGAACAAGATCGTAATGCCATCCGCATGGATAAGATTCCAGTGGGTGAATTTCGGGCGGTGCGATTCACCATCGGCCTGAATGCCAATATTAATCACGCGGATATCGCGCAGTTTCCGGCGACGCATCCGCTGAACCCCAACGTGAATGGCTTGCACTGGAGCTGGCAGGGCGGATTTATTTTTCTCGCGCTGGAAGGTTTATGGCGTAACTCATCCGGTATGATGGATGGCTGGGCGTATCATTTGGCGCGCGACACGAATGCCGTCCGGGTCACGCTTGCTGTCCCGCTGGAAATCACCAATGAAACCAAAGTTGATATGGACTTTGACTTGGGGGTATTGCTCAACGCGCCGCATCCGTTCGCGTTCGGTAAAGATGGTTCCTCGACGCACTCGCGCGCTGGCGATCCGATTGCGGCGGCGCTGGTAAAAAATTTGCCGGGCGCATTTCGCATCCGCCGCGTCACGCAGTTGAGCGCGGCTGAAATCGCTTTGGCGCATCCCACGCCGCTGTATCTGCCGGAAAGATTCACACCGTATGAATTTCAAGTCAGCTTGACGTTTCCGATTCCCGATCTGCCCCGAGACAATCCGCTACTCGTCGAGCGCGTGGCGCTGGGCCGACAACTTTTTTTCGATCAGCAACTTTCCGTGAACGACCGGCAAGCGTGTGCGGATTGTCACGCGCCAGAAAAAGCCTTCACGGACGGGCGCAAAACGGCGCGCGGCGCGGAAGGCGAATTCGGCCCGCGTAATTCGATGCCGTTGTTCAACCTCGCGTGGAAAAAAGAATTTTTCTGGGATGGCCGTGCGAAAAGCCTGCGCGAGCAGGTATTGCAGCCGATCCAAAATCCGATTGAGATGCACCAGTCGCTGACCAACCTGGTGGTGAAACTACGCCGTCGCCAGGTGGAAACACTGCCGGAGAAATCGAAGGTTGGAAATCAGAAATCAGAGGTTGAACTGAGCCGACTCACGGCGGTGACGACAAATCGTGATTACCCGGCTTGGTTCACCGCCGCGTTTGGTTCTCCGGAGATCACCGCCGAAAAAATTTCGTTGGCCCTGGAAAATTATCTATTCACCTTGACCTCATTCAACGCCAAGTTCGACCGGGCGCTGCGCGGTGAAGAATCGTTTTCCGCCGAGGAACAGCGCGGGTTTGAATTGTTTTCCACCGAATACGATCCGCGCCGCGAACAGTTTGGCGCCGATTGTTTTCATTGTCACGGCGGGCCACTCTTCCAGAGTCAGGCGTTTGCAAATAATGGTCTCGACAGTGAGTTTAAAGATTTCGGACGGGAAAAAGCTACGGGTAAACCAAGTGACCGGGGGAAATTTTCTGTGCCATCATTGCGAAACGTTGCCTTGACCGCACCGTATATGCATGACGGCAGATTCAAGACTTTGGAGGAAGTCACTGAACATTACGCTACGGGATTGCATCGTAGTTCAACGCTCGATCCAAATCTGGCCAAGCATCCGAACGGAGGCGTGCCGCTGAGTGCGGCGGATAAATGTGCGTTGGTGGCGTTTTTGAAAACGCTCACGGACGCCACGTTTGCGCCGCCAAAATGATAACTGCGAATCAATTTGAAACGTGCCCGGCACCGGACGCAGCCACCTCAACGGAATTGGGATGGGCATGGGCAATTTCCGGCGAGCGCAACTACGCCCGGAGCCGGGCACGCTCCGGTAATTAAAACCTTTACGAATAAATTATCGCTATACTTGTAAATTTGTGATGAGACGTTTTGTAGCCACGAGAATATATAAGTCGGAAAGATTGTCCTTCAAGACAAACCCTGCGGCACCGGCTTCAAACGCGGCGCGCCGATAGTCCGGCAGGTCGTGACCGGTGACGCAAATCACTCGCGTATTCGGATGCGTTTCGCGGATGGCGCGGATGGTCTTGAAGGCGGACTGGCCGGGCATGCTGATATCCACCGTCACGCAGTCCGCTTTGAAGCTATTAAAAGCGACTAACGCATCGTCGCCGGAGCCACATTCCATAACCGTATCACTGGGTGCGCATACCAATTGTCGGATCGTGGTGCGCATCCCGGCGTGGTCATCAATAATCATTAGTTTCATGTAAATCAGATTCCGGTTATTTCTTTTTGCGTCGGTTGGTGGCCGGCGGAACGGAGTGAACGTTTAGGCGTTCAGGTGCCGCCAGGAGGAATAATTCGGAAAGGTTTTGACTCGTCACGTAAGCTGAGGCACCGGCCGCTTTTGCATCCAGTCGCGATTGCGTGTCATCAAAGTGAGTCACGGCGACGACGCGCATTTCCGGATGTTTTTTACGAATGATTTTAATCGCGTCGAATGCGCCGGGTGGCGGACAGGAAATGCCCACCATCACGCAATCGGGCTGAAAAGTGCCTAACGATTTGAGCGCCTCTTCCGGCGAAACGCATTCCAGAACGGTGTCGAGCGGAGACGCCGCCGCCTGACGGACGAGGTGCCGGGACATCGCGCGCTCATCGACAATCATTAATTTCTTAGCCATAGGGTTCATAGGTTGAATGCTGCTATAAATTAGTGCAGGCAGGAGCAAAGCGTAATTGTTGGCACTGCATATTTTTGCCTAAGTAGAAGCCGGTATTTTACTAGGTAAGACTACCTAGCTTTTCCACACGGGCGAGAAGGAGGAGTCAGAGGGATGAGCGATTTTCGAGGGCGAATTGGAGCAGGCTGTGGGCCCCGCGCAAGTCTAATTTATTGCAGATATTGGCGCGGTGAGCCTCGACCGTGCGCGGACTGATGAAAAGTTCCGCGCCGATTTCCTTGCTCGTTTTCTTTTCGCCAATCAGTTTCAAAATCCGGCGCTCGGCTTTGGTCAGCTCATCTAAACCAGGTTTCTGCGCCGTGAGCGAGTCCGCCCGATTTCTCCGCTTGATCAGAAACCCCGAAACGCTCGGGCTCAAATAGTGACCGCCATCGGCCACGGTTCGAATGGCCACCAGAATATCTTCCACTGCATTCTCCTTGAGCACAAAGCCGTTGACCCCGAAGTCGAGTGCGCGATTAATCAATTCTTCCTCCTTATGCATGGTTAGCATGATGAGGCGGGTGGGGATTTTTTTACCTTGAAGTTTACGGGCAATCTCTAAGCCGGTCAGCTTAGGCAAATTGATGTCGAGCACGGCCACGGCCGGTTTTTGTTCGAGGATAAATTTCAACGCTGATTCGCCATCGCCCGCTTCACCAATTAGTTCAAAGCGCGAATCAGCTTCGATCACCTGCCGCAAACCACTTCGAAACAGCGGATGATCGTCCACGATCAAGACTGTGATTCTGTCTGACATGACTACGCCATCTTGTTCTAAAGTTTATTTTCTTCCAGAAAAATCTTACTCCGGTTCCGCCGGAATGGGCACCGTCACCATAACGCGCGTGCCCCGTCCGGGGGCGGTATCCATGCCGGCCTTACCGCCAAGCATCCGCACCCGCTCAATGATGTTTTGCAACCCCATCCCTTTTTTGTTTTGCGTCATCGTGGCCACATCAAAACCACACCCATCGTCCGTGATCCGCAGTTGCACTTCATGGATATCCCGTTCGAGGCTGACCTCCACATTTTTTGCCTGCGAATGTTTCAAGATATTATTCAAACTTTCCTGCAGGATACGGTAGAAATTCATCTCGGCAGTGCCGTGAAATATTTTTTCTGTCTCATCAATTTTCCAGGTAAATTTGATTTCGCTTGCCTCCGCAGTATTGGCCAGCAGCAATTCCAACGAACGTTTGAGCCCGAGATGTTCGAGTTGATGGGGATGGAGATCGTGCGAGATTTGCCGCGCCTCAGCGATGCAAGCCGTAGCGAGTTGATTGATGACTTCAAGCTGCGCACGCACTTCCGCCGACTGGCCGGCTGGTTTTAGCGCCATCTGCGCCCGGTTTTTTATCAACAATAAATTTTGTCCCAGACTATCGTGCAGTTCGGTGGCAATGCGTTTGCGCTCTGCCTCCTGCGCAGCAAGCAGCCGCAGGGTGTATTCGATGCGCGATTGTTGCTCGCGGGTGACCGCCTGTTCGCGCGCCTGCTCCGCATTTTTCTGTTCCGTGAGGTCCACGTCCATGCAGACAAAACCCGGTTCCCCGGAAGGAATTTGAATTTGGAACACGGTGCAACGCAGCACGCCCATTTTTTCGTCCCGTCGTCTAAATGGAAATTCCGCCGGGCCGAACGGTTTGCCAGTGTGTTCGATTTCTTTTAGCACCTGCGCAAAATCCGCCGCTTGCTCGGGTGTGAAAATCATTTCATCCAGCGTCTTGCCCATCGCCTCCGCCGCCGTCCAACCATACATCGTTTCTGACGCATAGTTCCAATACACCACCCGGGCCTGACGATTGAACCACTGCACGGCCACATTCGGCGTGTTTTCAATCGTCGCGCGCAAACTTTTCTCGCTCTCCCGCAACGCCTGTTCCGCTTGCCTTTGAGCGGTCAAATCGCGCACCACGGAAATCAGACACTGTCGGCCTTTCAATTCAATAATTTCACCACTGAACAAATTGGGAAATAATTCGCCGTTCCGTTTACGGCCCATGCTTTCCAGATTCTGGATGGCACCATCATTTTTCAACCGACGGGACATTTCTGCGCGATCTTCCGCATCACGCCACATGCCCAAAGCGATGGAACTTCGTCCGACCATCTCTTCGCGCGTATAACCATAAATCCGTGGAAAACCATCGTTCACCTCCATGAACTGGCCCGTCACTAGATCCGAGATCGCCATGGCATCGGGCGATGACCGGAACGCCTTCGAAAACTTTTCTTCAGACTCGCGCGTTGCCTGCGCGGCCGCTCGCTGCTCGGTGATGTCATGAGAAACGCGCAGCACACATGGCCGTCCGCCCAATGCCATAACTTCGGCACTGTGCATGAAAGTCAAAAGCTCGCCCGCACGATTCCGGATTTGTAATTCCCAGTTTGAGATAGAGCCGGTAGCTTTCAGTTGCGCCAGTTTTTGCTCGCGCAACGCCAAGTCCACCACCAGCCCGAGTTCCACTGGCGAACGACCGATGAGCTCCGCCCGATTGAATCCTAGAATTTTTTCATAGGCATCGTTAATTTCCAAGTAGCGCCCCGTTTCTAAATCGGTGATGGACATCAAACTTGGGCTGGTGCGGAATGCCTTGGAAAATTTCTCCTCTGACTCGCGCAACCGCTGAAACGACCGGTTCCGTTCATCCATCACCACGGCTGGCACCAGCGCCACCGCCGCCGCCACCGCCATGAAAACTTGCAGGGTCAACATGTATTCGGCAGACGAAATTTCTTCCGGCGAAAGTCCCTTTAAATATTTTGTCGTCAACCAGGCCATCCACAGTGACAGTGAAAATACCGCGAGTGAGCCCCCGCGCAGTCCAAAGCGCAAGCCGGCCCACAACACAAAAATCAGCAGTGGCACGATCCGCCCATTGATTCCTTCCGCCACCACGAGTTGATGCCAAGCGGTGATAAACATTCCGCCGAACAACAGCGTGGCTTCAATCCGCTTGGCATCCGAAAACCTTGAAAGCCAGACTGACCAATTCGGTCGAGCTAGCCAGGCCAGTAATAGCGGCAAGAAAACCACCACGGCCATCACACAACCCAGCCACCAGATCAGCCATGATTTAAAAAAAGTGTCCGACAATCCGAAGGTTACCAACGTCTTGACTCCAATGAACGCGCCGATCATGGGACTTAAAATTCCGCAGAAAAATAAAACTCCAAAAAACTCGTTGAGCGTTGCCAACGTTACAGTTTCCGCAACAAACCGACGCACCAACCACGCGCCGACAACCGTTGGCAGGACATTCGCCGCGTAAAAAAGAGTGATGACCGTTGGATTCGGATTCACATCATGAATTAGGTCAAAGGCAAAGTTTGCGGGCAACACTGCGAGGCAGAGCCAGAACCATTCGCGCTTGGGAGCCAACAATAGGCCGGCGGCAAACAATCCCGCAGGCAGCCAGAAACTGACATAAGTTCCCGCGTTTGCCGAGAGTGCGCTGCCAATTAACGCGCACAGAAAATAGCTCAAAGAAAAAATCGCTGCCCGGAGCCAGAGCGGAAGCTTCAGCCGATCTAACGTTCCAATCGTTCGGTCATGGACCATGCTGGCTTTATACAACAAACCTGCTGGGGGGCACATGAAAAATCGTGACGTCATTTTCTCACGCTTGCGCCCGGTAAATTTTCCGCTGAAACTCCCGCGTGGATTGGTTCAGCAACTTTGCTCAATATTGGCCGCAACTAGCGGCGCTGATAGCGCTCGCGAATGTGATCGCCTCGGGCCACGCGCTCTTGAACAAACGCGACCCGCGCGCCGCAACGATCTGGCTTGGCGTCATCTGGACCATGCCCGCGCTCGGTTCCCTCTGCTATGTTGTATTGGGCGTCAATCGGATCCGGCGTCACGCTATCAGACTTAGGGTTCACAAAATATTTACCCGCGCGGTTCCGGAAAATCTGGGCGATACGGAGGCTGCCGGGGCAGAACATTTGCAACACATCGCCCGGGTCGTCAGCCGGGTCGCGGCTCAACCACTTACCGCCGGAAATAAAATTGATCCATTGGTGAACGGCGACGAGGCGTTTCCCGCCATGCTCGCAGCGATCGAGAACGCACAAAAATCAATTTCACTGTGTAGCTACATTTTTGACAACGATGAAACGGGAATGAAATTTGTCGCCGCGCTCAAACGCGCGGTTGAGCGCGGTGTGCTGGTTCGCGTGCTGGTGGATTCTGCCGGCACACGCTATTCCTTTCCGCCGATCACTTGGAAGCTGCGTCACGCTAAAATTCCGTTCGCAAAATTTCTGCCGACTTCCATCCTCACACCCTGGCGCGTGGCTACCATCAATCTCCGCAACCATCGTAAGTCGCTCACGGTGGATGGAGAAATTTCTTTTACGGGTGGCATGAATCTGCGTCATGGCAACGTGCTCTTAGCTAACCCCGCCAGTCCGGTGCAGGATCTACATTTTCGCGTCACCGGCCCGGTGGTGGCGGAATTGCAGGAAGCTTTTGCGAACGATTGGAATTTCACGACGGGCGAAATTCTTAAAGGCGAACCTTGGTTTCCGGATTTATCCGAGGCGGGTGATGTGATCGCGCGCGTCGTGCCGGACGGGCCGGATGCGGATTTTGAGAACGCGCGTTGGACGATGCTGGCCGCGCTGGGCGAAGCGCAGGCTTCGGTGAAAATCCTGACGCCCTATTTTTTGCCGGACATCGCGCTCATCACCGCGCTGAATCTCGCGGCGTTGCGCGGTGTGCGCGTGGACATCATTCTACCCGCAAAAAATAATTTACCGTTCGTGCACTGGGCATCGCGCGCGCTCTGGTGGCAAGTGCTGGAACGCGGTTGCCACCTCTGGCTCACGCCGCCGCCGTTCGATCACTCCAAGTTGATGATCGTGGATGGACACTGGGTTTCCTTTGGTTCGGCAAATTGGGATGCGCGCAGCCTGCGGTTGAATTTTGAATTAAATGTGGAAGCATATGGTCGTAAGTTTGGAGAGGAGATGGAGAAACTTATCGCGCGAAAAATTGGCGTTGCCCGCGAGGTGAGCTTGGGCGAAGTGGATGGACGGTCGTTGCCGGGAAAATTACGTGATGCCTTTGCGCGTCTATTCGCGCCGTATCTCTAGCGGGATCGATTCAGCCAGCGGCGCATGAGGCAGATTCCCGTGCCGGCGATGGACAACAAGGCGGCGGTCGAGGTGGCGTCGGGCACGAGATTCACCGACAGATTCCGAATGGTGATCCCATAATTTTCACTCGTCATCGCGTATTGAAATTGCAAAGTCGTGGTATCTGAATTTGCCGTGGCAAAATAGTTGAACGTCACCAGCGAATTGTCAGATCGTCCCAAATACCACATGTAATATTGGCGGCTCAAGTCTCCTACCAACGACTGGTTCAGCATGTCGCCACACAAAAAATTCAGGCTGGTCGGCGTATAAATGGAAGACGCATAGCCCTGAAAGGTGATTTGATACAGCTCGCCCGGCGCGGTGCTGAAAGTCTGTGATACTTCGCCAGAGCTGCCTGCATTGATCGAACCAATAAACTGATAGCTCGTCGTGTTGATAAGATTAGCCTTGGCCACATGGCCGAGCAGCAACGACGCTAAAATGGCCATCGTGATACGGCACTGGCGAATCGTGGTTGCTTTAGGAGAACAGAAATTAAACACGTTAAAATTGATTTCGGCGCAATCTAGCCAAAGTTTAGTGTTTTTCAAGCATTATCAAGTTTTCGCCGGTGTTTCCAGGCGGTTGACCTAATATACTTTCCGTAAATTGGAGGGCAGGATGCCGAGTTCATCGCGATACTTGGCCACCGTGCGCCGGGCAATGTTGATGCCTTTATCGGTGAGCATCTTCACGACTTCCTGATCGGATAGCGGTTTGGTGCTGTTCTCGCCTTTAAAAATTTCGGCGACCATATCTTTGACACTGGCGTTAGAAACGTCGCCGCCGCCGCCGCTCGTCTGAAGACCGGCGGTGAAAAATGATTTCATCTCGAACACGCCTTGCGGAGTCTCGATATATTTGCCGGAGACGGCGCGGCTGACGGTGGTTTCATGGACCCCGACGACTTCGGCGACCTGCGACATGGTCATCGGCTTCAGATGGGTGATGCCGTGCTCCATGAATTCCCGCTGCCGTTTAACGATCTCGCGCCCAATGTTCGCAATCGTGGTCTGGCGTTGGTGGAGACTCTTGATGAGAAATTTGCCCGCGCGGATTTTTTCGCGGATGTAGTTTTTGACTTCAGCATTATCGCCGCCGCCAGCCATCAAATCTTTATAGACGTTGCTGATGCGGAGGTGTGGAATCTGTTCGTCGTTAGTGGTGACGGTGTAGTCATCGCCATTCCTCACGACAAATACTTCGGGCGCGACGTATTGTTCGGTGACGGAGAGGAAAGCCCGGCCGGGGCGCGGATCCAGCCGACCAATCCGCGTGATCGCTTCCTGCACATCGTCGAGGGTGGTGTTGGTGCTACGAGAAATTTCTGGGATACGCCGTTTGCCGAGGGCTTCCATGTGGTCGCGACAGATAGTGTATTCGAGCGTCGTATCAAGCCCGGCGCGTTCCATCTGAAGCATGAGGCATTCGCGCAAATCGCGCGCGCCAACCCCGATGGGGTCAAAGGTCTGGATGACTCTGAGCACTTCAAGAATTTTCTCCGGCGCTAACTGAGTGGAAGTGGCGAGTTCTTCCACCGGCAGCGTCAGATAACCATAATCATCAATGTTGCCGATGATGAGTTCCGCGCTGGCGCGTTCCTCATCGCTCAATTTCGTATCGCGCAATTGCTCGATGAGATGCTGCGCAAGGGACGTTTCCGCCGTGAGTGAATCGAAGAGAAACTGTCTTTTTTCCTCGTCCTCGGTGGTGGCGCGACTCGGTTGGCTGGCACCGGCAAAAGTATCCCGCCACTCCTGATCAAGCTGCACGAGTTTATCGAATTCAGCCTGCCATTCATCGTTGGCTTCCGGCGTCGGCTTTTCCGTCGCGGAATCGAACTTCACGTCCTCCGGCGGTTCGGCATAATCGGTCACTTGGGGGGTATCGCTGTCTTCGTTGGGGGCTTTTTCAGAAACCTCCATTTCCTGCTCCGGAATTTCTTCCAGCACAGGATTTTGTTGAAGTTCCGCCTCGACGAGAGCCTTAAGTTCAAGCGTAGGAGCCTGAAGCAATGCCAGCGACTGCTGAAGCTGCGGTGCCAGCACGAGCGACTGAGATAGCCTTTGGGATAATGAAATTCCGGGACCCATTTGCGGCAGCTTAACCCAATCACCATTAAGCTCAAGTAATTTTGGCACGAATCTCGCTGAGTTGGTTCTGCCGACGTTAAAAAACTGGATTTTTTTTGTCCCAAGTCCCATGCTTCAGACATGAAACTAATTCTGTCCACGCATAACGTGACACTGACCAAAGCCATCGAAGACCACATTCTCGGACGGTTGGACAAGTTGGAGCATTTGGACCGCTGGGCCATTGACGCCCGCGTGACGCTCGAACATGATAAAACCCGCGCGCCGGAAAAACAATTCGCCTGCTCCATGCGCCTCGGCGTGCGCGGCCCCGATCTTTTTGCCAAGGATATTGAAAGCGATCTCTACGCTGCCATTGACGCCGTGACCAAAAAAATCGAGCAGCAAATCCGCAAACGTCACGGAAAATTCAAAGTCAGCAAACACAAAGACGCCGCCAAAGTGAAGGCGCTGCGTCGCGCCACTGTCGAAGAATGATTCTGCGCGCAAAAATAATTCTCCCGATCACCGCGCCGCCCATCGAGGACGGCGCGGTTTTTATTGCGGGAAATAAAATCCGGTCGGTCACTCCGTGGAAAAACCTGCGCCGGTCCACCAACGAAAAGATTATTGATCTCGGCGAAGTCATCTTGTTGCCCGGGCTTGTCAATTCGCATTGTCATCTCGACTACACGGACATGGCTGGTGAATTGCCACCGCCAAAAACCTTCACCGACTGGATCGCTGCCATCACCGCGCACAAATCCGGCTGGAGCTATTCTGACTACGCACAATCATGGTTGCGCGGCGCTCACCAACTTTTGAAAACCGGCAGCACCACCGTGGCCGATATCGAGGCGATGCCCGATTTGTTGCCCGAAGTTTGGGACGCCACCCCGTTGCGAATCTTTTCCTTTTTGGAAATGACCGGCATCAAATCACGCCGCTCGCCCAAGGATATTTTGCGTGAAGCCGTCGAGAAAATTGAATCACTGCGCCATCCGCGTCATCGCGCCATGCTGTCGCCCCACGCACCTTATTCGACCCTGCCCGAGTTACTGCGACTCACAGCCAAGACCATCCTCAAGCGCAACTGGCGCGCGTGTATCCACGTTGGCGAGTCAGATCAGGAATTTGAAATGTTTCAACATGCCCGCGGCGAGATGCACGATTGGCTCGCGCGCAA
Organism: Limisphaerales bacterium; assembly: GCA_025362675.1. GTDB lineage: Bacteria > Verrucomicrobiota > Verrucomicrobiia > Limisphaerales > UBA11358 > UBA11358. The sequence continues at coordinate 23,775 of JANYFN010000157.1, read as the reverse complement.
CGGCCGCGACAACTCCGACTGCGCCCTAGGCTCGCCCATCGCCCACCTCGCCCGGCAAAAATTACTCGGTGAAAATATCCTCGCCATCCACGCGAACAACCTTGCTCGCAACGACGCTGGACTCTTGGCCAAAAACAAAACCCACGTCGTCCATTGCCCGCGCAGCCATGACTATTTTAATCACTCGAAATTTGAACGCGCCCGCCTCGCTGCGGCTGGCGTGAATCTCTGTCTCGGCACCGACAGCCTCGCCACCACGCGCAAAATTGGAAAACAAAAACCGCAACTCGATATGTTCGCCGAGATGCGTTCGCTGGCGGCCGCCGACAAAACCGTTTCGCCCGAGACCATTTTGCAGATGGCCACCGTCAACGGCGCGCGCGCCCTCGGTCTCGCCGGAAAAATCGGCGAGCTGGCAAAAAATGCGTCTGCCGATTTGATTACAATTCCGTTCGCCGGAAAAATTTCTCGCGTCCACGAAAAAGTTTGGGAACACAACGGCAACGTCACCGCCAGCATGATTGAAGGCCGTTGGGCGATACCGCCCATTGGATAAACTGGACCGGCACCGGACTTTGGCTATCGTCGCGCACGCGAAGCCCGTGCCCCAATTTGTGAACACGCCCCGCTTTCCATCCTCATCCATCTGTGTTTATCTGTGGTTGAAAAATGTCTTCATTCACTGATGAATTAATCCATCGCCTGGCTGCGTTGCGCGAACAACACTTGTTCCGCGAACTGCGCCAAGTAGATTCCGCTCAAGGTCCGCAGATTGAAATCAGCGATCAGACATTCCTCAATTTTTCCTCCAACGATTACCTTGGCCTAGCCAATCATCCCGCGCTGAAAGCAGCCGCGATCAAAGCTCTGGAAACATTTGGTGCCGGTGCTGGGGCGTCACGCTTAGTCTGCGGTTCGCTCGCACCGTTTCACGAATTGGAAGCAGCCCTCGCCGACTTCAAAAAAACCGAGGCCGCGCTGACGTTTTCCACCGGTTACGCCGCCGCGCTCGGAACCATCCCCGCGCTCATCGGCAAAGACGATGTGATTATTTTGGACAAGCTGGTTCATGCCTGCATCGTGGATGCCGCAAAACTTTCCGGTGCGAAACTTCGCGTTTTCGACCACAACGATTTGAATGATCTCGAAACCATTTTGAAGTGGTCCAGCTCGCGCCCAAGAACATTAAGCCAAAGTCCCCGAACGTTAATTGTCACGGAGTCCATTTTTAGCATGGATGGCGATTGCGCCCCACTCCGGGAAATTGTCGCGCTCAAGGAAAAATACGGCGCTTGGCTGATGGTGGATGAGGCTCACGCCACTGGTATCATTGGACAAAATGGGCGCGGCCTGGCAGATGAACTTGGGGTCAGCGATCAGATTGAAATCCAAATGGGCACGCTGGGAAAAGCACTAGGCGCGAGTGGCGGCTACATCGGCGGCAGTCGCGCCTTGATTGACTTTCTGGTGAACCGCGCGCGAAGTTTTATTTTCAGCACCGCACCAATGCCGTCCACAGCGGCGGCGGCAATGGCGGCAATAAATATTGTTCAGTCCGTCGAAGGAGAACAACTGCGTTCTCAGGCGTGGCATCTGGCAAATTTGCTGGAACACTCTGTGGCTGCGTCCGGCGGAACCATCACTGCTCCCGAAAGTTTGATAATGCCAATGATCATCGGTGACGAGGCTAAGGCAATGGAGTTGGCGGCGAAATTACGCGCACAAAATATTTTTGTCCCCGCCATCCGCTATCCGACGGTGGCACGCGGTGCCGCGCGGTTGCGCATCACTTTGACAGCCGGCCATTCAGCAACGGACGTCGCAAAACTAGGTGCCGCGCTGGCGGTCACGCAGCTCGCCGCACCGATCAACCCACCATGAATCACCTCGCCAAACTTGATCGGAAATTTGTCTGGCATCCGTTCACGCAGATGCGCGACTGGCTGCGGGGCGAGCCGATCGTCATCGTGTCCGCGAAAGGTGTCGTGCTATGCGATGTTCGTGGTAAAGAATATCTCGACGCCAATTCTTCCATCTGGACCAATCTTCACGGCCATCAACATTCGAAAATCAATTCGGCCATCTCGCGGCAATTAAAAAAAATCGCGCACTCATCCGCGCTCGGTTTCGCGAATGAACCGGCCTCGGTGCTTGCAAAAAATCTCGTCAACGCTGCGGACCTGAAACTCGAAAATAAAAATTCAAAATTATCGAAAGTTTTTTATTCGGATGACGGTTCTACCGCGCTGGAGGTGGCATTAAAACTCGCCTATCAATTCACACTGCGCACGCGCGGTTGGAGTTCAGCCTTTAGGCTGTCGGGGAACAAGCTGAAGCCTGAACTCCAGCCAAAATTTCTTTCACTCGAAGGCGCGTATCACGGCGACACCATCGGCGCAGTCTCGCTCGGCCATATTAATCTGTTCCACAAAGCCTACGGCGGAATGTTGTTCCGCACCGACAAGGTGATGGCTCCGTATTGTTATCGCTGTCCGTTCAATCGCGCCCAGCCGGAACGCAATGACGCGCGGAAATATCGCAAATGCAACTGGGAATGTGTCGGCCTCGTGGAGAAAAAGTTTTTGGCGCAGAATAAAAAAGGTAATCCCTACGCGGCGTTTGTTTTCGAGCCGTTGCTGCAAGGAGCGGCGGGGCTGATTCCTCAGCCGAGCGGCTGGCTGGGGCAGGTCACGGAAATCGCCCGCAACCACGGGGCTTTGCTCATTGCGGATGAAGTGATGACGGGCTTCGGCCGCACGGGAGTGACTTGTCATGTGGACGACAAAGCCATCGCCAACGTCGCCAAAAATCCGGCCGCGGCAAAACTGTTTGCTACGGGCCGCGTCGGCATCACACCGGATTTTCTATGCGTCGCCAAAGGTCTAACCGGTGGTTATCTGCCAATGGCCGCGACGCTGACAACGCAAAAAGTTTTCGACGCATTTCTCGGCGAATACGAGGAGTTTAAAACATTTTTTCACGGCCATAGTTTTACCGGCAATCAACTTGGCGCGGCGGCTTCGCTGGCCAGTTTGGAAATCTTGCAGACCAAGCAATCGGTGTTGCAACGGACACGACTTCAAAAATGGTTGCACGAAGAATTGCAATCGCTCTGGGTTTTGCCAAACGTCGGCGACATCCGCCAAGTCGGTTTGGTAGCGGGAATTGAACTGGTGAAGAACTGGCAAACGCGCGAGCCATTTACCTTGTCCGAGCGCGCGGGCATCCGCGTGTGCGAGGCAATGGCGAAACGCGGTGTGTTGACGCGGCCCATCGGGAATGTCATCGCCATCCTGCCGCCGTATTGCACCACGCAGACGCAGTTGCGGAAAATGATTTCTGCGTTAGCTGAAAGCATCGACGAATGTTTTCATCAATCAGCGAATAAAAAACGCCGCCAGAAATGAATCCGGCGGCGCGGTGCTTTTGCGGAAGAATTATTTTTTTAGCTTCAATGCATATTCGGCGACGCGTTTGCCGAGAATTTCGCCGGTGAGTTTATCTTGAGCGTTCGGCGCTACGTCCACGGCTTCCTGTCCCGCTTGCGCCATCACGCCGCTGTAACTGCTCAAGCGATTGATGCCTTTGTCGTTCATCGGCAATTCCGGCAGGCCGATCCAGATCATACCGAGTTGCATGGCGAGCGTGAAAAAATAATGCAACGTGCTCAATTTATCACCGCTCGGCCCGCTGGAAACCGTGAAGCCCGCGCTGATTTTATCTTTCCACGCACTTGTATACCACTTGGCACCACAGGCATCGGCAAAGGCTTTGAACTGCGCCGCCGGTCCGCCCATATACGTCGGGCTGCCAAAAATAATGGCGTCGCTCGCATCGAGTTGCGCGAACACCGCGTCGTTTTTGTAACGGCCTTCAACGATGTCCTTGCCGCTGATGGCGATGAGGTTGGTTTTGACGCCAGCCACCGCCGCCGCGCCCGATTGAACCGCTTCGGCCAGCTTCGTCGTGTGGCCGGTTCCAGAGAAATAAATGACAGATACTGTAGGCATAAATTTGAGTTTTATGGTTTAGAGGTGGATGAATTATTTCGTAACCGCTGCGCCTGCGATGGCCAAGGAAAGATCAATGGTCGGAGAAACCTTGTCTTCATACTGACCTTTGTTGATGTCAAAATCTTCGCGATTAATTTTGAAGTTGGCGCGGATGACCAGCAGATCACCTTTCATGTTTGGCACGCGATCACCGAGTTTGTCTTTGAGATAGGTCAGCTTGATCGGCGCGGTGATTTCTTTCGCCACGCCGTGCAGGGTGAAGGTGCCGGTGACATCTGCGGTCGTCGCGTTGCCTTCGGTCTTCACATTCGCCAGCGATTTTACTTCGAACGTGATTTCCGGAAACTTCGTCGCATCGAGCCATTTGTCGCTATGCAGATGGCCGTTCATCATCGGATTCGGCACGGTCAACGACGCGGTGGTCACGGTGATTTTTCCGGTCGTGGCTGAGGGATTTTCCGCATCAAACGAAACGCTGCCGCTGATGCCATTCGCGCTGCCGTTGATGGATTCCAGCGGCGCGTCGAGTTTGAAGACCGCGTTGTTCACGCCCTTCGGATCTTTGAAATCGAAGGACTGTGGCGCGGCATAAACCGCCGTGGTGAGAGTGAGGAGTGGCAGGATGTGTGTCAGTTTCATTGGTATTTATTGGTTATTTGTTGGTTGGTTATTTGCTTTTGGTTTACGAAACAAAAAGGATGCACCCGCGAGCAGCGCCGCGCCGCCCAAGGCCGCGCCGAGAAAATCCACGCCGGGCAGAAATTGTTTTTTGTAAGTGATGCCTTCGATGCCGGTCACCTCGTCGAGCGTTTTCACCGCCACGCTCGTTTTCGTCCAGCCACGATTGGCTCCGGTGGCCAGCCACGTCATCCCGGCGGCCAATAGGATCAGCACGGCGAGGAGTTGTAAAAGGCGTTTCATAATCTTTTCACATTACAGACAAACGGTCGGCGAACCCGTTCAAAACCGGTGTTAAAGCGACCGCAGCTTTCGCCGCCAAAACGCCGGTATGGTCAACGGTTGGTTTCATTGGGCCAGAATATTTTTCGCGCGCAGCACCGGCGCGACGCGCGTGCCGAGCAATTCGATGGCGTGCATCAGTTTCGCGTGCGGCAGACCGGCCACGTCCATTTGAAAACTGATCCGCGCGATGCCGCCGAGCGACTCGCTGTGTTCCAGAATTTTCTCCGCCACTTCTTCGGGATTGCCCACGAGCAACGCCCCGCGCCGGCTGCGCGCCGCCTCAAAGTGCGCGCGTGTGATCGGCGGCCAGCCGCGTTCCTTGCCGATGTCCGTGAAGCTGCGTGCGTAACCGGGGAAAAATTCATCGGTGGCCAGCTTCGTGGTTTCCGCGACATAACCGAGCGCGTGAACGCCGACTTTTAATTGCTCGGGCGAATGTCCGGCGCGACGGCCCATCTCGCGATAACCATCCACGAGCGGCCGGAAGCGATGCGTCTCGCCGCCGATGATGGCGATCATCAACGGCAAGCCCAGCGCGCCCGCGCGCGCGAACGATTCCGGCGTCCCGCCCACGCCGAGCCAGATGGGAATGGGATTTTGCACCGGGCGCGGATACACGCCTTGCCCCGTGAGCGGCGCGCGATGTTTGCCGGACCAGTGGACAAATTCGTGCTCGCGGATGTTCAGCAACAGATCGAGCTTCTCGGCAAACAGCGAGTCGTAATCCTTCAGTGCCAGGCCGAAGAGCGGAAACGATTCCGTGAACGAACCGCGCCCGACCACCATCTCCGCGCGGCCCTGCGAGAGCAGATCCAACGTCGCAAAATTTTGAAACACGCGCACCGGATCGGCCGCGCTCAACACCGTGACCGCGCTCGTGAGCCGAATCCGTTTCGTCCGCGCCGCCGCCGCCGCGAGAATCACCGCCGGCGCGGAATCGAGAAACTCGCGCCGATGATGCTCGCCCACGCCGAACACATCCAAGCCGACTTGCTCGGCGTGTTCGATGCGTTCGATCAAGTTGCGCAGACTCTCCGCCTCGCTGGTTTGCGAGACCGCGCCCAGATGCGCCGCCGCGAAGCTGTCTATGCCGAGTTGCATGAGAATTTATTTCCGCACCAAACCCGCGAACGCACTTTTATTCCGCCAGAGCAAAAACAACGCGAGCACGGCCAGCACGATACCCATGGGCAATCCTGCGGGATCGAGAAACGTGTGGAAGAACAAAATGTTCACGATGACCGGACCGACGAGCGTGAGGCCGAGCGCGGTGTAGCGTCCGCTCAATAAAATCAAGCCGCCGGAAATCTCGAAACATTTCACGGCGTAAAGATAATGGCTGACGAACAGTGCTTTCATAAACTCACCCGCGAGTTCACCTTTCGGCGGCGGCAAGGGAATGAAGTTAAAGAACGCGTTCAGCCCAAACACGACGAAGATAAGTCCGAGCAAGGTGCGGGCGATGATGGTGGCAATTTTCATTTTTTAATTTTGGTTGTCGTGGGTTTCAATTCAAATCGAACAACAAAACCTGCGAAGGTTTCGTTGCCGAAATCTCTAGCACATGTTCTTCAGTCACGCCAACCGCATCACCGGCCGACAACTTCGCGCCGTTGATATTCACTTCGCCCTCCGCGACGTGAAGCCACGCATGGCGTCCTGCCGCCAGCGGATGACTTACGTTTTGACCGGCATCCAGTTTGCCAAGCAGCAAGCTGGCGTCTTGATGAATCGCAAACGCGCCATCGCGACCGCTTTTATTCGCGATGAGATGCAGTTTGCCCGTCTCGGCTTGCGCCATATTCCGCTCGGCGTAGCGCGGTTTCACGCCCTTTTCGTCGGGCTGAATCCAGATTTGCAGCAAGCGCAACGGCTCCGTTTTGGACGGATTAAATTCGCTATGTTGCACGCCGGTGCCGGCGGCCATGTATTGAAATTCACCGGCGCGGATGACGCGGCCATTGCCCATCGAATCCTTGTGCTCCAGCGCGCCGCTCAAAACGTAGCTGATGATCTCCATGTCGCGATGCGGATGCGTGCCGAAGCCCATGCCGGGGAGGACAAGATCGTCATTGATCACGCGCAGGCTGCGATAGCCCATCCATTGCGGATCGTAATACTCGGCGAAGCTGAAGGTGAAATAGCTGTCCAACCAGCCGTGACTGGCGTGGCCGCGCTCGTTTGCTTTTCGTAATGTCTTCATGCCGACACTATGCGGGTGGGTGACATTTTTAGGAAATACCATGTTTCTTCTCTGACGATAACATTCAGGCATGGTAACCGACTGGGAGCGATGCTGTTATTTTTAACCGACTTTCACGATAAGCTGGTTCCAGCGGAACCTTTGAGAATAGCCGGGCATTTCAATGCCGGGTTCAATTCGTCAGGTGACAATTCCCCACGGGACGGCTGAATTTTTCAATCGGCCCGTGGGGACTGAATTCTTGGGGACATCAACCGGCGTTGAAATGCCGGGCTATTCTCAACGCTTCTCTTCGAGACGCGGCGCGTAACGCCCCCCGACCACTCGACCTGAATCCGGTTGTGAATTTTATCCAAACCACCTAGCCTGCGGTCATGCAAGCTGTCCTCGATTATCTCAAACAAAATCAAAAACGCGCGCTCGCCGAATTTTGCGAGTATCTCCGCTTCCCCAGCATTTCCGCGCAATCGCAGCACGATGATGATCTGACTGCCTGCGCCCAGTGGCTCGCGGCGCATTGCAAACACATTGGCCTCGACGCGAAAATCCACTCCACCGCCGGGCATCCGATTGTCACCGCCACGACGCCGCGCGTGAAATCAAAAACCAAACGTCCGCACTACATGGTCTATGGCCATTACGATGTGCAGCCGCCGGAGCCGTTCAATCTGTGGACCTCGCCGCCGTTCGAGCCGCGCATCGTCGGGCGCAACATTTTTGCGCGCGGCAGCACGGACAACAAAGGCCAGAACTTCGCGCACCTCAAGGCCGTGGAAGCCTATTTGAAAACTGGCACGCCGCTGCCTTGTGATCTGACGTTCGTGATCGAAGGCGAGGAAGAAGTTGGCAGCGCAAGTCTTTCCACGTTTCTTAAAAAACACCGCCGCGCGCTCGATTGCGAAGCCGTGGTCATATCCGACACGGGAATGCCCAGCCCGAAACATCCCGCGCTCGGCTATTCGCTGCGCGGCATCATCGCGTTTGAGATCACGCTGCACGGCCCGGCGCGCGACCTGCATTCTGGCGGTTTCGGCGGCGCGGTGGATAATCCCGCGATGGCCTTGAGCCAGTTGCTCGCGCAACTCCGCGACAAAAACGGACGCATCACCATTCCCGGATTTTATGATGGCGTCGTGCCGCTCTCGGCTTACGAGCGCAAACAATATGCTCGCCTGCCCGGCACCGATGCCGAATTGCAAAAAATGATCGGCGTGAAAAAATTGTTTGGTGAACGCGGTTTCAGTTCGAGCGAACAACGCAGCGCGCGTCCGACGTTTGAGATCAACGGCCTCACTAGCGGCTATCAGGGCGAAGGCAGCAAAACGATTATTCCCTCGTGGGCACGGGCGAAAATCACCTGCCGCCTCGTGCCGAATCAAAAACCCGAGCACGTTCGCAACGCTGTGCTCGCGCATCTAAAAAAGATTTGTCCGCCGACGGTGCGTCTGGAAATCGAAGCGGGCCACGGTGCGGAAGCGTATTTAGTTTCGCCCACCGGCAAAGCGGCGCAGTCGTCGTTACGCGCGTTGAAACAGGCCTTTGGTCACGAACCGATTCTCATGCGCGAGGGCGGCTCGATCCCGATTGTGAATCAGTTCAAAAAAATTCTCGGCGCGGATTCATTGTTGCTCGGTCTCGGCTTGCCGGACGACAACGCCCATTCGCCGAACGAGAAATTCAGCCTCGACTGTTTTGAAAAAGGCCAGTTGATGAGCGCGCACTTGTGGCAGGAATTGGCTAAAGACTGATTCTATCCGCTCAAAGGCGCAGGCTCATTGGCCTGCGCCTTTTTTCATCCCGCCGACAGCTAGCTAGTTTGATCCGACTGAGGGCGGGATGCTTCGTGCGCTTTTAATTTGCCTTACAGTGCCAGCGGACGGGTGGTTGGCAAGCCGAAGTCTTTACGGATACCGGCATTCACTTCGTCCGTATGCGGCCACTCGGCATCCGCCGCCAGTTAGATGGTCACGCGACGGCTTGATTGTCGTTGCCCTCATTTTTGAGGCCTTACGCTTTAGTGTCAACACGCCCGAAAGCAGTTATGCCGCGACCCGCCGTTGACACTTCGCCCGCCGTATTCATACCGGCGGCGAAAGAGGAAACCAATGTCAATAAACACGCGGCGGAACTGATGGCACTCGCGGCGAATCAAGATTCCGACTCACTCATTTCGTCGGTGAGGTTATCCTCTGCTTCTGCGAATCGTTCTTGCGGAAGATGAGGGCGTGTTGCTGTGGCAAATCACCCAACGTTTTAACCCAGTCAAGCGTTTGCACTGACATTTCTTTGCGCCCTCGGGCTTCGGTCATTTTGTGAACCTGTTTGATGTGCACCGCGGATCGCCACTTCCACATTCCAGCACAAACGCAAAGTGGACGCATCCACTGGCAGCCACGTCAAGCAGGCACTTGAGTTATTCAAAACTGGAAATCCCCGGAAATGCTGGGTTTTTTCCGCACCGCTCGCAGTGTCCAAATCGTCGATTTGATTCGTGGTGAAAACCTCGCCGATATTTTGTGCCGCAAACACAAGGGCTTGATGCGCTGAAACTGGAGGCGATGCGAGAAGGGTGGTGCGATTGGAAATGTTCAAAACTGCTGTCTTCAGATCCGGGACAAACTGGCTGCTGACGTTGATCAGTTCACCGTTTTTAGTGTGGTGCGCTTGGAATACCGATTCAAACACCGCAACATTTTCCAATTGCTGCTGCCAGACCACAGTATCAAAGCCGCTTGAACCATTCACATAATCCCGATTCACTTTTGCAGTCGCCAACGCTTCCGGTCCAAAGCCGAATAACGCACGATGCTCGGTCAGGAAGGTTTTTACACCGCGATGCAGTTCGTTGTTGGAAAACAATTTTTCCGTAGCAGCCGAAATTGTGGGACCGCTGCCGTTTGGCCCGGTCAAAAATTCACGGGCTGACGAAATAAACTTCGGCCCTCCAAAAATGGGGTCGCTATCGATGCGCACATCCGCGATTAGATAACGCAGATTTGCGGCGGCATTGTCCCGAGCTAAATTTACAACCCCAACTTTCGCATTTGCTGAAATCGACGATGAAAGGGGCTCTGCTCGACGGTCAAAATTTGCCAATGGTGAGCCCTCTGCCATAGCGAACGTGGTCAAAATCGGCACTAAGGCGATCTTGAAAAAAACAATCGCAATCCGAAATAGTCCCCCCAAAAACGAGCACCGTTTTGGGTATGGCTGATACTTATGTAATTTGATTGTTGTTGAGGAGCGCTTTTTGGTTGATGAAAAATTTCGATGCCAGCTTGGGTTTGGTTCACGATTTCTGAATAGCTTTCTGTTTAGAACCTCGAACTTTAACTCAAATTTGAAAATGCGCAACAAATGCAGATTGATTTTGTGTCTTATTCAAACCCTTGCGCTGATTGGCTTTCGGTAATGCGAGGCTGCAAAATTTCTGGTCAGGTCCTCATTTTTTCGTAGTCGTCAACGCAACTTCGCGATGAGTTGTTCCCGCTCCTGGTCAATCAAACCTATCGCTGTTTCATACTTCGCCTTTTCTTCGTTAAATTTGTCGTTGGCGTAATCTGGATCAAGCGTCTTGTCTCCTCGCAGCACTTTTTTGAAAGACTCCCATTTTCCCTTAAATTTTCTTTCACGGACAGCCAGCACTTTCAACTCCTGATCGCAGTTACCAATTTGTTGATGCTCATCATTCATTTGGAATTCGTTCAATGCTGCTCAGACGAGGGGGCGGTGACAAGCTGCACTAACTTGATCAGAGAATTTCTCGGGCATTGGTTAATTCAGTAACTCATCCGGTCCATCTTCACCTTGCCGCGAAAAATCCAGTAGATACAAATCGTGTAGGCAATCACGATCGGCACGCCGATGCCTGCGATGATGAGCATGATGCCGAGTGTTTTCGGCGACGACGAAGAGTTGTAAATCGTGAGGCTGTTTTCGGGATTCGGCCGGCTGAAAACCATGTTCGGATATTGATCAATGGCGAAGAGCGCCATCAGCGAAATCATCGCGGCGCACGACGAGAGAAATGCCAGCCAGTCTTTTCCCCGATGGAATTCGCGCGGGATGTTGGCGATGGACAGCATGTTCGCCAGCACGAGGCTGAAGAGCCACGGATTTTCATGCACACGCGCGGTTATGTGCGGAACGTAAAGCAGCGTGGCCATGGTCGTCGTCGTGGCGCAGATCACGAAAAAGATGATTGAGTTCATCGCCCAGCGGCGCAGTTTGTCGTGGAGCGCGCCCTCGGTTTTCATCACGCCGTAAATCGCGCCGTGCATCATGAACAAAGCCACGGTCGTCACGCCGACGAGCAGCGGATAGGGCCGCAGCAAGCCCAGAAATGTTCCGGCGAATTCGCCGTCGGCGCCAATCGGAATTCCGCACGCGAGATTGCCGAGCGCGACGCCGATGAGCAGCGACGACAATATGCTGCCGACGGAAAAGCTCACGTCCCACATCTGCCGCCACCATTTCATCGGCTGCTTGCTGCGGAATTCAATCGCCACCGCGCGAAAAATCAGCGCCGCGAGCAGCAGATAAAACGCGAGATAAAAACCGGAGAACACTGTCGCGTAAACATTCGGGAACGCGGCGAACAGCGCGCCGCCACCGGTGACGAGCCAGACTTCGTTGCCATCCCAGACCGGCCCGATGGAATTGAGCAGGACGCGGCGTTCCTCGTCCTTTTTCGTGAACAGGTGCAGCGCGCCGATGCCGAGGTCGAAGCCGTCAAGCATCGCGTAGCCGGTGAACAGCACGCCGACGAGGATGAACCAGATGGTGTTGAGGTCGAAGTTCATGGCTTTTTGTGTTCGGTCAATTCATCCGGTAAAGTCAGTTTGCCCGACGGAATCAAATCGTCATCGTGCGGGCCGTGCTGGATTTTGTCATTCAGCAGATAAATGAAAACCGCGAACAGCAGAAAATAAATGAACGTGAAGAGAATCAGAGACGTGAGGACGACATTTGCCTGCACCACTTTGGAAAGTCCTTCGGGCGTGCGCATCAGGCCATAAACGAGCCACGGCTGGCGACCGACTTCCGCCGCGAACCAGCCGAATTGATTGGCAATTTGCGGACCGAGCACAGAAAAAACGAGCAACCAAAGCAGCCAGCGCTGTTGGAACAGCGTTCTGCGCCAGGCAAAAAGACAACCGAGCGCGGAAATGCCGATCGTCGCCAGGCCTGCCGTGACCATGCCATGAAAAAAGAAAAACGACGCGGCCACCGGTGGACGGTCTTGCGGCGCAAACGCGTCCAGGCCGGTGACGGCCGCGTGAAAATCATTGTGATCCAGAAAGCTCAACATTCCGGGAATCTGGAGGCCGACAACTCTTTCATTTTTTTCGTCCACATAACCGATCGCGGTGAGCGGCGCGTTGGAGGTTGTGTTGTAAAGCCCTTCAAACGCCGCGAGCTTGGCCGGCTGATTTTTTCCGACGCCCTGCGCGCTGTGATGGCCGCTGGCGAGTTGCAACAGCGATGCGATCAACGCCACCGTCAGGCTGATACGTAAAGAGGCGCGCGCAAAATTTGCGAATTTATTTTTCAGCACATACCACGCGCTCACGCTGATGACCAGAAACGCACCCGCCTGCCACGCACCACAAATCGTGTGGAACAAACGGTCGAGCATCGAAGGATTGAAAACCACCTGCCAGAAATCCGTGACTTCCGCCCGCGCTTTCAAACCTTCGCCAACAATGTGATAACCGGTCGGCGTTTGCATCCAGGAATTTGCCACGACAATCCACACCGCGCTGAAATGCGCGCCAAGACAAACCATGCACGTCGAGAAAAAGTGCATTTTGCGTCCGACTTTGTCCCAACCGAAAAGCAGCACCGCGAGAAAACCGGATTCGAGGAAGAACGCAAAAATTCCTTCCGCCGCGAGCGCGCTGCCAAAAACATCCCCGACAAATTTTGAATACGTCGCCCAGTTTGTGCCGAATTCAAATTCCATCACGATGCCCGTCGCCACACCAATGGCGAACGTGAGCGCAAACACTTTCGTCCAGAACCGCGCCATCTGGTGATAGATCGGATTTTTGGTCTTGAGCCACGCGGCCTCCATGATGACGAGCAGGACACCCAGTCCGATGCTCAACGGCGGGTAGATATAGTGAAAAGAAATCGTCGCGGCGAACTGGATGCGGGATAAAGTTAAGACCTCCATAATAAAAGTCACCGCCTCAAAGTCCCGGACTGCTCTGCATGATGCCGCCGTCGGCAAAGATAGTGGTCGCCGTCATGTAACTGGCCCCATCGCCCGCGAGAAACGCCACGAGACTCGCGATTTCTTCCGGCCTCGCCATGCGGCCAAGCGGAATGGCGTTGTTCAATTTTTGCAGCAACGCCGGATCGTTCATCGTGCCAAGGTTGATCGGCGTGGCCACCGCACCGGGGCCGACGCCGACCACGAGAATGTTATGCGGCGCGAGTTCCACGCCCGCCGTGCGCGTCAGCATCCGCATCCCGCCTTTCGAGAGACAGTAAGCCGTGTTGCCCGGCATCGGCCAGTCTTCGTGGACCGACGTGATGTTGATGATGCGCCCGCCGCCGCCTTGCTTGATCATTTGCTGCGCAGCGAGCTGCGTGCCGAAAAACGCGCTCTTCAAATTGATGGCGAGAACTTTTTCATACTGCGCCTCCGTCGTGTCGAGAATGGATGTGCGCGTTTCGATGCCGGCATTGTTGACCATGATGTCCACGCGGCCAAATTCCTGCACGGCAGTCGCGAATAAATTTTGCAGCTCGCTCACTTGGCTCACATCCGCCTTCACACCAATCGCGCAATCGCCCAGATCGCGCACCTGTTTTTCGAGCGCCTCGGTCGCTTCAGGATGCGCAACATAATCAATGACAATGTTCGCGCCTTGTTTTGCCAGTTCCAACACGATGGCCATGCCGATGCCGCTGTTGCCGCCGGTGACGATAGCGACTTTGCCTTTCAGATTCATAATTTTTCTCCTTGGTTGATGAGGTTGATGGTGAAAATAAATTTCAAACCGTCGCGCGCGGTTTTCGCGTGACGACGAAGGATAGCACGGACAGCGCGAGCGCGACAACTGCGGTTCCGCCATAGATGATATGCAAGTCCAAGCCCGCCGTTTGCAACGGGCCAACGCCGAACGCGGCGATGCCATAACCGATTTGGTAGAACGCGATCAGCCCGCCCGCCACCGACGCGGCGATGGTCGTCAATTCTTTCTGGCCAAAACTGATCGTTAGCGGCAGCAGTGCGGAACAGCCAAGCCCCGCAAGCGCAAAAGTCAAAATGCCGAGTAGTGGATTTGTTTTCGGCACGCACGCGCTGGCGATCAAAGCCGCCGTCACCACGAGCGGCAAAATCCGGCAAACCATTTCTTCAGGCAGCCATTTTTCGATGGTCGCGAAAAGAATTCTTCCCGCCGTGACCATGCTCCAAAAAATCGTCAGCGCGAGCGACGACACGGACGCGCTCGCGCCAAAATGTTCCTTCAAATAAAGCGAAGCCCAATTGCCGTTCATCGTTTCGCAAATGCCGTAGAGCAGCGCAAACGCGGCGAAAATCCAGAAGCGCGCGGGAAATTTTATTTTAATTTTTTGCGACGGCGCGGCGTTGTTTTTATATTCGTTCAGCGGTTGGCTGAAGCTGAATAAAAGCAATGCGAGAATCAGCGCGCCGACCAGCACGGGAAGTCCCCACCAAATTCCAAAGCCCACAAACAGCGCGACAAACACGGGCGCGAGCGCGGTTCCCAAACCCAAAAGCGCATTCAGCGTCAGCACGGCTTTGTCCACTTTTTGCGGAAAAAATGCGGCGGCAAATGTGTTTAATGCTGGCACGGTAAAACCAAAACCAATGCCCATACACGTCGTGGCGGCCAGCAGAATTCCATACGCCAGCAAATGATCTTTCATCACGAAGCGGCTGGCGACGAGCAGCGTCATCGCCAGCAGATTTGCGAAGAGTCCGAGCAAATAAATTCGTTTTGTGCCAAGCTGATTTCGCAGACCCGCGCCGAGCAGCGAGGCCACCACGGCCATAATCGCCTGCGGCACAAACATGCCGCCGTATTCGGTGCCAGACAAATTATAGTCGCCAGGATTCGTGAACACAGCGCTCGCCGCCGGAAACGTGACCAGCGCGATTCCTTGGATCACGCCGGCGATATACACGGTCAAAATTTCGCTGCGTCGCGCCATTTTATTTCAGGCGTTGCAACAAGTGGTCGCCGACGCGTAGCGCATTTGCGATGGCGGTCAACGACGGATTTACCGCGCCGATGCTGGGGAAAAAGCTCGTGTCCACGACGTAAAGATTGTCAAGTTCGTGCGCCTTGCAGTTCACGTCGAGCACGGAAGTTTTTGGATCGGTGCCGAAGCGACAAGTGCCGGATTGATGGCCGACGCCTGCGACGGGAATGTGTTTTCCAAGATAAAGATTATTCGGGATGAGGTGCGGATGCAGATCAAGATGCTCCAGCATTGACTGCAATTTTTTTCGCAGCCGGTTGATCGGTTCCTGATTCGTAAATTCGTAGTGCAGTTGAATTTCGTTTTGCGAATTCAGCGTCACGCGATTTTGCGGCAGCGGTAAATCCTCGCCGGTGAGCCAAAAATCCACGGCGTGTTTCGCCATCTGGTCGAGCGTCCAGCTCGGCGCAAAACTCGGGGCGTCCGCCTGAAACATCGGGCCTTTGGATTTACCGATCATCTGGATGTTGCCCAGCGGAAATTCGTAGTCGGGCGCGTGCAAATAAAAATCATTCACCGTCAGCGTCTTTTGGAAAACAGTTTCATTTTCTCGCCGCGACAGGGCGACGAGCGCGACGGAATTGTGAAACATATAATGGCGGCCCACCATGTCCGAGCCGTTTGCTAAACCGCGCGGATGCTTGTCGTTGGCGGACATCAACAGCAAGCGCGCTGAGTTCGCGGCACCGCAGGACACGACGACCAAGTCTCCGGAAAATTCCTCGCGCTGGCCGTCACGCTCGACGATGACTTTGGAAATTTCATTTCCGCTCGCGCTGGTTTCGAGCCGTTGAACATGGGCATTCGTGAGTAAGGTCACGTTCGGATATTGCAATGCTGGCCGCACCGCGATGACTTCCGCATCGGACTTGGCGTGAACCAAACAAGGAAATCCATCGCAAGTGTCGCAACGGATGCACTTGCTTTTTGGCGCGTCGGCTTCGTTCAGTAAAATTCCCGTCGGCGCAAAGGACGGATGATAACCGGCGCGCTTCAAATTATCGGTGAGTTCCTGGATGCGCGGCTCGTGGCTGACGGGCGGAAAGGGGTAGGGGGCGCTCGCCGGCGGATCGGTCGGATCATCGCCGCGCTGGCCGTGGACGTTGTAAAGTTTTTCAGCTTGAGTGTAATAAGGTTCCAATTCGTCGTAACTAATCGGCCAGTTTGGTGTCACGCCATCAGCAGTTTTATGAGCGGTAAAATCTTCTTTTCGCAAACGAAATAAAGCCGCGCCATACATCTTGGTCGCGCCGCCGACAAAATAATGCGAGCCGGGTTGAAACGGTTTATTATCGTTGTCATACCAAGTGTCTTTCGAGACATAGCGATTTTTCACGAAGACTTCTGTTGTGTCCCAATTTTGTTTTTCGCGCGGCAGAAAACCGCCGCGTTCCAAAATCAAAATCTTTTTTCCAGACGGCGCGAGCTTGAGCGCGAGCGTGCCGCCGCCCGCGCCGCTGCCAATGATGATGACGTCGTAATGATTTGTGCTCATGGTTTTTATTTCAGATTTCCCGATTTATTTTCGCGGCCGCAATAATTTTGCGATCAGTCCAGTCCAACCGGTCTGGTGCGAGGCGCCGCAGCCGCGCCCGTTATCCCCGTGAAAATATTCGTGGAACATAATATAATCCTTGAAGTGCGGATCGGTCGCGAGCTTTGCGTGATATTTCAACACCGGACGCTGGCCGTCTTCGCCTTTCAAAAACAGTTTCGCGAGGCGGCGCGACAATTCATCGGCCACGTCGTTGAGCGTGATGAATTTTCCCGAACCGGCCGGACACTCGACTTTAAAATCATCGCCAAAATAATAATGAAATTTTTCAAGCGACTCGATGAGTAGAAAATTCAGCGGCATCCAGACCGGGCCGCGCCAGTTGGAATTGCCGCCAAACAAACCGCTGCGCGATTCTGCCGGCCAGTAGCCGACCTCGTAAGTCTGGCCGCCGGTCTCGTAGCGATACGGATGCTGCTCGTGAAATTTTGACAGCGAGCGCACGCCTTGCGCGGAAAGAAACTGCGTTTCGTCGAGCATCCGTCGCAGCAGCGCCTTCATGCGATGACCGCGCAGCAGCGAAAGCAGCTTGCGGTCTTCGGTGCCGCAAACTTTCCAGTCGGAAATGAGGCAGGCCATCTGCGTGCGGTGTTTCAAATACCATTCCATCCGGCTGACAAAATCCGGCAACTGTTTGAGCAATTCGGGATCAAGCACTTCCACCGCCAGCAGCGGGATCAAACCGACGGCGGATTGGATTTTCATCGGCACATTTTCGCCGTCGGGCAGATTCAAATGATCATAATAAAATTGATCCGCCTCGTCCCACAAGCCGAGTCTGTCATCGCCCATGCCGTTGATCGCGCTGGCAATGGAGAGGAAATGCTCAAAAAATTTCGACGCGATGTCTTCATAGACGTGATTGTGCTGCGCGAGTTCGAGCGCGATGCGCAGCAAGTTCAGGCAATACATCGCCATCCAGCTCGTGCCGTCGGCCTGGCTCAAAAAACCGCCGGTCGGCAACGGCTTGCTGCGGTCAAATACTCCGATGTTATCGAGGCCGAGAAAACCGCCTTGAAATATATTGCGCCCCTGCTCGTCCTTGCGATTGACCCACCAGGTGAAATTCAAAAGCAATTTTTGAAACACGCGTTCGAGAAAAAATACATCGCCCACGTCGGCGGGATTAGCTTCCTGACGTTGCCGCCGGTCAATTTGAAAAACGCGAAACGTAGCCCACGCGTGGACGGGTGGATTCACATCGCCGAACGCCCATTCGTAGGCGGGCAACTGGCCGTTCGGGTGCATATACCATTCGCGCATGAGCAGGACGAGCTGCGACTTGGCGAACTCGGCGTCAATCTCCACGAGCGCGACGCAATGAAACGCCCAGTCCCACGCCGCGAACCACGGATATTCCCATTTGTCCGGCATGGAAATCACGTCGGCGTTGTTCAAATGTTTCCAATCCGCATTACGTTCGTGCTTGCGCTCGGCGGGCGGCGGCGGCTGGGTTGGATCGCCGTTCAACCAGACTGGCACGTCGTAATGAAAAAATTGTTTGCTCCAGATCATGCCCGCGAACGCCTGCCGCTGAACTAATTTTGCGTCGTCATCGGGAATTTCTTTTTGCAACTCGGCGTAAAATGCGTTCGCCTCATTTCGCCGCTGCGTAAAAATTGCTTCGAAATCATTCCAAGGTTTTCCGACGGAAGTCGCGTCTGATTTTGCGAGGCGCAATCGCACAGTCGCTGATTGTCCGGCGGCTACATTCAATTCATAAAGCGCGCCCGCCTTCGTGCCGGTCTGCGCGGGATTCACCGCTGATTTATTTCCGCCAATAATGTATTCGTGGAACGCGTCCTTGAAAAAACCCGACGCGTCCGGCTGATTAAATAGCCGCCGCACATTCGTTTCATTGTCGCAAAAAAGCAGATTCGGATTGCTCTCGCAGTTGAGGCGGAAATTGCCGAGTTGCGCGTGCTCGATTTTAATGCCGCCATTGTCCGCCGAGAATTTCGGCTTGTGGCCATTAGGAATCCACGACCAAGTGTTACGAAAAGAAAGTTGTGGCAGCAGCGTGAGCTTCGCGGATTCCGGTCCGCGATTGTGAACGGTGACGAGCATCAAAATTTCATCCGGCCCGGCCTTGGCGTATTCCACGAAAACATCGAAGTAGCGATCCGCATCGAACAAGCCGGTGTCGAGCAATTCAAATTCCAGGGAGTCCGGCTGATTTTTCCGGCGCGCGTTTTCCTCAAGAAGATGCAGATAGGGAAATTCGCCCTGCGGATATTTGTAAAGAAATTTTAAGTAGGAATGCGTCGGCGTCGCATCGAGGTAATAATAAAGTTCCTTCACGTCCTCGCCGTGATTGCCTTCGGAATTTGTGAGGCCGAAAAGACGTTCCTTGAGAATCGGGTCTTTGCCATTCCACAACGCAAGCGATAAACAAAGATGCTGCCAGTCGTCGCTAAAACCGGCGAGGCCGTCCTCGCCCCAGCGATACGCGCGGCTGCGGGCGTGGTCGTGCGGAAAATATTCCCACGCCGTGCCGCCGGGCGAATAATCCTCGCGCACCGTGCCCCATTGGCGTTCGGACAAATACGGCCCCCATTTCCGCCAGTTTTGCCGACCCGTTTGGTCTTCCGCCAGTCGTTGTTTTTCAACATTAGATTTCGGAGATAGACTGGGCATCATAGTATTTAGTCACGATTCTATTAAAGACTTTCAAGAACTGTTTTGAAACTCAAATCAGAATCCTTCGGTTTTGTTGATTCAGAAATGGGGTGAAACCCGAATCGTCGAGCAGATTCAACAGGGCATCAATTCGCTTTTACCAAGGTGCTTAGGACGGGGCGGAATTTCATTCGTCCGAGTGTTTTCCGAGGGCATTCCGACTCACACACAAGAATATCATCAGCACAAGCACCCTCACTGTTTAGTAAGTTTATTTTCAGAAATCAGACTCGACCGCGCGCAGAAGATCCGTAGTTCAAATGTTGGATAAAATTTTTTAGAATTTGGTTCCACCGAATTTATCGGCTTCCACCACAAATTACGGCAACTTGTTTTCTAACAGGGGAGGCGGGGTCGCGAACAATGAACTTCCATGACTCCAATCGACATCAACGCACTTAATTCAAGTGGGTTCGGACTGCCCGTAGCGATCATCCGCAATAGTAATCCATCTATTTTTTGATTGGTCAGAATACGGCAGAACAAGCCACAAGTTCGGAACGCATGGGACTGAAACCACATTTGCCAATGGATAATTTCAAACCAACCGTCTCGCCATGGATGGCCAGAACAAATAATTTCTGTCAGTCGAAGCTGATATTTGGAAATGAACGCCCGACGGAACTGAGTTTTTTTTGACACCATATTTGGAGGCGCTATCGCTTTTAAGCCAGCACCTAAACCGCTCGTGTTTTGTTTATTGATCCTTGCCCTCACCACAGGTTTCCATCGCCTCGTTGGGGTGACAGGCTAACCCGGTTGACCGCGACTCGGTTGAAGCTCCCTTCCGCCTGGCTCGATCAAGCATTTGCACCGCACCCTCCATTGAAGTAAGATGGGCGATGAAGATAAAATATCTATGGCCATTGGCCGGCATCCTGTTGGTCGGCTGTGTCTCCACGCGAACGACGACCATCAGTGCGCCCCCGCCCGGACCTTCGATGGCACAGGTGGAATCCATGATCCAAGCGCATGTCAGTGATTCCGTCATTGTGAACCAGATTCAAAATTCCAACACCCGCTACAGCTTAACTGCCGACCAGATCATCGCCCTTAAAAATCAGGGGGCCAGCGATGCGGTCCTCAATGCTTTGATCAATACTGCGAGCAAACCTGTGCCGCAAGTCATCACCACCACCATTGAGCAAAGCCCCGTAGTTTACCCCTACATTTATGTGGATCCGTGGCCATTCTGGGGCTGGGGCGGCGGCTATTACGGCGGCGGCTATTATTACCATGGCGGCGGTCATCGCCATTGGCGCTGAACTTCCAATTTTAAAAGATTGAACAAAAACTCAGGCCCACGGTCTCATATACCGTTGTGGGTTTGGGGTGAGTAAGTAAAAGAGTCTGGTTTATGTTTTACCAGACTCTTTTTTTGCGCCCCAATAGCTTAATCACCTTGGTTGTCGGTTTCACCTTTCAGCTTGTTCCGCTTGCGGAACAGCACCCCGATCAATTGTTCCGATAACGCATCCGATAATTTTTCTCTCCCGAGGATTTCGTTTATTTCCTATAAAATCAGGGTTTTATTATTTCCTACAAGGTTGGCATCGCCGGTGCTAAAGGGAAGGTAACCAAACTTCTGGCCAGCTCGAACGGTTCGAAAGCCGGAAGTTTTCAACCAACCAAAAAATGAAAACAACTCCTTCCTCAAAAAAATTCGGGCGGCTTCCAGTGTCCGCCTTCCTGGCCGCGCTCGCGCTAGTGGCTGTGCCGGCGACTACTCAAGCGCAAACATTCGACGATTATCCGGCAGGTGATGACTACACCACTTCGATGGGCCAGTTCCAGCTCCAACTCGATCAACGCTGGGTGAAAATATTCGACAACATTGTTCCCAACAGTCCGTTGGGAGCGGTCGTTGTCACGCGGCGCAAGGGGATGAAACTTTACAAAAAAGGCGGCATCTTCACCAGCCCTACGCTATTTGATTTCGGCACGCAAATCGGGCGCAGCGATCCGTTCACGGTCAGCTCACCTGAAAAATATGTCGGCGCGCTCGCGGGCCAGGCTCCGGGCCGCACCTATGTCCGTGATCCCGACTTGGTGTTGCATCCGACCTGGCCCGGTCCGGCGACCAATGGGCGCGTGATTCACACGTTTCTCAAATCCGTGAACATGACCGACCAACTTACCACGCACCTAGGTTTTTCCGTGCGCGCTGGCATGGCGGCTACTAATCGGCCCGTCTGCGTGGGCCAAGTCGAGGCTGGCCCGAACGGCGGGTTTCCCGCGAACAGTTTCTTCAATGTTTATGCCGAAGTGCATATCCCCGGCGGCGGATCAATGCCGTCGCTGGATCTGGTGAATGTGGAACCGTTGCTGGTTCAGAAAACTAATCTCATCAGCTTTCCGCCGCACTTAGTATATCAGCATGAAAATTCTGAGGCGGTGCCAGTGTATTTCAACACCAACACCGTGATCTTCAATCCTATCGGTGGAACCAACATCTACGTTTCACGTGGAGAGCTATTTGGCCAACTTCAGTTGGCCGGTCACGGGGTGTCATTTAGCTCCGTTGAGGTCGAGTCGTTCCAGGTGGAGTTTGAAAATGAGAGCACCAATCCAGCGGCCGTGATGCCGATCAACCTCGCGCCGACCAACAGCGTGATCGTCGAGGATTTCCACCCCGACTACAACGCGGTGCCGCGTGATTTGAAGGGCGGCAAGTTCGTTGCCGGGGGACAATTCCAATTCACCATTCAAGGGCTGGTGCCGGGCACGACCAATTATCTCCAGCGGACCGAGAGTGGCTTCAATAGTTGGGAAACCATTGCCACCATTGTGCCGATAACGAATACGTTCACCTATTCTGATCCGGGTGCCAGCAGTCGACCGAACCGTCTCTACCGTTTGTCGCTCTTACCCTAAACCCCAACTCAACTATCCATTCACCAACCGCAAGGCAACCTATGAAATTCCTCAACACTACTTTCATAACTGCCTTGCGGCGTTGCCAGTCGTTGCCCCAGCACCGGTTCGTGGCTGAAAAAATTACCGCCCTTAGTCATCTCTCACAACCAAGTTTCCTGTCAAAAAACCAACGCGTGGAAACCAAACCAAAAAATAATTCAATCAATTATTTCGGCCCTATCCGGCGATGTTTGTTGGGGCTACCTGCGGATGCGGTCAAGTTTGATCAGCGCGGTTTTTGCGGCGGTAACAAAACTGTTTGCAGCCGATTAGAAAATGTGGGCAGCACGTTTTTGACCGGTTATCATTTCGCTTTGGAATCCGCTTCGCTCGCCGAACTCCATGTGAAACTGGCGGAAGTGGACGCCGAAGTGCGCGGCTTCGCGTATGAAGGCGCGGCCATGGGACTCGCGATTTGCGAAAGTCTTACTCCTTGGCGGGCGCGTGGTTTTCTGACCAAAAAATTTTTAGCCGGTGCCGGCGATGCCCATGCTTACATGATCCACGTTGGCATCGGCTGGTTCTGGGCGCGGCTGCCATTTGGGTTTCGTCGGGCGCAAAAAAAACTTGATTCACTACTCGGTTGGCTCGCGTTTGACGGGTGGGGATTTCACGAAGGATTTTTTCACTGGCGAAAATATATCAATGGTCAGCCCGCGCCGAAAAAATTTTCGGGCTACGAACGGCGCGTATTCGATCAGGGCTTCGGTCGCTCGCTCTGGTTCGTGCTCGGTGGTAATGTGGAGTTGATCGCCGCGACGGTTTCAAATTTTGTCGCGGCGCGTCAGCCTGATTTGTGGAGCGGCATCGGTTTGGCCGCGACCTGTGCCGGCGGCGTAGAGGCGGACGCGTTGCAACAACTTCGCAAACTTTCTGGCCAATTCAGTCCGCAACTCGCGCAGGGTTCCGCCTTTGCCGCCAAAGCCCGTCAGCGCGCGGGAAACCTGACGAGCTACACGACCCTCGCGGTGAAAATTCTCTGCGAGACTTCTGCCGAAACCGCCGCGCGCGTCACCGATGCCGCGTTGGAAAATCTTCCGATGAACGCTGCCGAACCCGCCTACGAAATCTGGCGGCAACGAATTCAACATCATTTCGCAACAAATCAACAAACCCCAGCGACCGCATGAAAAAAATTCAAAATCAATGGCTCCGCTTCGTCACGCCGCTGACAGCGATCATCATCATTTCGGCCTGTTACGCCA
>JANYFN010000096.1 GCA_025362675.1 Limisphaerales bacterium | reverse complement strand
TCGCGCTTGGCTTTGAACTTAAATAGTTCCGGCGTCGTATCAATCAACGTCGTCGAGGCTTGGCCGCTGCTGAACGTGTGATTATGAATCACGTTTTCCAGAAACGGAATGTTCGTCTTCACGCCGCGAATACGGAACTCGCGCAACGCGCGATCCATGCGTTGCAATGCGGCGGCAAACGTCGGCGCGCTCGCGGTGAGTTTGACGAGCAATGAATCGTAAAACGGCGTGATGACGGAACCCGCGTAACCCATGCCGCCGTCGAGACGAATGCCGAAGCCGCCCGCGCTGCGATACGTCAGGATGCGTCCGTAGTCCGGTTGAAATTTGTTCTCGGGATCTTCCGTCGTGATGCGGCATTGCACGGCGTAACCGCTACGGCGAATGTCGTTCTGTGCCGGAATGCCGACTTCTTCGCCGTGCATATTCTTTCCGTCGGCGATGAGAATTTGCGAGCGCACCAAGTCAATTCCCGTGATGACTTCCGTGACGGTGTGTTCGACTTGGATGCGCGGATTCATCTCAATGAAAAACCATTCTTTCGAATCTTGGTCATAGAGAAATTCCACTGTGCCCGCGTTGTTGTATTTGATTTCGCTGCACAATTTCACCGCCGCGTCGCACAATTCTTTCCGCACGCGTTCGTCGAGTTCCACGCTGGGCGCAATTTCAATCACCTTCTGATGCCGCCGTTGCACTGAACAATCACGTTCGTGCAAATGAACCACGTTGCCGTGCTTATCGCCGAGAATTTGCACCTCGATATGTTTCGCGCGCGGAATATAGCGCTCGAGAAATACGGCGGGATTTCCAAACGCGCGACCCGCTTCGCCTTGCGCTTCATCAAGTAAATCTGCGAGATCGCCGGGCTTGGTGACGACGCGCATGCCGCGTCCGCCACCGCCGAACGCGGCTTTGATGATGAGCGGAAAACCGATTTCCTTCGCTGTCTTCAAGGCCTCGGCGCGATCCGTGATGGCGTCTTCTGTTCCCGGCAACACTGGCACGCCAACTTTTTGCGCGAGTGCACGGGCGGCAGTTTTGTCGCCCATGTTTTGCAAGAGTTCAACGCGCGGGCCGACAAAAATAATTCCCGCGTCCTCGCACGCCTTGGCGAAGTGCGCGTTCTCGGAAAGAAAGCCGTAGCCCGGATGGATCATGTCCACGCCTTTTTCTTTGGCGAGCGTGATGATGCTGGGGATGTCGAGATATGCGCCGACCGGCCCTTTGCCTTCGCCGATGACGTAAGCCTCATCGGCCTTAAAGCGATGAATGGCGAGTCGGTCTTCGGCGGCGTAAATAGCGACGGTGCGGAAGCCGAGTTCGGTGGCCGCGCGAAAAACGCGGATAGCGATTTCGCTGCGGTTAGCGACGAGCAGTTTTCTCTGACGGGAAGGCGTAGCGTTTGAAATCATAAATACAAGGCAGATGAAACCTAAAAACCCGCGGTCAATCAATGCGGGAAATTAAAAAAATATGGGACGTGTTTATTGCCAGCGCACACGGTCGGATTTTCAAAATCAACCGTCGAAGAGTTCGTTTCCGCTTGGCTCGGTCTGGACTTTTTGGAAGGTAAGCAACGTTCCCCGTTCAGTGCCGAAGCTTAGGCAATTTTGCAGGAATACTCATAAAACTGAATAGAAACAAGGCGACGGTTGCCCGGAGGAATCTTGAAGTATCATCTATCGGCGCTTATTTTTTACCGAGGTTGAGACCAGAAAGCAAAGCATCCATGCTATTCAACGTGTCTTCTGCCGCCGGCGAGCGGGGGTTGAGCATGAGTTCGAGGTAGTCGAGACCATCTTCAATGCTGCGGACGGATTTGGGCAGGGTCGCCCCGGCGGCGTTGGCGTGGCCACCACCTTGAAATTTCTCGGCAGTTTTTAAGGCGTCACCATTGCGGCTGCGGAAACTGGCGAAGATACAGTTGGCGCGGCGAAAAAGGGTGACGAGGACGGTGTGGCTCGTTGCTCCTCTTTCGAGTAGGTGATGGACGATCAAATTTGTGTTGCCCACAATATTGTCAACGTAGCCAACTTCTTGCGAAATGGACCTGAGATGTTTGTGGCTCCAGGCATAACCCAGCGGATCCTCAACCCGGCGCTTGACGGCGACAACTTCGAGGAGCGGATGATCTAATAATTTTTCCACATCGCCGTCGATGAGCGCGTGCAGATTCCAAAAAGAATAATTTTTTACCAACCCTGCGTAATCATTGGCGATAGTGAAATCAGCGTCTTCCGTAAGAAATAAATCGGCGACGTTATTGAGGTGTGCGAGGCGGTCGAGCGCCGGTGTTGCCAAACCATGTTGGCAGCAAAGTTCGTAGCAGAGAGTTCCGGCCGATTTGCTTATGTCGTGGATGAAGCGGGCGTTCTTGGCAGTAGAGTTGGTGACGTGGTGATCAATGACGAGCCAATCAGATTTATCGAGGCGTGAATCGAAGGCGAAGTCGGTGACCCAGGCGGATTTCTCGCGGAGATCGCGGAGTTTCCATTGGTTATAATGATAGGCTTCAACGCGGATGTGTTCGCCAAAAAGTTTTTTGGCCAACCGTTGCAGCAACAGCCCGGCAAAGAGACCGTCGAGGTCGCTTTCGTGAGTGAGTATGACTTCCGGCTTGAGCAGCGTCAGCATGGTGGAAAAGTTAATTGAGCCGCCGCCGCAAGGCGAGCGACAATTCCGGCCAGCAGCTAAAGTCCGCCCAAGTTTTCACGCAACCCCGCCTGCTTAATTACAACTCCGCCTGTCTCGTCCCAAAGAACCGGACGAATTGTTTTATTAAATGGCGTAACTGTCATTGATACTAATGTGAACAACAGGTCGGGGTCGTGGCGCTCAGATCCGGACTCACATAGGGAATGCCCAATCCTAGGCCTCGCAAAATGAGTAATGCCGCCAGCGCGCAAACTCCAATCGGAATCGCACCGCGTAACTTCGTGCGCAACGTCGGCGAAAAAAGTTTTCCCGACAAGCTGATGCCCAACATGGTCGGCAAGGTGCCAAGACCGAACATTGTCATGTAGAGAACGCCGTCCAAAATCGTGTTGCAGGCAATGGCACCAGCCATCGCGACATAGACGAGGCCGCAGGGCAGGAGGCCATTCAACATCCCCAGCAGCGCAAGCGAACGGAAACTGCGCTGGCGTAATTGGACCGACATCGCCGCTTTTAATTTTCCGACCATTCGCACGACGGGCACGGACAACGAAACTTTTTTTGAGATCAAGAATCCGAGCAGAATGGCGACTCCGAGCGTGATGGACAACCAGCGTTGGATACCCGCGAGGAAAATTGATTTGCCGATGAGTCCAGCAACGATGCCCAGTAAACCGTAAGTGGTCACGCGCCCGAGCTGGTAAACAATCCGCCCAAAAGCGAATCGCCACGCGCCACCGGGCGGCACCGGCAGGGCGAGCATCAGCGGTCCGCACATCGCGGCGCAGTGCAGGCTGCCAAGCAGTCCAAGGGCAAAGGCGATTCCGAATTCCATTTGGTTTTAGATCTTAATTTTCTGTTCGAGAAAATAATCCTGTCCGCCGACGTTCCATCTCGCGCGGACCAGCCAGAGGCCGGGTGCGAGCTTGGAAACGTCGAGCGTCTGCGTGCCGTCGGCTTTTGGTGCGATGGCGATTTGTTGATCCATCTTTGGCGCGGACGGGCGGTAGAGTTCGAGGCTGCCGGAAATTTTCTGCGTCAATAATGTCTGTGGCAGTGCGAGCGTAACGCGGCTCTGCGCGGAATCGAAGTTGATCTGCGCGCCGGATTTTTCCGCCAACGCTTTGCCTTCGATCTGGTTTTGGAATTTGATTTCCTGCTCGTAGTAATTGTCGTTCACCAGATAATCGCGATGCGTCGAGGCGACGACGACGAAGGTGGCCATGCCGACAAAGAACAATCCGAACGCGGTGAAGATGCCGAGCGGCCAGAGGTTGCGGGTGATTTTCATAAATTAATTTCGCGGTCCGATGAAGGCGGTTTTGAGCGTCTGCAATTTTTTGCCGTTCGAATAAACCCCAATGCTAATGGGCGTGGTGCCGGATTTCATCGCGGTGGGTTCAAGTTCCACGAGCATGGAGTTTTCCAGCAATTTTTGCGCGGGCACGAGGAGTTGTCCGCCCATCATTTGCAGCGTGCCGGCGGGATTTTCAAGGCGCAATTCCACCGGCATTTCGCGCGAGGTTTTGTTCACGATACGGATCGTGTAGAGGTTGCTGAAATGGCCGTCGGGCATTTTTTGAAACATGGAGCCGGGAGCGCGCAACAGGGTCGCCTCCAAATCGGCGCGTGTGAAAATCAAGATTGCCAGCAGCGAAGTGAGTGCGAGCAGAACCGCCGAGTAGCCGATGATACGCGGAGTGATGCGTAATTTTTCGCCGCGTTCAATGCCGTTTAGCGAGGCATAGCGAATGAGGCCGGTCGGCGAACCAACTTTAGTCATCACGTTGTCGCACGCATCCATGCACGCGGTGCAATGGACGCATTCCATTTGCGTGCCGTTGCGGATGTCTATGCCGGTGGGGCAGACGGCCACACATTGGTTGCACGAGATGCAGTCGCCGAATCCGGCAAAGCGGCGTTCGCCAATTTTTTGTTCGCGCTTGAGCGGGTGGCGCTTTTCTCCGCGTTTGTAATCGTAGGCAACGACGATGGAATTTTCATCCAACACCACAGATTGATAGCGGCCATAAGGGCAAATAAACGTGCAGGCTTGTTCACGAAAACGCGCGAAGATGCCGTAGAACAACAGCGAGAACGCGATCATGAACGACAGGCCAGTGACGTGTTGCGCGGGCGGATCGGTGATGATCTGGTAAAGCGCCTGCCAGCCGATGATGTAGCTCAGCAGCACGTTGCCGACGAGAAAGGAGATCGTGTAAAAGATGATTTGTTTGAAAATTTTCTTCGCGGTTTTTTTTGCGTCCCACGGCGCAGCGTTCAACGCGCGTTGCTGATGGGCGTCGCCTTCGATGGCGTATTCAATTTTTCGAAAAACCATTTCCATCATCACGGTTTGCGGACAGGCCCAGCCGCACCAGAGTCGTCCGAACGCCGCCGTGAAAACAAACACGCCCACAAACATGATCAGCACGGTGACGGCAAAGATGATCATATCCTGCGGCCAAAAAATTTGGCCGAGCACGATGAATTTCCGTTCCACAATATTCATCATCAAGAGCGGGTTGCCGCGAATGGTGATGAACGGTCCGGTGAACATGATGAGCAACAGCAGCCAACTAAACCAAGTGCGCCAGCGATAGTATTTGCCGCTGACTTTCTTGGGATACATCCATTGCCGACGGCCATCGCGATCGGCGGTCGCCAGATGATCACGAAAATCCGACCAGTCCACTTCTTTCAGCGTAGAGGGCTTTTCATTATCGGGCGTTGGATTTTTTAGTGGCATTAAATAATACGGGCACACTGATGAAACACCGACGCGCCCGAGTTGGTTCAATCATTCAAACGCACTCGGTCCCGCCGGTTTGGCCGGTTGCTGGTTTTCGGGCAGCTTGCCGGGCGTCAGCAATTTGGCGCCGCGCAATGTGTAGATGTAACTCGCAATCGCGTTGATTTCGTCGGGCTTCAAGACGGATTTCCACGTCACCATGCCTTTGGCGGGCACACCGTCCCAGATGATTTTCACGCTGTCCGCGTAGCTGCTGCCATGGATCCAATAATCATCCGTGAGGTTCGGCCCGACGAGTCCGCCGCCGTCCACGCGATGGCAGGGTGCGCAGAATTTGTTGTAAGCCACCTTGCCATTTTCGAGCACGTCGGAATCTTTCGACGGCTCTAATGTCGCGATGGAGGATTCAAATTTTCCCATCGCGGCTGACTTCAGTTGTTCGCCGATCTTCATTTCGCTTTTATACTCGGCGGCCTGCAAATCACCGGTGTGAGTGACATGGTAGTAAATCAAATACACGGCGGCGTAGATGATGGTGATATAGAACAGCCAGACCCACCAACGAGGCAGGTTGTTGTCGAGTTCCTGGATGCCGTCGTAGTTGTGGTCGAGCAGCAAAGGTTCTTGGGGATCGTTGCTCATAATTTTCAGGATTGAGTTTTGTCGGTTGATTTTTTCTCGCCGCCGTCGAGCGGCAGTTCCGCCATGTGTTGCAAATAATTTTTCTTCAACACGAACGCCCAGATAAGCATCCCGGTGAAAAAACTGAAGAAGATGCCGATGGAGATGACACCGTAAATGCCAATGCCATCAATGCCGTTGAGAACATTTTGATACATAATTTTCCTCGTGTTTATTTGGCGGCGGTGGTTGGCGTCGCGGCTTTGATGTCCGTGCCGAGCCGTTGCAGATAGGCGATGACCGCGATAATTTCTTTGTTGGTCTCGCAGTTCACTGAACCTTGTTTCAAGTTCACGACAATTTTTGCCGCCTGCGCTTCCAGATCTTTTTGTGCCGGACCATTTTCAAAACCCGCCGGATACGGCACACCAACTCTGCGCAACGCCCTCAAGCGCGCGGGCAACGACGCCGTTTCGAGTTTCTGGCTTAACAACCACGAGTAACGCGGCATGATCGAGCCGGGCGAAGTCGAACGCGGATCGTCCATGTGGTTGAAGTGCCAGGCGTCAGGATACTTACCGCCTTCGCGCGCGAGATCCGGGCCTTTGCGTTCGGAGCCCCACAGGAATGGATGATCATAGACAAATTCACCGGCCTTGGAATATTCGCCGTAACGTTCGGTTTCGGAACGGAACGGACGGATCATCTGCGAGTGGCAGCCCAAGCAACCTTCGCGGATGTAGATGTCGCGGCCGAGGAGTTCGAGCGGCGTGTAAGGATGGACGCTCGCGATGGTGGGAACATTTTCCTTGATGAGGAACATCGGGATCAGTTCGACCAGTCCACCAATCAGCACGGACATCACCGCGAGCACAGTGAAGAACATCGGTTTGCCTTCGAGCATCCGGTGCCACGACGTTTTGCCGTGCGCCACGGGAGCTTTTTCCATCGGCGCGGCTTGCGCAATGGTATCCGGCTCAAACTTGCCGGCCTTCGCGGTCTTGAACAAGTTGTAAGCCATCATCAAGGTGCCGATGATGTAGAGCGAACCGCCGACGGCGCGGAGCTTGAACATCGGAACCACTTGCACAATCGTTTCCAAGAAGTTCGGATATTGCAGGAAACCTTCCTTGTTGAATTGCTTCCACATCAAACCTTCCGTGACACCCGCGACGTAAATCGGGATGCAGTAGAACACGATGCCCAGCATCGAAATCCAGAAGTGATAGTTCGCTAATTTGGTGGACCACAATTTGGTGTTGTAGAGGCGCGGGAAAAGAAAATACAACATTGAGAAGGTGAGAAAACCATTCCAACCGAGCGCAGCGGAGTGAGTGTGGGCGATCGTCCAGTCAGTGTAATGCGAGAGCGAATTCACTGTCTTGATGGACATCAACGGTCCTTCCAGCGTGGCCATGCCATAAGCCGTGATGGCGGCCACCATGAATTTCAAAACCGGGTCCACCCGCACTTTGTCCCACGCGCCGCGCAGAGTGAGTAAGCCGTTCAACATGCCGCCCCAGCTCGGAGCGATGAGCATCAGCGAGAACACCATGCCGAGGGATTGCGCCCAATCCGGCAGCGCCGAATAAAGTAGATGATGCGGCCCGGCCCAGATGTAGAGAAACACCAGCGCCCAAAAATGAATGATCGAGAGGCGATACGAGAACACCGGACGCCCCGCCGCTTTCGGCAGGAAGTAATACATCAAGCCGAGATACGGGGTCGTCAGAAAAAACGCGACCGCGTTATGGCCATACCACCATTGCACCAAAGCGTCCTGCACGCCGGCATACATCGAATAACTTTTCAGCGGACTCCACGGCATTTCCATCGAGTTCGTGATGTGCAGCACGGCGATGGTGATGACGGTGGCGATGTAAAACCAGATCGCCACATACATATGTTTCTCGCGGCGCTTGGCAATGGTGCCGAATAAATTCACGGCGAACGCCACCCACACAATTGTGATGGCGAGATCAATCGGCCATTCGAGTTCCGCGTATTCTTTGCTCGTCGTATAGCCGAGCGGCAGCGTTATCGCCGCGCTGACGATGATGATTTGCCAGCCCCAGAAATTGAACCAACTCAACCAATCGCTGAACATCCGCGCTTTGCACAAGCGTTGCAGCGAGTAGTAAATCCCCATGAACATCCCGTTGCCCACGAAGGCGAAAATCACGGCGTTCGTGTGCAGCGGGCGGATGCGCCCGAAGGAGATGAACTGAAAGTTCAGGTTGGCGTCGGGATAAAATAATTGCACCGACGCGAGCAATCCCACCAGCATGCCCACCACGCCCCAGATCACAGTGGCAATGGCGAACGCGCGGACAATCCGGTTATCGTATTTGAAGGTTTCTATGTTCGAGTTCATTTTATTTTGGTCTTGGAAATTTCTCCGGCGGAGTTTTTCTCCTCAATCAGCATCCGCATCGCGGGCGTGCAGGTGTCGTCGTATTGACCCGAGCGCACGGCCCAGATGAAGGCCAGTAAAAAACCGGCGGCCACGACAATGCTCAATGGAATTAAGAGGAAAATGATGATCATTAGAATCGTCGCTTGTGGTTTGCCGTTTGTTTCATGCCCATCAAATAAATACTTTTGCCGGTTTTTCGGCTCACCGGATTTTGGCTGGCCCCGAACGTTTTTTGCCGTTGCTCACCGGCGGCGCATTTAATTTTCTCCCAGCCCACTTCGCCGCGAGACACGCAAAACCAACCACGGACACCGAACTCAACGGCATCAGAATCGCGCACACCACGGGAGCCAGACGACCGTTGGCGGCGATGCCCACGCCGACCAAATTGTAAAGCGCAGAAATAACAAATGCCGTCCGCACGATTCGCACGGAACTCCGCGCAAATGCGCACACTTCGTCCAGCCGCGAGACCATTCCCGCCGCGAGAATCACGTCGCTCGCCGGCGAAAAGGCGCTGACATTTTCCACCACCGCCACGCCGACATCCGCCTGCTTGAGCGCGCCGGCATCGTTCAAACCATCACCGACCATCATCACGGTTTTATTTGTCTGCTGAAGCGCGCGGATGAAATTGAGTTTGCTTAGCGGGCTTTGATTGAAATGCAACTGCGCCTTGCCGCCGAAAATTTTGGTGAATGTTTCCCGCTCGCGTTCGTTGTCGCCGCTCAACAAGGCCACGGAGCAATCACGCGATAA
This sequence comes from Limisphaerales bacterium, assembly GCA_025362675.1. Lineage (GTDB taxonomy): Bacteria > Verrucomicrobiota > Verrucomicrobiia > Limisphaerales > UBA11358 > UBA11358. The sequence continues at coordinate 5,566 of JANYFN010000096.1, read as the reverse complement.
TGTGCCGATGACGTTTTCCGCATTGGTGCGCAACGCATTTGCCAGCACGAAACAGCCGCGATACTTTCCGTTGCTGGCGACGTGAACGACGCTGCCAGCATTGGTTGGTTTCTCGGTGACGTGAACGAGGCGTGATTGCAACCACGATGCCGACCCCATCCAAATTTCATTTCCGGCCACGCTCGCCTCCATGCCGCAACCGGCGGTCTCCAAAAAGGAACGCACCGTTTCTGGAAAATGTTCGCGCTGGATCGCCTCGCCGATCCGCACGGCCAGCGGATGCGTCGAGTGCCGCGTCATCGAGTAGAGCCAGCGCTCTTCAGTTTCCGTCAAGGTATCACCACGCCAAACCACATTCCCCGCACCGGCTTCCGTGAGCGTTCCGGTTTTGTCAAAAACCACCGCATCTACTTCCGCCAACGTTTCGAGGATGTAAGGATTTTTTAGAAAAACTCCACTGCGGGCGAGCACGCGTTGCGCGGTGCCGAGCGCAAACGGTGCGGCCAAAGCCAGCGCGCACGGACACGCGACAATCAGCACGGAAGTGAATGCCTTCAACGAAATCGCCGGATTCGCCCACGCCCAATACGCGGCTGCACCGAAGGCGATCACGATGACAATTTTTGTGAAGCGCTGGCTGTAAGTGTTGGTCAGCCGGTTGAGCGCGCGCTTGTGTTCTTTTTGAAAAGCGTCCTGATTCCATAACGACGTGAGATAACTTTGCGAAACGGCCTTCACCATTTCGATGACGATGGCACCACCCATTTGCCGTCCGCCGGCGTAGAGATAATCGTCCCACTTTTTTTCCACCGGCTCGGATTCGCCCGTCACAAAACTGTAGTCGATCAACGCCGGACCATCGAGCAAGCGCGCATCGGCGGGAATCAATTCGCCGTTGCGAATGACGAGCCGGTCACCAATCGTGATCTGTGAAAGTGAAACTTGTTCTTCAATTTTTTTTGTGGCGGCCAACGTGAGGAGGCTCAAATTGTTTTCCGTTTTTTTAGTTAGAGCCTTCTCACGTCGGCTGCTACAAAGGCGTGTCACTGACAACGGAAAAAACGATTTGTAATCACGGTCGAACGCCAGCCGGTCGTAAGTTTTTTGCTGGAATAATTTTCCGCAGAGCAAAAAGAAAATCAGTCCGCAGAGCGAATCGAAATAGCCATTGCCGCGTCCGGTAAAAACTTCGTAGCAGCTCTGGATGAAAATGGCCGCCACGCCCGCCGCGATGGGAACATCAATGTTTAATAGCTTTTGCTTGAGACTCGTCCAGGCCGCGCGCCAATAATCCTGGGCGCTAAAAGTCACCACCGGCAGCGCGAGGAGCAGGCTGATGACGCCGGTGACTTTGCGGAAATTTCCGCCCGCGAACGAGTCGAGGCCGAAATAATCCGAGATGCTGAACAGCATGATGTTGCTGAACGCGAAGCCCGCGAATCCAATTTGAATCCACAATCGCCGCGCGAGCTGGCTGCGCGGTTTGGCATCGAGACTGGAAAGTTTTAATTCTGGTTCATAGCCCAGCGACGCCAGCAGTGTGACCACTTCGCTCAATTTCACGCGCTGCGTCTCGAACGCAATCGCCACTTCCTTGCGCGGGAAATTTACTTGGGATTGTCCGATGCCGGGCTGGAGGCGAAACAGGTTTTCCAGCAGCCACACGCAGGCGATGCAGTGGATGGATGGAATCAAAAATGTGACGCGCGTCAGTGTGGCGTTGGAAAAATCCACCAAGCGCTCACGCACTAACGGTTCGTCGAGAAACTTGAAGCGGTCAGTTTGCGCGGAGGCGTTGACGCGCACACCGGCGGTGGAGGACAACTGATAAAATTGTGTCAGCCCATTTTCCGTGAGCAGCTCAAAAACTGTCTGGCAGCCGTGGCAGCAAAAGACTTTTTCCTCACGCCGATACGAGTCATCGCGGCAGAGCGTTCCGCAGTGGAAGCACGTCAGTTTTTCTTGCGTCGCGGGCGCGACGCGTTGAGCGGTTGCGATGGGTTGAGTCATTTCATTCCTGCCGAGCAAGAACGGGTTAACTATTGGCGAAATCGGTGTGGGCCGCTCACCGTCGATTGGCAACTGCCGAACCTATTTTGCTAAAAATTCATTCCGGGGCGCGTCGTATCCCGTGCCGAGTGATTGCGGTTCCAATGACTGATTGTCCATCGGGTCACCGGCGGTTGGCGCAGATTGCGGCCGGCGTTTAATTGGGAATAATATGGATCGGGAACGCGGCTTGGAAAAATTTCTCGGCAACGGAAAAAAACTCTTTACGATTTCCAGCCATGGCCATAAAAACTAAAAACGTTCCCCCGCGCTGGCGCAAAGATGTTCAGAGCGTGCTTATCACTGACGAACAACTCGCCAAACGCATCAAGATTCTGGCGCGACAAATCGAGAAAGATTTTGAAGGGCGTGAGATGGTCGTCGTCTCGCTGCTGAGCGGCACGGTGATGTTTTTGGCAGACTTGATCCGGCATCTGAATTCCCCGCTGCGCCTTGATTTCATGGGCGTTTCGAGCTACGGCGCGGGCACGGAATCGGGCGAACTGGTTTTCACAAAAGAGCTGCGGATTGATGTGCGTGGTCGCGACGTGCTCTTGGTGGATGACATTCTTGACACGGGCAAAACCTTGAGTCGCGTCATCCCCAAATTGCAGGCGCTCAAGCCGCGCCGCATCAAGACCTGTGTGTTGCTGAACAAAGCCGCGCGCCGCGTGGAAAAAATCAAAGCGGATTATGTCGGCTTCGAGATTCCCGATTTATTTGTCATCGGCTACGGGCTTGATTTTGCCGAGCGTTATCGCAATCTTCCGTTCGTCGGCGTGCTACATCCGCACATTTACAAGGAAGTGTTGGAGCACGCCAAAAAATAAATGGAACCCAAACTGATTAGTTTCTTCGGCTGGCTCACGATGCTTTCCATCGCTTGGGCGATCTCCTACAACCGCAAAAAATTTCCCTGGCGCACGGTCATTTGGGGGATCGGCCTCCAATTCACCCTCGCGTTGCTGATCCTTAACACGCAAGCCGGCAAAAACTTTTTCATCATCGCCGGCAAAGTCGTCCAGAAGCTCATCCAATTTTCCACCGAGGGAACCAAATTTGTTTTCGGACCGCTCGCGGATGGCGGCGTTCTGGGCAACGCCTTTGGCACTGAGCACAGTCTGGTTTTCGCAATTCTGGTGACGGGCACGGTCGTCATTGTTTCGGCGCTGTCATCGCTTTTTTATCATTGGGGAATCTTACAAAAAGTCGTTCGCGCGGTCGCGTTCGTGATGCGCAAGGCGATGGGCACCAGCGGCAGCGAAACGCTTTCGGCCGCGGCGAATATTTTCATGGGCCAGACCGAGGCGCCCCTGGTCATCCGGCCTTACGTTCCGCGCATGACGAAGAGTGAGCTGATGACCATCATGGTCTGCGGCATGGCGCACATCGCCGGTGGCGTGGCGGCAGTGTATGCGGCGATGGGCATGCAGGCCGGCTACAACGACACCGCTGGCCATCTGCTGTGCGCGTCGGTTTTGAATTGTCCCGCCGCGCTGCTCATTGCGAAAATTATGCTGCCAGAAACTGAAGTCAGTGAAACGGCTGGGACTTCTCCCGCCACCGTTCCGCGCACGACGGCGAATTCGATTGATGCGATTTGTCGTGGGGCTGGGGATGGCTTTCATCTCGCATTGAACATCATTGCGATGCTCATCGCGTTCATCGCCATCATTGCGCTGGCGAACTATGTTTTCGGCTGGGCGCAAACGCACGTTGGCATGACGCGTTCCTACACGTTGCAAAATATTTTCGGCTACATTAACGCGCCGTTCGCGTGGCTCATGGGCGTGCCCTCACAGGACTGTTTGAAGATCGGGCAAATCCTCGGCGAGCGCGTGGTGCTGAATGAATTCGTCGGTTACCTCGACCTCACGAGCAACGCCAAAACGCTCGCGCTCGATCCGCGGAGCTTTACGATTGCGACTTACGCGCTGTGCGGTTTTGCAAATTTTTCCAGCATCGCGATTCAAGTCGGCGGCATCGGCTCGCTCGCCCCGGAACGCCGCAGCGAAATGGCCAAGCTCGGATTCCGCGCGATGATCGGCGGCTTGCTGGCCGCTTACATGACGGCGTGCCTCGCGGGATTGCTGTTGTAATTTTTTATTGGAGGACAAGTTTCCGAGTCGCTAAAATTATCATCCGTTATTTGAAGGGGAAATCGTCAGTCCCAATTATTTTATGCCCATTGCATTGCCCCAACTTTCCCGTCGCGAATTTCTGAAACGCGCCGCGCTCGCCGGTGCCGCCGTCGCGTTCGCGCCCGCGAGCCAGGCGGCGTTGTTCGGCAAATCACGCGATGCGCACACATTCGCTTTTTTTTCAGACACCCACATCGCCGCTGATACCGCGGCAACGCATCTCGATTGCAACATGGCGGAACACCTTGCTGCCGCTGTGAATGAAGTCGTCGCTTGGCCCGTCAAGCCCGGTGCCATCATCGTCAATGGCGACCTCGCATTTCAGGATGGACTCCCTGCCGATTATGCGACGTATGGGAAAATTATCCAGCCGCTCCGCGCGCTAGCGCCGATGCATCTCACGCTTGGCAATCATGACCAGCGCCAAAATTTTTGGAACGCATTTCCCCACGACACCCAGAAACAAAAATCGGTTCCGCAAAAACAAGCGGGTCTGTTCGGCGCGAGCCACGCTAACTGGTTTTTACTCGACTCGTTGGTGACGACGAATTCTGCTCCCGGCGAACTCGGCACCGCACAACTGGACTGGCTCGCGCGCGAACTTGCATTTCATAATCGCCGCCCCGCCATCATCGTGTGCCATCACAATCCGCAATTCGGACCCGTCACCACCGGCCTGCGCGACACGTCGGCGTTCATGGACCTGCTCGCGCGCAAGCCGAACGTCAAGGCCGTCGTTTATGGTCATACGCATGATTGGCACATCACGCAACACGAGAGCGGTATTCAGCTCATTAATCTGCCGCCCACGGCGTATCCCTTTCATAACAAGCGCCCCTGCGGCTGGGTGCGTTGCACACTCGCGAAGGACGGCGCGGAATTTGAACTGCGCTGCCTGGATCAAAGCCATCCGCAGCACGGCGAAAAGCAGACGCTGAAATGGCGGAAGGATTGAAATTTACTGGGGTCAGTCCCCTCTCCCCGAGGTGGCGAGGAAGCCGAAACTGTAAATCACATTCTTGCTTCAACTGTTAAGTTCAATTAGCCTTCGCGCCTTCGATTTTACCTTTTTAATTTTTATGGCATTACTCAACGACAATTATCTCAAACTCAAAGCCGGTTATCTCTTTCCCGAAATCGGTCGCCGCGTCAAAGCATTCTGTGACGCGAATCCTGAAGCAGCGAAACGCCTGATTCGATGCGGCATTGGTGATGTCACGGAACCGTTGCCCGCTGCCGTCGTCGCCGCGATGCACAAGGCCGTGGATGAAATGGCCGTGCGCTCCTCGTTCAAAGGCTACGGCCCGGAACAGGGCTACGAATGGTTGCGCCACGCCATCGCGCAAAATGATTTTCGCGACAAGGGGATGGACATT
>JANYFN010000007.1 GCA_025362675.1 Limisphaerales bacterium | reverse complement strand
GGCCAGGCTCAGAGAACCATCGCGCTTAACCGATGGAATTTCCGGAGAGACGTGGCCGATAAAATGTCCGGTTCAACGAGTTGCGCGGTAGCGTTACCCCCTTTTTTTGTAGGTGCCGACGTGAGGAGGCTCAAACATTCTGTTTTTTATATTGTCTTTTCACATGACCGCAACGCCTAACAAGTCGCGAGCCCGTATGAAAACTATTTAAGTTACCGCGCAAAAATCTGCCGAATCACATCTTCAATCGGCACTTCCTGAATATCAATATCCGTCACCGGCAAATCATCCAGCAACGCTTTGCACGTCGGGATCACGCGGTCGCGCTTCACTTTGAATTTGATTTCACCCTCCGTTTTTTCCACGACTTCGCCATAGATGGAAAGTTTTTCCGGCGCGTAATCCTGGCTCTTCGCGCATTGAATCGTGACGAGCTTGAAGTCGGCAAAACGATCCACGATCTCGCTCAACTTGCCGTCAAAAAATAATTTGCCGTGGTCAATGATGATGACGCGCTCGCACAATTCCTGAATGTCCGCCATGTAATGACTCGTCAGGAGAATCGTCGTCTTCTGCGTCGCGTTATGGCGACGAATAAAATCGCGCACGATTTTTTGCGAGGTCACATCGAGGCCGATGGTCGGCTCGTCGAGAAATAAAATCTTGGGCGAATGGAGCAGGGAGGCGATGAGTTCCATCTTCATCCGCTCGCCCAGGGAAAGCTCGCGGACGCTGACATTTAATTTGTCTTTGACGCCGAGCAGCTCGGTCATCTCGCCGACGGTTTTTTCAAAACGATCTTTCGGGATGCCGTAAATCTTGGCGTTGAGTTCCAGCGATTCGCGCGCCGGGAGATCCCACCAGAGTTGATTTTTCTGGCCGAGCACGAGCGCAAACTGGCGGCGATAATCATCGTGTCGTTCCCACGGCGTATGGCCGAGAACCTTCGCGGTGCCGCTCGTGGGATAAATCAAACCGGCGAGCATTTTGAGCGTGGTAGTTTTGCCCGCGCCGTTCGGGCCAAGAAACCCGACGAGTTCGCCGGGTTCAATTTTGAAGCTGACGTCGTTGACGGCAACGGTCTGTTCGTATTTCCGGCGGAACAGTCCCTTCACCGCGCCGGAGAATCCCGGCTGTTTTTTGTAGGTGCGAAAAGCCTTGGTGAGATTGCTGACTTCGATGGCGGGCATGGAAAAACTGTTCACCGCGTCAACTGCTTCTCGAGATAATTGACGGTCTGGCGCACGTTTGCATCAATGCCCATGCGGTCTTTGACGAGGCGGCAGGCATGCAGGACCGTCCCGTGGTCGCGTCCACCGAACGCTTCGCCGATGGTGTTCAGGGAGCTTTCCGTCATCTGCCGCGAAAGATACATGGCGATCTGGCGCGGGAAGGCGATGTTTTCGGGGCGGCGTTTGCTAGTCATATCCGCGAGCCGGATGTCGAATTTTTCCGCCACCTTTTTCTGGATGACTTCGATGCTGATGGTCTGGCGACCTTCTTCGTGGAGAATTTCGCGGAGCAATCCTTCGACGACTTCGATCGTAAGTTTTTTCCCCGTGAGCGAGGCGAACGATGCCACGCGGATGAGCGCGCCTTCAAGGCGGCGGATGTTCGTGCGGATGCGCGTGGCTAGGAAATTAATAATTTCATCGGGCAACACCGCGTTCATCGTCTGCGCTTTTTTGTGAAGAATCGCCAAACGCGTTTCCACATCGGGCAACTGCACATCGGCGGTTTGTCCCCATTCAAAACGGGAAACGAGGCGTTGTTCTAAGCCTTGAATTTCGCTCGGCGCGCGGTCGCAGGTCAAAACGATCTGCTTGTGCGCTTCGTGCAAGGCGTTGAACGTGTGAAAAAATTCTTCCTGGATGCGTTCCTTACCCGCGAGAAATTGTATGTCATCAATCAGCAACACTTCGCTCTGGCGATATTTTTTGCGGAAGGCCACGAGCTTATTATTCTGGATCGCCTCGATGTATTCGTTGGTAAATTTTTCGGACGAAACGTAGCAGACGCGGGAGTTTTTTTTGTTGCCCGCAACGTGCTGACCGATGGCTTGCAACAAATGCGTCTTGCCCAAACCGACGCCACCATAAAGAAAAAGCGGATTGTAAGCCTTGCCCGGCGTCTCCGCGACGGCCTTGGATGCGGCGTAAGCGAAGTTGTTGTTATTGCCGACCACAAAGGTGTCAAAAGTATTTTTTGGATTGAAATGCAGATCGCCATTCGCAATCGCAGCGCGTTGACTCGGGGTTTCCGTCGTCGCCTTTTTGGTCGGCACAGCGGCGGGAACGTCCTTGGTTGCCGCTGACAACTGGCCATTGGCGACTTTGAACTTCACTTGTAATTTTGCACCGGCTGCCACCGCAACCGCGTCTTGCATGAGGCTTAGGTAATTATCTTTAAGCCATACTTCACAAAAAGCATTTGGCGCTTCCAGAGTGAGTTGCTGCGCGTCTGCCGCGCTAGCCTGCAATGGCGCGAACCACATGTTGAATGTGTCACGGCCCAGCTTGACGCGGAGAAGCTCCTGCGCCGAAGTCCAAATTTTTTCCGCCGAAATTTGCATGTTTTTTGCCAAAATTGCCCGAAATTTTGTGTTTTATTCACTCTGCCAGCTAACCGGCATTTTTTTCCTGCGACCGCATGCCAGTCAACCGTTAGTCCTCTGATTATTCAAGCCAAAATGGTAAATGATTTGGGTTAAGGCCAAAGCCATCTTCGCTCGCTGTGTTGTTAATCATTTAAAATCAAGCGCTTGCGATTTAGCCTATGCTGTTATCGTTGATTTTCCTTTTGCCGACAGCTTCTCCGTGAGAATCCGTTTGGAATAACGACAACTTTTTATTCAATTCTGCGGAAAGTTACGAGGACAACATATTAACTCTTATTCGCAAGTTATTCACAGAGACTAAATTTTCTCAAAAAACGGTGCAAATCTCGCCAAAAAAACGGTGTCAACTTTTCCCCAAAGCCTCTTTTACTGTCCCTACCAATTTTTTTTAAAGGCGTAGGCGTCTTATCGCCGAGCGTTATTTAAAAATAAAATCTAATACTTCGTTGAAAGTGTTGACATAAATAAGAAGTCATGGTTAACTATATTTAGTTGCAGCGGTAATAAGTCGCGCTAGTCAACTTGATCTTTAGACAATTTAAAATTTCGGTTCCGGCTAGAGTGCAGTCGGAACGCGAGTTCTCCGTAATCTTACGTTGTGCTCATTCAAATTCCCCGGGTTTTTTGGCCATCCTCTGGCTGACTAACCCGGTTTTTTCTTTTCCGGGCTGCAGTTTTGACCGGTTTGTTTTACAAAGTCGCTTCGTTGACAGTATTTTTCACCGTGTTAATGTCGCTATCCAAATATTAAAACCAGTTTATGAATCAAACAATCGGTTTTGTCGGCGTCGGACGCATGGGGGCAAACATGGCGCGTCGCCTGAAAGAATGTGGTTTCACCATCGCCGCAGTCTATGACGCCCACGCGCCATCGGCGGAATCGCTCGCCGCCGAACTTGGCTGTGTGGCGGCAACGGATTTGAAAACCGTCACGGCGTTGTCGGAAGTCATCATCACGGTCGTCACGGATGATCACGCAATGAAAAAGATTTTCACCGGCGGTCTGCTCACGCGTGCACAGGGGAAAATCTTCATTAACTGCGCCACCGTTTCTCCCGCCATCCACGTTTGGGTGGAACAAAAATGTGAACGCAAAGGCGCACATTCACTTGAAGCGTGCATGGCGTCGAGCATCCCGCAGGCACGGCAGGGAACGCTTTATTTGATGTGTGGCGGTAAGGCGGAAGTCTTCGAGCGAGCAAAACCAATTTTGGAAAAGTTAAGCAGTTCGCTCCGCTACATCGGTGCGGCGGGCCAGGCCGCCCAAGTGAAAGCTCTCGTCAACATGGTGATGAACGCCAACACCGCTGCACTCGCCGAAGGACTCGGCCTGGGCGATGCGTTGGGACTCGATCTCACGATGCTGCGCGAAGTGTTTTCACAGACGGGCGCGAATTCCAACGTCCTGCGCACCGATGGCGAAGATATGCAAAACCGTGATCATGTGTGCTTTTTTTCTGCGGCCCATGCCGCGAAAGATTCTGGCATCGCGCTGAAACTGGCCAAGGATCAAAAATTAATTCTGCCCTGCGCTGCCGCCGCGAAAAAGCAATACGACCGCATGATCGCTTCCGGTTTGGGTGCGCTCGACAAATCCGGCGTCGCCGAGCTCACTTTCAAAAGCCGCCAGCCGAAATCCAAAAGTTGAATCTCGGAAAGGCTGGCAACTTCCTGAGCCCGGTGGGGTGAGCATCCCGCGAGCTGGGCGGCGCTAGACCAAGCGGCTCGCGTGGACGCTCGCCCGCCATCTTTGGCCAAACCATATCACGCCCACGCGCTTCGTGCGTTTGACTCATCCCGCGCTGATTGTTATTGTTTCCATTCATAATTTTTTGCAATGGACTACAAAGACACCTTGAATCTGCCGCGCACGGACTTCGCCATGAAGGCCGACCTCGTCACGCGTGAACCGCAACGCCTGGAAAAATGGACCGCCGCGAAGCTCTACGAAAAAATTCAGGCGTCGCGCGCGGGCGCGGAAACCTTCGTGCTGCACGACGGCCCGCCGTTCACCAGCGGCGACGCGCACATCGGCACGGCGCTGAACAAGATTCTCAAGGACATCATCATCAAATACAAAACGCTGCGCGGCTTTCGCGCGCCGTATGTGCCCGGCTGGGATTGTCACGGTCTGCCGATTGAATTCAAGGTCTCGCAAGAATTGCGCAAAGCCGGTAACTCGGACGCCGATGCCGCAACCATTCGCAAAGCCTGCGAAGCCTACGCGCTGAAATACATGGATCTCCAGCGTGGCCAGTTCAAACGCCTCGGCGTGCTTGGCGATTGGGATCATCCATATCTTACGCTGAACAAGGAATACGAAGCGGACGAACTGCGGATGTTCGCCGACATCGTCGCGAAAGGTTTTGTTTATCGCGGGAAAAAGCCCGTGTATTGGAGCATCCCGTGCCGCACCGCGCTCGCCGAGGCTGAGGTCGAATACGCCGATCACGTCAGCCAAAGCGTGTTTGTGAAATTTCCCGTCGTCGGTCAGGCGAATACTTTCATCGTCATCTGGACGACGACGCCGTGGACGTTGCCCGCGAATCTCGCGGTCGCTTACAACAAAGATTTTCAATACGTCACCGCAAAAGTTGGTGAAGAAAATCACATTTTATTTCGCGGATTGCTGCCCGCCGTCGCCGAAAAATGCGGCTGGGCGAATTACACCGAGACGCCGTTCCCCGTCGAACAACTCGCGACCATTCAATATCACCATCCGTTCTGCCATCGCACCGGCAAGGCATTTGCCGCCGACTTTGTCACCGCCGATACCGGCACGGGCTTTGTTCACATCGCGCCCGGTCACGGTCTTGACGACTACAATCTTGGTCGCGCCAATGGCCTGCCGATTTACTCGCCCGTCAACGACGACGGCGCGCTCGCTTACTCCAACGAATTGCCCGTCGAGCAACAGATGCCGGTGGAACTTATCGGCAAAGCGATTCTCGCCAAGGCCGGCAAGAGTGATGCGAACGAAGCCGTCCTGGCGTTGCTGCGCGAGAAAAATGTTTTGCTCTCGAAGCAGGATTATTCGCACAGCTATCCGCACTGCTGGCGCAGCAAAACGCCCGTCATCTTCCGCGCGATGGATCAATGGTTCATCAAGATTGATCATGTTGTTTCTGTAGGAGACGACGTGAGGAGTCTCAAATCAAAGCCGGCAACCAGTCAGAGTCTCGTCACCTCGACTCCTACAACGACGTTTCGCGAGCAGGCCCTCGCCGAGATTGACCGCGTGAACTGGATTCCCGACTGGGGCGTCAATCGTATCAAGGGCGCGGTGCAATCGCGGCCCGACTGGTGCATTAGCCGACAGCGTTCTTGGGGCGTGCCATTGCCCGCGTTTTACGGCGCGAACGGCGAGGCGATTCTTGACAAGGCGGTCATTGATAACGTCGCCAATCTGATTGAGCAACACGGCTCAAACATCTGGTTTGAAAAAACTGCCACTGAACTCTGGGCGCTCGTGAAGCCCGCGAATTGGGAAGGTGCGGAAGCCGTCGCCAAATCCAACGACACGCTGGATGTGTGGATTGATTCCGGTTCTTCATCGCGCGCCGTGCTGATGCGCCGCCCGGAACTTTCCCATTCCGCACTCCGCACTCCGCACTCCGCATTGGACTGGCAGGCCGACGTTTATCTCGAAGGCAGCGACCAACATCGCGGCTGGTTTCAATCCTCGCTGCTGCTCTCGCTCATGGGCAATGGTGCCGCGCCTTACAAAACCGTTTTGACTCACGGCTTCATGGTGGATGCCGACCGCGAGAAGATTTCCAAGAGCAAGCAGGGCGGTTACGAGAAGCCGCAGACCTCCGAAGCTTACGTCAAAAAATACGGCGCGGACGTCGTGCGGTTGTGGGTCGCGTCGCAGG
>JANYFN010000006.1 GCA_025362675.1 Limisphaerales bacterium | reverse complement strand
CCGCTGGAGCGGATGCTGCGGATTCACCAGTTGCTGCAAGCGGGCAGTTTCCCCAACGCCACTTCGCTGGCGCGCGAGATTGAGGTTTCCACCAAGACCATTCAGCGCGATTTGGAATTCATGCGCGACCGGCTGAATTTGCCGCTGGAATTTTCCCACGCGCACAACGGCTATCATTACACCGGCGAAGTCAGCGGCTTTCCCACGATGCAGATCACCGAGGGCGAAATCTTCGCGCTCGTCGTCGCGGAAAAAGCCTTGCAGCAATATCGCGGCACGAGTTTTGAGAAACCGCTGTTGAGCGCGATTCGCAAAATGGAGCAGGCATTGCCCGACACCATTTCGCTGAACCTCGCGGACATCGAGCAGACGATTTCTTTCCGCACGCGCGCCGAACCGATTCTGAATCTCGAAATTTTCGACACGCTTGCCAAGGCTGTGGCGCAACGCCAGCAGTTGGAAATTTTTTATCGCAAGCCCGGTCAGCCCGCCGAGAAACGTCTCGTGGACGCGTATCATTTGGCGAACATCAACGGCGAGTGGTATCTCTTCGCCTACGACCACGCGCGCAAAGACCTTCGCACATTTGTTCCGGCGCGCATCCAATCCGTCAAGCCGACGGGAAAAAATTTCGAGCGCACTCAGAAATTTTCGCTGGAAAAACGATTGCGCGACAGCTTTGGCGTCCACTCCGGCGAAGGTGAATTCGATGTGGTCATCCGCTTCAATGCGCGTGCTGCTGATTTCATCCGCGAGAAGAAGTGGCATCCGTCGCAGACCTTGAGCGATTTGAAAGATGGTGGCGCGGAATTGAAAATGAAGTTATCCAGTCTCGCCGAAGTGTCGCGCTGGGTCTTGAGCTGGGGCGGCGACGCGACGGTTTTGAAGCCGAAGGAACTCGTAGAATCCGTCTGCGCGGCGGCCTGGAAAATTCTTGATCCCACGGGCGCAAAAAAGCGGGAACAGTTTCATGCCCCGGCTCGTGAAGATGTTTCCGTGACTTAGCCCGCCAAGTGGCTTGCCGCGTCGCTCCAGTCGCTTAATCGCGCCTTGTCAGCCTCGGGGCCGTGTGACATGACTATGCGATGAATCAAAAAGGGTTTGTTGATTGGGCGTTGGCCAAGGATCGCACGGTTGAGGAGCGGTTCACGGTGGAACTCCTCGTGGAAAATGTCATGGCGCGCTGGCACCTGAAGCATAAAACGGGTTACTACGAAAGTTATGAGGCTAAGCTGGAGCGTGACCGCCAACGTTGTCTCAATCCCGCCTATGTCCCGAGCTACTCGGAAACCGATCTATTTAAAGCCGCTGAGGTCTGGCCGGAACAAAACTATTGGCATGACTTCGGCTCTTTTCAAAAACGTCCGCTGCGGGATCTCACGGCGCTCAAGTTCCTCACGCACCTCGAAGACATTCAACTCACCAACTGTCAAGCTACGGATCTCAGCGTCTTTGCCGAACTGCCCAAGCTGCGCGCGCTCCATTTTGCCAGTTCAAAGTGCGCAGACTATCGTCCGCTCGCGCGCTGCCAGCAACTGCGCTCCCTCACGCTCCATCTAATGAAACACTGGCCGGAACTGACGGGCTTGGACCAGTTATCGCAATTAGAATCGTTTCATCTCACCGGCAACTTGATCGCCTTGCCGCCCGGCCTGATCTGGCCGAACGTTCGCCAGGGCACCTTAAGTTGCGCGCCGCTCGCCGTTCGTTCCGTCCGCGAGCTACCACGTTTTCCCGCGTGTGAATTTCTCACGCTCGCGGGCGTTGACCGCTTGGATGGCATCGAACATTTCCCCAAGCTGCGCAACCTCACGGTGACCGGGGTGGTGGGTGATTTTGCGCCGCTCACGGTTTTGCACCAGCTCACCTGTTTCACCCATAACGGTGCGGAACCGCTGGACATATCGCCGCTCACGGTCTTGCCCCGACTGTATTTTCTCAGCTTCAAATCCCATCATGTTTACAACCTGGACAAAGTGCGGCCCCGCGATTTCATGCCTCTGCTGGATGCGCCCCAGTTGCGTGAACTCAATGTGGAGGGCTGTCCACCGGTGGATGCAGAAGTGGCCAATCTCAATAATTTATTCGCCACGTGGGATGAACTATTGCTCGCCCCGGAGCCGCTGCCGCTGCCGCCGCTGCGTTTCATCATTGCGCCGATGAATAAACATCCGCGCGCTCCGGTGGTGGCGCTGGAGCCGGAAGATAACGGGCTTGCCGATGAAGGCCTGCGCCTATGTGAAGCGCTTTGGGTAGAAGCATACATCGCCCGCCACGTCACCACCAAGCTCGGGGGCCAGTCGGAATGGGGAACCATATCGGCGCAGGGTTTGAACCGCACCTTCTTCGCCACCTTCACCTGCTTCACCCTGATTGAAAAGTTGCCCGTCATGATAGATGCCCTGCGCGAGGTCATCGCTGCCCTGCGCCCGGCTTACATCGGCGGCTTCATGGTTTGCCTCAAGGCACCGAAACTAGAAGCAACCCCGGCGCAGGTCGAACTGGAAAAACAATTTCAGGATCTACGGGACAAAGAGGATCACGATGAATATAAACGCGAACATAAGGAGCATCTCGACCGCCTCTACCGTTACGATTTGAAGAAACAAGCTGGCGAGAAGATCAACCCCAGCGATTTCGCCGTCCCGCCGCCACTGCCGACCACCCCGCCACCGTGGGCAAGCGAGGATGACGACGACGACGATTCCAATTCCGAAGCAGGCGGTGTCGTCGTCAAAGACAAGCCCGATCCCCCGCCCTCTTGGTGCGATGATAGCCACCCCTTGGAACGTGAATACCGGATGATTGGTGCCATTAATCTTTCCGAAGTGTGGATCATTAATTATGCCCGCGACATCGCCTCGTATCTGCTGGGGCGTGAACCCGATCTCGAAATCCCGGAAGACCCGAAGTGACGGGTAAGTCGAGCTGGGACATAACGAAGAAGCTGTCTCGAAAAAGTGGACAAGGAGGGGCAGCGCAACGCGGAAAAATTCTCCGTTAGTTATTAAGCGCCCACGCACCTCGGCGGTTACACGAACTTGCCCGGATTCAAAATCCCGTTCGGATCAAGCGCGGTTTTGAGGCGGCGATGAAGCGCTTGGGATTCTTTGGAAACTGCCTGCGGCCACCAGCGTTTCTTGGCGATGCCGATGCCGTGTTCGCCCGTGATCGCGCCGCCGCTGGCAATCACCCAGCGAAATAATTCATCCAGACATTTTTCCGAACGCACTTTTGCGCCGGGCAACGTGTAATCCACCATCACGTTGGTGTGAATGTTGCCATCGCCCGCATGGCCAAAGCACGCGAGTTGCAGTCCGTGTTTTTTTTGCAACGCCGCCGCGAACTTGAATAAATCTTCCAGCCGCCCGCGCGGCACGACGATGTCTTCGTTCAATTTCGTCAGGCCGGTATCGCGCAAGGCGTAGGAAAATTCACGCCGCAACTGCCAGACTTTTTCACATTCTTCTGCCCCCAAACCGCGCTCGACGAACAACGGTTTTTGCGCCCGCACAATTTTTTCCACGGCGAAAATTTCTCCGCGCACGGAATTTTCCTGCCCGTCCAGTTCCACGATCAGATGCGCCTTGCAGCCGAGCAGACGTCTGCTGCCGGTGCGTTTCGCGGCGGCGGCGAGCGTGAATTCATCTGCGAGTTCCGCCGCGCACGGTAAAAATCCGGCGGCGAAAATACTTTGCAGCGCGCGCACGGCGGAGTTCATTGAATTAAAACCAATCGCGAGATTCGCGCGGAACGGCGGGAGCGGAATGAGTTTTAGCGTCGCCTCCGTGATGACGCCGAGCAAACCTTCCGAGCCGACGAATAAGCGGTGCAGATCAAAACCGGTTTTGTTTTTATGCGTGCGACCGCCGAGTTTCACGATGTCGCCATTCGTCAAAACCACTTCAAGGCCGAGGACGTAATCGCGCGTGACACCGTATTTCAAACAGCGCGGGCCACCGGCGTTGGTGGCGATGTTGCCGCCAAGAGAATTGTTCGCGCGGCTCGCGGGATCAGGCGGATAAAAGAGTTTTTGTTTTTCGACGGCCGCTTGAAATTCCGCCGTGTTCACCGCCGGTTGGACGACGGCTACAAAATCCTTGGTGTTGATTTCTAAAATTTTTCCCATGCGCTCGGTCGAAAGCGCGATGCCGCCGTGCATCGGCACGCAGCCGCCGACGTAGCCGTGACCGGCGCCGCGCGGCGTGACGGGAATTTTATTTTTATGCGCGAATGCTAAGATTTTGGAAACTGATTTTGCGGAACGGGGCAGGGCGACGGCATCGGGCTGGTGCGTGGCAAACCATTTGTCGCCGGAGTATTTTGTGAGCGTGGCGGGTTCGAGAAAAATTTCGCCGGGCAGAAGTTTTTTTAGTCGGCGCAGTGAATTGGAAAACGTGGCATTCATGTGATCAAGTGACCATGCAAGCCGAAGCCGAAAGCGGCGGCCCTCCTCCGCTTTTCCGTGGATGACACCGCAATCTTGAAACCAGCGAGACACATTGGGAGTTTCAATCTCATTTGCTTTTGGAAGTTTTTTTCCTGCTTGCCGGTTTGCCCAAAATTTTCAACGCCCCGGCAAAATCTTTCGGCAGTGGCGCGGTGAACGTCACTTTTTTTTCAGTGCGCGGATGGATGAACGACAATTTTCTCGCGTGCAGCAAAACGCGCGGCGCAGTGTAGCCGGTGAGTTCGGCAAATTTCAGATTCGGTTTTGCGCCGTAGGTTTCATCGCCCACAATCGGATGCCCGAGGAATTGGAAATGCACGCGGATCTGATGCGTGCGGCCCGTGTGGATTTCCGCCTCGGCGTGCGTGGCGTGCGGAAAACGTTGGATGACGCGGAAGCTCGTGTGCGCGGCGCGACCATCGCCGTCGTCGTGGACGGCCATGCGTTTGCGGTGCGTGGGATGGCGCGCGATGGCGGCGTGAATCTCGCCGCTGTCATTGACGAGCGTGCCGATGACGAGCGCGTCGTAAAGTTTTTCCACGGTGCGCTCGGCGAATTGTTTCGAGAGCGCGAGGTGTGTCTCGTCATTTTTGGCGACGACGAGACAGCCGCTCGTGTCTTTGTCGAGCCGATGCACAATGCCCGGTCGCGCCACGCCGCCGATGCCGCTCAACGAACCTTTGCAATGATGCAGCAGCGCGTTGACGAGCGTGTGTTCCTCGTGGCCGGCGGCGGGATGCACGACGAGGCCGGGAGGTTTGTTGACGACGAGCAGCGACTTGTCTTCAAATAAAATTTCCAGCGGAATATTTTCCGGCTGCGCTTCGGCGGATTTCGGTTCGGGAAAATAGATTTCAATCTCCTCGCCCGCGCGCGGCGCGTGCGTCGCTTTCGTGGGTTGGCCGTTGATGCGGATGTGGCCTTGCTCAATGAGCCGTTGCATCGTCCCGCGCGAAGCGGCGGGAAATTTTTCGCGAAGAAAAACATCCAGCCGGAGGTCGGGATGCGATTGTTCGACGGTGAATTTTTCGGTGCGGTTGGACATTCAGGGTGAGGCGTGAGGCGTGATCCGTGAGAGAAATCTTTTTGAGGCGATCATTTGAAAGTGTTTTCAGTCACGCATCACGAATTACTCGTCATGGTCTTGGGCGACTGTTCGTTTTTCCAAGTGATGATGAAGATCAGCGCCACGCCCGAGCAAATGGCGGAGTCAGCCACGTTGAACGCGGGGAAATCAAAAACATTATCCGTCCCGCGCCGGGCCATGTAGAAATGCAGAAAGTCCACGACGGCGTGGCGCGAAGGTAAAAGGCGGTCGGTGAGGTTGCCAATGATCCCGCCAAAGATCAGGCCGAACGCGAACTGACCGGTGAGCGTGTGCGCCTGAAATTGATGCCGCGCCAGAAAGAGCGCGACCAACGCGACGAGCGCGATGGCGGCGAGCAGGGCGTTATTGCCATCGAACATGCTCCACGCTGCGCCGGTATTATGACGATGACACAGGTTGAAAAATCCAGGAATGACCACGTGTTCGTCCCACAACTGAATTGAGCGCAGCACGAGTCCTTTGGTGAACTGATCGAGCGCAAAGATCGCGATCGCCAGCGCGAGGATGCGGCGCGTGGCCTGGTTGAACGTGGAGGTAGCGGCAGACATGGTTTTAATCCCGCACAGGATAAATGAAATTGCTGCGGAAGAACAATGCGATTTGCAGATGGCCAAAAGCCCCTCACCACACATTCGTAGGAGACGAGGTGACGAGTCTCAAATCAACATTGCGAATAAAGTGAGAGCCTCCTCACGTCGACTCCTACATGGGGATGGTAGGGCGGGCAATCCCTTGCCCGCCGCGAACGTGGTTGGCCATTCACACGTTTCGGCGCAGCGAGCGGCGCGCACGGAGTGACGCGCCCTACCTGAAAAACCCCATTTGCAAGATTGGTTCCACATTCGCGCGGTTTGTGAATTGAAAATTGCCCAGAGCTTTAGCTCTGGGGTATCCGCGCGAAACTCTCTGGTCTGGATTGGCTAGTCCAAATCAGTCACAAGCCCGTTCAACCACCTCACTTCTCGATGCTCCCTTTCACCGGCATCAAAAAATCAGGTAAATATTTCGGCTTATCCCAGTTTTTTGTCCAAGGCAAAGCTGATCTCTCTAACGCCCGATTATATTCCTGATCACTAAACGAGCATAAAAACGTTCGGCTCAAAAAGGTGTGAATACGGTCAACGATCCCTGTAATCAGAGTCTTCATTTCTGCCTGATTGATGCGAGAAACCTGATTCCAAGGAATTTCCCGACCCTCAGCATCAATCACTTTGACATCAGAATAATCGCCGGTCTTTGTGACGGGAGTGATGCCAGTCTGCTTGGGCCTCAATTTATTTGCCCACGACGTTCTGTCGCATAACGAGAGGATTTTTTCGCAGCCTAAATCTCGATGCCTGAAAGTAACGGATTATTTTTGAGGGAGGGGGAGACTTTCGCCATTCTTTGACCTGGGTCAAATCTCTACGTGCATTTTTGTATATTCTGATGCTACAGCAATAAAACGCACATCTAATTGACATGATAAGAAAAGATATAAAGACTAGATTTATGACCTTCCGCACCGTTTTCCTCGCCATCATCATCGCCACGGGATTGATTGTTTCGGCGTATTTAGTCAATTCGAAGCGGCCCAGCGTCGTCGTTCAGCAACCGACGGCGGATTTTATTCGCGCCAGCGGCAAATGCGCCGAGTGCCATCGCAACAATCAATATTCAATTGTGCATGAATACGAGATGAGCAAGCACGCGCAGAAAGGCGTGACCTGCTTGGATTGTCACCAAGTGCAGCCAGGCCAAACAAGCACAAATCACAACGGTTTTGTTATCAATGCGGGCATCACGTCGGCCAACTGTCGGGTTTGTCACTTGGCGGTTTATGAACAGTTCGCCCGCAGTCGACATGCCGCACCATCGTGGGTGGCGGTGGTGGGTAACAAAGATTTTTCGCCGGAGATGATTGAGCAGATGGAAAAACTACATCCTGGCTCCATGAAACGCCCACCGCATCCGCTGACCAATCTCGAAGGCGCCTCCGCAGCGAAGAGCGGCTGCATTACCTGCCATGCGATTGGTAAACCCAACGCCGACGGCAGCATTGGCAACTGCACGCTTTGCCACACGCGGCACACGTCCTCCGTCGAAGTGGCTCGTTTGCCCAGCACCTGCGGTCAGTGCCACCTTGGGCCGGACCATTCCCAGATCGAAATTTATACGCAATCCAAGCACGGCATCATGTTTGCCGCGCAGAAGGATCAGCTGAATCTCAAAGCCCCATCAGATAGTTTGACCACCAAGGACATGTTTATCCCAACGTGCGCGACCTGTCATATGAGCGGGCTCAATGGCCGTGGGGTCACGCACGATCCGTCCGAGCGGCTCTCGTATAATCTTTTCGCCGAAGTCACCCAGCCACGTCCAAACTTCGAGCGCGCACAAGCCAAGATGAAAGACATCTGCCTTCAGTGCCACACCCCGCCACTCGTGGACCGCATCTACAAGGAAGGTGCCGCAGTGGTGGCTGACACCAATGAAAAAGTCCTCGCGGCAAGAGCAATCATGGACGGAGTCAAAGCGGATGGGCTGCTTTCGACCAATCCCTTCAGCCAGACGATTCAATTCACCTACTTCGATCTCTGGCATTATTACGGCCGCACCGCGAAGCACGCCGCCTTCATGGGCGGGGCCGACTATGTGCAATGGCACGGCAATTATCCAATCTTGCAACACACGGTCGAACTCAAAGAACAGGCCGCACAACTCCGCAAGGACAATGGAAAATAACTGGCTTCGCTGGCCGCGCACCTGGATTGAAATATTCGTGCTGTTCAATCTTGGCGGACTCGCTCCCGACATTTTTTTGGCCCACAGCGTTAACGCCTTTCATTCACGGGCGGAATACACGCCACTGATTTTTTCGTTCATAGCTCCGGCATTATTACTGCCAGCGCTCTGGGCCTTGGCGACAGGGCGACTGGTGCTTTGGCGCTGGCTGGGCTTTCTCATTGGTGGCACGGCAGTGATAATTGGCATCGCTGGATTAGTCCTGCATTTGGAAAGTCAGTTTTTCCAACAATGGACGCTGGCCAGTCTCGTCTATGCCGCGCCCTTCGCCGCACCCCTCGCTTACACTGGCCTAGGCTCGTTGCTGATCATGAACCGCATGATTGCCGACAAAGAAACGGAGTGGGCACAGTGGGTGATTTTTTTCGCCTTCGGCGGCTTCGTTGGAAATTTTATTTTCAGTCTCACCGATCATGCACAGAATGGATTTTTCCATCGCACCGAATGGATTCCGGTCATCAGCAGCGCAGTAGCCGTTGGATTTTTAATCGTGCCGTTGTTCATGAAAACCAGTCGGACATTTCTTAAACTGTGCGGCCTAGTCATGCTGGCGCAGATGGCTGTGGGTGCATTAGGTTTTGGATTCCACGCGCTGGCGGATTGGCACAACGTTGGCGAAAATATCTTTCTTCGCATCGTTCACGGTGCGCCTATTTTTGCGCCGACCTTGTTTTGCGATTTGGCGGTGTTGGCGGGCATCGGCCTCCGGGTGCTGGGCCGGAAGCATCAAGAGTCACGCCGCTACTGACCGTTGATTCTCTCCCGCCCCAATTCACATCGGGGCTTTTTTCTTTTGTAAAACCAAGCCATCGATTTATAACAAATTCTTTAAAACTTGACGTGGGTCAAACTTGTTTTGTCCGGGAGCGGCTAGATTTAGTGCATGAGTATTACATCATCACCAAGAAAAAAACCACGTTCCTACCGCAATCTTTGGCTGGGCTTGATCGGCTCCATGACGCTGTCATTCCTGCTGCTTGGCTACTATGGCCGGGAAATTTATTACGCCGCGCCGCCTATTCCCAAGCAGGTGGTCACGACTGCCGGCGCGGTGCTATTCACCGGGCAGGACATTAAGGACGGTCAGAACGTCTGGCAATCCATCGGTGGCCAGGAAGTTGGCACCATCTGGGGCCACGGTGCGTATGTCGCGCCGGACTGGTCGGCAGACTGGCTGCACCGCGAGGCGACATGGCTGCTCGATCATTGGGCTGCACAATCTGGCGGCAAAACTTACGCCCAGTTGGATGCAGAAACACAGGCCGCATTACGCGAGCGTTTGAAGAAAGAAATTCGGTCGAACACCTACGACGCGCAGACCGGAAACATCGTAGTTTCAGCGACGCGCGCGGAGGCGATGCAAGCTGTCGGCGCACATTACTCAGCGCTGTTCGGCAACGACCCGGAATTGAAATCACTCCGCAACCGCTATGCGATTCCGGCGGAGACTATCAAAACCCCAGAACGCCAGCGGCTCATGAACGCGTTTTTCTTTTGGGCGGCGTGGTCCTGCGGCACCGAACGTCCCGGCAGCCTGGTCACTTATTCCCAAAACTGGCCGCATGAGGCGCTCATCGATAACAATCCCACCAGTTCGATTGTGATCTGGTCAGTGATCAGCGTGATCGCGCTGCTCGCCGGCGTGGGTGCGATGGTCTGGTATACCGCCGCGAAGCGGCACGAAGAAGAAGGCGAAGACGCTATCGTCATTCCAAAAACTGATCCGTTGCTAGGAATAAAAACGACGCCTTCAATGAAGGCCGTGCTAAAATATTTCTGGATTGTTGCTGCACTCATGCTCGTGCAAGTCGGCCTCGGTGCGGTCACCGCGCACTACGGCGTCGAGGGCGATGGTTTTTACGGAATCCCGATGGCAAAATGGTTGCCGTATGCCGTCGCGCGCACCTGGCATACACAGCTCGGTATTTTCTGGATTGCTACGGCGTGGCTTGCCACGGGGTTGTATGTTGCGCCCGCCGTGTCGGGTTGGGAACCGCGTGGGCAAAAGCTTGGGGTTAATTTTCTTTTCGTCTGCCTGCTAGTTATCGTTGTTGGCTCGCTCGCGGGTGAATGGCTTGGCGTGCAACAAAAGCTCGGACTCGTCACCAATTTTTGGTTCGGTCATCAAGGCTATGAATACGTCGACCTGGGCCGATTCTGGCAAATCTTCTTGCTGGTCGGCTTGTTCCTTTGGTTGTTCCTCATGGCTCGCGCGCTCTGGCCGGCCTTCAAAAATCCTGGCGCAAACCGCCATTTGCTTGGCTTATTCTTGCTCGCGTCCGCGGCCATTGGATTGTTTTATGGGGCAGGTTTGATGTGGGGCCGGCAAACGCATCTTGCCATGGCCGAATACTGGCGCTGGTGGGTGATTCACCTTTGGGTCGAGGGCTTCTTTGAAGTGTTTGCCACCGTCGTGATCGCATTTCTGTTCACGCGAATGGGAGTGCTGAGATTGGCCACGGCCACAGCATCGGTAATCTTCTCTACCGCCATTTATCTGGGCGGCGGCATTCTCGGCACAATGCACCATTTGTATTTTAGCGGCACGCCGACCGGCGTGTTGGCTGTCGGCTCCATTTTCAGCGCGCTGGAAATTGTGCCACTGGTGCTCGTCGGTGCGGAAGGTTATGAAAACTGGAAACACGGCAAAGCGCGGTCCTGGGTTTCAGCCTACAAATGGCCGATCTACTTCTTTGTCGCCGTGGCATTCTGGAATCTCGTGGGGGCCGGCCTGTTCGGCTTCCTCATCAATCCGCCCATCGCGCTCTATTATATGCAGGGGTTGAACACGACGGCGGTTCACGCCCATGCCGCCCTTTTCGGCGTCTACGGCATGCTCGGTATCGCGCTCATGCTCTTTTGCCTGCGCAGTATGACTCGGCAATCGGCGTGGAAATCTGGGGTGCTAAGTTTCAGCTTCTGGTCGTTGAACGTCGGACTCGTGCTGATGATTGTGTTAAGCCTACTACCGGTCGGGCTGATGCAAACCTGGGCGAGTGTGGAACACGGGATGTGGTATGCGCGCTCGGCGGATTTCATGCAATCACCGCTCATGATCAAACTTCGTTGGTTACGTTTCATCGGTGATACAGTGTTCACCTTCGGTATCTTTGGCATCTGCTGGTTTATTCTCGGGCTGAAAACCGGCTGGTCACTGGAAGGCAAGCAAGTGGAAATCGTGGACGCGGAAATTGCGGAACCGGTTCCAGCGAAATGAAGTTTTAGCACACGTTTGTTGGATCCCGTCCGTGTGCAAACGCGGGCGGGATTTTTATTCACCCAAGTTACGTTTCAATAATGCGTGTAGCTTGACCGGCGACAGCACCGTGACGGTTTTGCCTTTGACGGCGATCAATTTTAGTCCGCGAAATTTTGCCAGAGTTCGAGAAAATGTTTCGCTCACCGTGCCAAGCTCCGCCGCGAGCACACGCTTGTTTGTCGTCAGCTCAATTTTCACCAGGGCTTCGCTCTGCGGATTCGGACAGCGTTTCACCAGCCAGTTGGCCAGCCGCGTTTCGACATCTTTCACCGTGAGATCTTCAATTTGTCCGACGAGCACACGCAGATGGCTGCTCATCGAACCAAGCATGCGCAGCGCGAGTTCCGGCTGACGCTTGAGCAACGCGAGAATACCATCTTTTTGCACCAATAAAATCTGGCTGTTTTCCAAGGCGCGCGCGTCAGCGGGATAGCCGGTTGGCGCGGCCAGCGCAACCTCGGCAAAAGAATCACCAGTGCGAAAAACGTGGATGACCTGCTCCTTGCCCGTTGCGGTCACGCGATGCACGTTCACCGCGCCTCGTTGGATGACGTAAAAACCACTCGCCACGTCACCTTCATGAAACAAGTATTCTCCCTTTTCCAATGACTTCACGATCGTGACGGCCGCGATGTTCGCGAGATCTTGCGGCGGCAGTCCGGTGAAAAGCTGACAGCTTCGCAGCGTGTTGGTGATGGCAAGGGTTTTGAATTCAGCCAAGGTTGACATGGGTTTATTTAAGCCGCCTTGTGCCAAAAGTAAACCAGCCAGTCGCTGCCCGTGCCGCGCTCCACCTTGCTGGCGAAGCCATCGCCAGCCAATTTTTCAACCAACGGCGACGGTAGAAATGGCGCAACCACAATCAGTCCGTCTTCGGGACCGAGCGCATGAACCCGTTTATGGATTTCCGGAAATGGCTCGACGCCACGCTGGATTAGAGCGCGCACGTCAAAGCGCTTGAATTGGGTCAGCTGTGGCATGCTCATGGTTTGGTGATGGTGGACAATTGATTTGCTACCGGCAATGGCGGAACGAGATGTTCGTTGCGGCGTGCGTTCGACTCAACCTCCAACAGGATTTTCTTGGCGGCTATCACGCCGTCCGCAATGCGTTCATCCGTCACAGGGGTTGAACCTTTGCGGATGCCGATTTTATGCAGTTCGAGGTGTTCAAATTTTTTGAAGCCAGCAAGTTTGAGTGTGTGCGCGGCGCAATTCAGCGGGCAACCGTCCACGACCAGGATATGGTCCGCTCCTTCAGCCGTCGCCACTAAACTTTTAACCCGGCCACCGATGCCAGCGAGGCAGGACATCTTCGCTGCGCCATCGCGGCTGAGTTGGCGTGCAACGCGGTCGGCAATCTCCCCGGCGTCGGAGCAACCGGAACAGGCATAGACCACGGTGATCGGTTTATCCAGCGTCTTGGGTGTTGCGTCATGGTCATTCATAATTATTTCTTTCTTATAAAGTCATTCTCGTCCAACGCTGCGCGCAATTATTTGATTCAGGTCAAATAACTGTGTGATTTATCCTTGGACGCAAACTGGTCGAATCTTTGACTTGCATCAAAAATCTTCACTCGCTGGCGTGCGAGAATCATTTCATGAATACGACCATCAATTCCACTCTGACCGATGCCATCGCCACGGTGGCCAATGATCCCAGCCTAGTCACTTTCTCCAACACGCGACTGAACCGCGAATGGAAAACGATGGAGGCAATGATGAAGATACATTGTCGCTTTCATCACAATGCCACCGCGTCACTTTGCGTGGAATGTCAGGGGCTTCTGAACTATGCCAACGTGCGGTTGGATCGCTGCCGGTTTGGCGAAGACAAACCCACGTGCGCGAAATGTCCCGTTCATTGTTACCAGAAGACCCGGCGCGAACAAATCCGGGTCATGATGCGTTATGCCGGACCGCGCATGTTATGGGAACATCCGATCATGAGCCTGCGCCATTGGCTTGATGGGTTTCGTAAAGCCCCGGAGATTTAATCAGCCAAAACAAAAACGGCCTTCATTTCGGAAGGCCGTTGGTATATCAACCGTGAATTTCAATGACCAGCGCGGGTGGTCGCAATTGGTTCGACCGGCGCGGCTAGCGCTTTTAATTTCGTGATCTTCACGCGGGCTTCACCGGGAATGTTAACGAGGTGTTCCCAAGTGAACGTGTCCGGCCATTGCGCGGCGAACTGGTAGCGAAGCGGGATAGGGTCGTGATCATTAAACAGGATGAAATGATCGCCAACCGGGAGTTCGACAAAGGTCTGCACAATGAGGCCATGTTTCACGGAGCAAGGAATGGCACGCACGTCCATGACTTTGTCGGTCCCAATAAGGATTTCAGTTGATGTATTCACAGTGTTTTTATTTAGTTTTGACGGAACTAGTTTCCGTCTTGGAAAGTGTCAACAGCATGGAGAATTGCTTGGTCGCGGTCACGGCGTGCGCCAGATTGGGCGGCATGTAAATCAGGTCGCCGGCCTTGGCTGCATGCGGTTTGCCGCCTAAAGAAAACTCGCATTCACCGGTCAAAATCTGGACGACTGCCGTTTGCGTGGAAGTGTGCTCCGAGAGTTCCTGACCTTCGGCAAAACCAAAGAGCACAATTCGTGAAGTCGCCGTGCGTAACAAGGTCCGGCTCACGATGCCGTTGGCGGCAAACTTGGTTTCATCGGGCAGCGACAGGAGTTTTTCCTGCGCCACATCAATCAATGGTTTTTCACTCATGCAAAGATTATCGCATGAACCTCGCCCGTGAAAATTGACTCAAGTCAAACAAAACGGAGTCTGCATTGAACGCGAGTCCGACTCAGTGACTGCCTTTGCCTCAACTGGCTGGCCGTCTTCACCAACACGGTGCCGTTCACTTTCAAAGACACGAACGCCTTGCCCCAGCGCTTTTACCGTGCCGCCACCCTTCCTTGAGCCACTAGGGTTCAAGTCATCCAGCGGCACGCCTAAGCATCACTGCTGATTCTCCCGCATATATTCCACGAGCGAACCATCGCAATTATCGATCCCAGCCTGGGCGGTCGGGGATTCCATTGGTCAGATCATGCACCAGCCAGTATTCAATCTTGTTCTCCCATTCAGGAAATCTTGACCGTATCATTAGCCTGTGTTCGTCCTCATCCCGCGCGATGATCAGACTAGCTGATTGAAAATCCGCTTCCACAACGGGCTTGGGAAAACGTTCCATCGAGGCGCGCCGGATGCCTCTTGCTCAGATCATTTCAAAAGCCGGCATGACCATCGGTCCAAAGTTACCGCCGACGAGAAACCGTCACGCTCAACACCGGCGCGATTGCGGCCCGCGAGTTGAAAGTTTATTGGTTCAATCCCGCGACCGGCTTAAGCGAAGTCATTTACGAAAAACTCGCGAATCCCGGCAATCTCACGCTGGAAAAAAGACCGCAGGGCGATTGGGTTGTGGTAATCGAAAAGTGACGCCATGAATTTTATGCGCAACCTATTACTGACATTTAACCGTGCTCTTTCCGCCGATTTTTTCTCGCACCCATGGTTGTCTTCGGTTGGGTTTCCGGCGGCTTTGCGTTAATCTTAAATTGTTCACATGATGTTACCTTTACATTTTTCAAAGTGGTTTCGCCTCACCAAAGGTAACGGCCAATCAGGCCGAGGCCTGAGGTTTGCAGCTTCCCTGCTTTGCGGATTCAGTTTAACGCTGGGTTGCGCCAATGCGTCAGAAACCAATTCAATCCCGCCGAAACCTTTTTACGAGATCCGGACGGATCATGACCCGAATGGCATTGGTAAATTTTATCTGGGACGCGAGATTGCCGATGTGATGGGGCATCAGGCCGCCAATTGGCTGGAACGTCCCGAACGTCAAAAGGAAGAACGCACCGACCTGCTCATCCCGCTGCTCAAACTTAACCCTGGTGAGGTGGTGGCGGACATCGGGGCGGGCACCGGATATTATTCGCGACTGCTAGCGAAAGCCGTCGGCTCCAATGCGCCGTCGGACAAAACCGGCTGGGTCTATGCGGAAGAGATACAGCCGGAGATGTTGGACATTCTCACCAATAAAATGGCGGTAGCCGGTATTGGAAACGTGAGGCCGGTGCTGGGCACGATCACCGATCCCAAGCTGCCAAATGGATCGCTGAACCTGATTCTGATGGTGGATGTTTACCATGAGTTTGATCATCCGTTTGAGATGGTTGATGCGATGTGCCGAGCACTGAAGCCAGGCGGCCGAATAGTGTTCGTGGAGTTTCGCGGGGAAGATCCGGCGGTGGATATCAAACGGGTTCACAAAATGACCGAAGCCCAAGTGCGCCAGGAAATGTCCGTCCAGCCGCTGACCTGGGTGGAAACGCTGAATGATTTGCCACAACAACACGTCATCATTTTTCGGAAGAAAACAATGAACTGACCCATGGCGGTCAAGCTAGTGGTTTGCCTAGCTCAATGAGCACGAGGCTGAATAATTCCAAACGCCAGGCAACTGGTCATAAAAATCCAAACACACAAAAGCACTGCCGCGACTAAATTTACTTTCGAGTTCTGCCATTTTGAAGGCGTCATCAGCCAAACGCCTCCGAGCACCAGCCCCGAGACGAAGCCGATAAAGTGAGCGACGAAGTCCGTGCCGGGACTCAAACCGAACAGAACGAATAATAAAGTGCCGGCCATCAGGCTTCTTGACGATTGCTCACGGCTGATGAAATGCAGCATTGAAAACGATTGAGCCGCCAACATGCCCAATCCCCCCATCACCATGCCGGAAGCACCCAAACTCGAATGTGGTTGGAGATACAGAAACAAGCCAGCTAGATTACCAGCTACCCCGGCCAGATACGCCAGCGTCAATCCGATGCCGCCACCAAATCTCCCCATTCCAAGCCCCAGCAATAAAATGCCGGCAGAAAGATTTGAAGCCAGATGTCCCAAGTCTGCGTGCAATAAAATGGCGGTGAAGATTCGCCACCACTCACCGTTATGCACAGCTGAAGTATCAACCAAGCCCAGCACCAGAAATTCTTTGCGCCATTGATGCGTCAAAACATAAACCGCCGCAAGCAATCCGGCCCAATAACAAACTTTCCAATCGAAAAGAAATCCGTGGTCCACTAAAGGTTTCTGCCAGTTCCAACGGCGATTTTCTTTTCGATATAAACGGATAGCCCTCATCGCTGCCGGATAATCTGCCGTCGCCACAATCAATCCGCTGTCCACGCCCTCGATACCGTCACTGATCGTTCCGTTGATGCCTTGGCTCAACAAGACCAGGCCCCATTCCCGCGATTGTTCATGGCTCAGAGTCGGGATTCGGGACTGGTGAGCAGGTTCCATGCAGACACAGCAATTACAGTGTTGAATGTTCAGGGTGGTCTTGCAGAACTTCACTAGTCTGGTCACGGAGTTGGGGTGACATTTGACGGAACGCTTCAACCGCAATGACCACGTGACTAGCACTGCCCCAAGCCCAACTTGAATTGGGGATGGGCAGTGAACAGACGACTAAAAAAAGCGCAGATAATTTCTTCATAACGCTCACGGATTTCAACACCACTCATCGGCAATAGCCAGAGCAATTGAACAGCTCGGAATTTCTGCTCGATATCCAGATGTAAAAACGCGTGTTCAGGAATTCATCAATTTTTCCAGACGGGACATTTACTGGACTGGCGCGGGACTGATTGGCAATTCTGGTTCATGGAATTACAATTGTTCTGCCTGTTTGTAGTGGTGAGCGAACAGATCCCCATGCAAAAATTCATGTAAGTCGGTAACTGATTAACACTATGAATCCATTCAAGACGTGGCGTGCGGCAAAGTTCCTAATCAAGGGCCCCGTGATACTTTTGTTTCTCGTGGTGCTCAACGCCATGACCTCGCCGCATGAATGGTGGGTGCAGTGGGCGGCGCTGGGAATTGGCATCGTCTGGGTTTCGAGTCTTTTTCGCGTGCTCAAAGCCATGGTGTTGCTCGGAGGTCTCGCAGCCCTGATTTCGTTTTTGATGAATAATCGCAACAAAGGCGGGAACAATTCTCGTTGATGCATCGGGTAAAACTAAGCCGCAGCGCAAAGCTCAATGTGTTTGTTCGGAAGGCTTCGGCCAATGATTTCGCTGCGGCAATTTCTTCTCGTCACAATTTTATTTGGCGATAGCCTTTCCTGATGACCGCCACGGAATGCCCTTTCTGCAATTTGCCGGATAAACGGATTTGGGTGCAGACAGATTCGGCCATCGCCTTTCTGGATAACTATCCAGTATCGCTGGGGCATACCCTCGTCATTCCTGCAGACCACATCGGAGCGTTGATGGAACTGCCGGAAAATGATTTGAAAGAAATCTGGGAACTGGTCGCGCACGTCCGAAAACTGTTGATCGAAAAGTATGCTCCAGATGGTTTTAACATCGGCATCAACGAAGGCTTTGCGGCTGGACAAACGGTGCCCCACGCGCACATCCACCTCATTCCTCGTTATAACGGAGACGTGCCAGATCCAAGAGGCGGTGTGCGTTGGGTAAAGCCTGAAAAAGCAAAATACTGGTGATTCGATATGGCAATCCCAAGCTTGTCTTTTATTGCGGTCAGGCTCAACTTTCCCAAACAAATCTCACTGTGAGCACTATGCTGAAATTCATTCAAGAGTGGATCCCGTCGCTGGCTGTCATAATTGGCGGCCTTTGGCTTTTATTTCAGTGGCTGTTCGGAGAATGGCTGCGCCGAAAAAAGGAAATACCGGCTCTGGATGGAAAACTTACGACCACCATTATTCCCTGCGAAAATGGCCGGCTGCTGGTTACGGTAGAAGCACTTTGGAACAATCACAGTCCGTTTCCAGTTTATCTGGACATTAAAAAATGCCGGATAGATGTGTTTCGCTTCGACCCGCATATCAAAAATGCAAACTGCGCCGTGATCCTAAAACGTGATTTGGGTGAGCCGATCATCAGCCATCATTTTCTGGTCGGGATGTGTGAAGTGGACTATTTCCTGGAACCAAATACCGCGAGCACCATTATCAATCATTTTGTTTTGGAACCTGGAGTCTATGGCATTCGCATGGAACTCCACACGCCGGTCGTGGGTGTCAATTGGTGGAAGGAATTGATTGTGGATGCGCATAAACCAAACATTGATTGAAGGCACCCATTTCCCATTCACCAAAAGGGCGCGTGCTTTTGCCGCTGCGTCACTGATGTTGACGACCATTTCGCTCCCTTTCAATTTGTGCTCCTGTCGAAGTTGCCTGATGGAGTCGGTGAAATGCTCGGCCAATGCCGGATGTTTTTAGCGATTTTCCCGATGGCCGAACGAATCGCCTTCATGACACTTTTACGGTCGCATTCAGCGCGGGTAGCAACGCATTTGTTGCGGCCAAAAAGACGATGCTTGTGCATATATGTTTAATTATTCGAATTGCGTAACGCCAACGGCAAAAGCCAAAGGCGCAACAGTTATCTGGTGAACAATAAACGAACTAAGAAGACCAACATGCCTAACGGGCAGCGAGACGGCTTACGGCCGATTCTGTCGATTCCTACAACCAAGTGCTTCTGGGCGGGAGCAACCCGAGCGATTAAACTGATGTCGGGGTTCTTTCACCGACTACGAGACTCGCAACTGGCGGGATTTCTCACGCCATGAGATTCTTGTCAAATTGGAATTTGCAAATTTTTGCGCAAATCAGAAAACCGCCTTTGGATTTAGACCGTCCGAACCGTCCGCAGTCTCATGATTCTCATGATTCTCACGCCGTCAAAAAAGCACCGAAGCAAATACCTCAGTGCCTGGATGCCGAATCATCTGCAATTTGGGATTGAGATGTGGGTGGGTTAGGACAGGCATCATGGGGGTGACCGATCCATTTTCGACCAGTCGCAAGAATTCACCCAAGGCCGACTCGTTTGAAAAGTTTTCCCCCTGAAAGCAGATACGCCCTCATCACGGAAAGTTTCAGCCAGAATCAAACCGTGAGCCTTGCAAAACTCGGCAGCAGCACTGTTTTGCCGGCGGGTAGAATCGCCTTTCTTTTGCTTTGTGGACGAAAAACGCTGGTAGCTGTAGGCTGTTCTCATGGCGCTGGTTCGCATATTAGTTGATGGTTATAATCTGCTGGGGCATATCTACCAGCAATACAATTTTAGGTATTATCAAGGAATCGGCCTGCTCCACAGTTGGCCGGAGCTGACGGAGGGCGCGACGCGTCATTCCGAGTCGGCGCGGGATGCTTTGGTGGAGATGCTCACGCAGTATCAAGACGCCAGCGGCACGCCGGTGACGGTGTTCTTCGATGGGAGTGGCGGTCGCAAATCCAAACCCAAAAGTGTGGCGGGCAAATCCGTGGAAGTTTTGTTTTCAAATTCCGGCCAAACCGCCGATGACTTGATCGAACGCGCGGCGCATCGGTTCCAACCCTACGGCGAAGTGCTGGTGGTGACGAACGATTTTGCCGAGCGCGATACGGTGAGCGGTCTCGGCGGCTCGGTCGCGAGCTGTGAGAATTTTATCCGCATGATTCAGAATGCACTGGCGAATTTGCAGGAAAGCCTCAACAATCACAATCGTAGTGAGCGAAACCGTTTTTCCCGTTCCCGTTAAATTGTTATGAACCGCCGCGCCGACTCCGCCCAAAAATTATCCCCGCGACTTTTATTCGCCGTGGTTGCCCTCCTGGTTTTTTTCCAAGTGGCGAGCAATGCGTTGGCGCAAGATCGTTGGCTGCTGATTTTTGAGAATTCTTCGGCGATGAAGAAGCGGATGCCAGCGGTGGGGCTGGAACTGCAAAAACTTTTTTTCACGAGCATGGGCGGGCAGATGCACAGCGGCGATAGTCTGGGAGTGTGGACGTTTGATAAAACCTTGCACGTGGGCGAATTTCCCCTGTCCACGTGGCAGCCGGAGAAAGCGGACGTGACGGCTTCAAATCTGGTCACATTCTTGAACCAGCGGAGCTTCAAAGGCGAAGTGAATTTTAGCGTGCTTCAGCCGATTTTGGGTGAGGTGGTGGACGCCTCGCAGCGACTCACGGTGCTGATTTTTTGCGAGGGGCAGGGGGAAATCAGTTGGACGCCTTACACTGAAGCTATCAATCAGTCGCTGCGACAGAGTTACGCCGAGCGAAAAAAAAACAATCAGCCGTTTGTGGTGTTGCTGCGCGTGCAGGAAGGAAAATATTTTGGCTGTTCGGTGAATTTTCCGCCGGGCGAAATTAATTTCCCGATTTTTCCAGCCTTGCCGGAAGAAGTAAAACCGTCAGCGGAGAATCGCAACTTGAACCCCGTGGCCACCGAACCCGCCAAGAAAATAGTGCCGCTCGATAATTCACCACTCATCATCGTGGGTAAAAGTGTGGTGACAAATTTGGCAGATCTGCCGGCCGCGCTGGCGGAAATGAAAACAAATGTGCCGTCCGCTGCCAAAAAAATCGTGGTGACAAATGATTTTGTAATAACGAATGCTGCCCCGGCCTCGACTCCTTCAGTCACCAACAGTGTGACCAATTCGTTGCCGGCTAGCCTGACCACTTCGCCACCGATTTCGCCACCAACTGCGCCGCCGAAAACTGCGCCGGAAGCGGGCTATCTGATATTGATCGTGACCGGAGTGCTGGCGTTGATGGTGGCATTAGCGTTGGGGATTTTTCTCTTCGTGCAGGCCCGATATCCGCGCGGCAGTCTCATCACGGATTCGCTTAATCTCCCCCGGACGCCGCCGCCCAAAGCGTAATTCAATTTCTGCGCGTGACTTTTCCTCCGCGCTCTGGAAAATTCTGCGTTCATGAAAACTTTCAAATTAAATTTATTTTTGACACTGGCGGTTCTCAGCCTGCTGGCTGCCGGTTGTTCCAACGAAAAAAATTCCGCTCAGGTCACCGCGAGCGATGCGAAAAAAGAAGCGGCAGCGGCCACAACGCCGTCGGCCACGCCGCCAGCCGCCGCAGCGGTTCCGGTGGCCGCACCGGCCGACCTTCCAGCCGGATCGTTTGCTGAGCCTTCAAAACTCACGGCGCAAGCGCCCGAAACTTTCAAGGCGCAGTTTGAGACGACGAAAGGTAAATTCACCATCGAAGTCACCCGCTCGCTGGCCCCCAATGGCGCCGATCGTTTTTACAACTTGGTCCGTTCGGGTTATTTCAAAGATCTGGCTTTCTTCCGCGTGGTTCCTGGTTTCATGTGCCAGTTCGGGATTCATGGCGACCCCAGCGTCGCTGCCAAATGGCGCGAGGCGAACATTGCCGATGACGCGGTGAAAGGCAGCAATACGCGCGGCACGATCACCTTCGCCACCGCCGGTCCCAACACGCGCACTACGCAGTTGTTCATCAATTTTGGCAACAACGTCAATCTAGACAGCCAAGGTTTTTCGCCTTTCGGCAATGTCATCGAAGGCATGGATGTCGTGGATAAACTCAACAGCGAGTATGGCGACGGCGCACCTTATGGTCGTGGACCAGATCAGGGCCGTGTTCAAAGCGAAGGCAATGTCTTTTTGAAAAAAGATTTTCCTAATCTTGATTACATTAATTCGGCCATTCTCATTCAGTAACTAACCAACCGCAGCAAAACTTTTTATTATTTCAAATTTATGAGCGAAGCAGCCATCCTTACTACGAGCGTCGGCGAAATGGTCCTTGAATTCTGGCCGGACGTTGCGCCCGGCCACGTAAAAAACTTCACCGACCTGGCCAAAAAAGGTTTTTATGACGGCACCTGTTTTCACCGCGTCATCAAAGGTTTTATGATTCAGGGCGGCGATCCCTTGACCAAAGATGCGAGCAAGGAATCGCAATGGGGCACCGGCGGGCCAGGCCATCAGATCAAGGCCGAGTTCAACGATAAGCCGCACACGCGCGGGGTGCTTTCGATGGCGCGCTCGCAAAGTCCGGATTCCGCCGGCTCGCAATTTTTCATCTGCCACGGCGATCCGCGCTTTCTAGACAAGCAATACACCGCGTTCGGCAAACTCATCAAGGGCGATGATGTATTGGAAAAAATCGGCACCACCCCGACGCGTCCGGGCGACCGCCCGGTGACAAAGATGACGCTCATCAGCGTGAAAATTGTCCCGCGCGATTCGGTGAAATAAGGTTTCCACTGCGGACGCGGAAGTAGTCCACGGGCCTGATTTTATTGCACCGTAAGCAGGTTGGGCTGCGCGAGCGAGAGCCCGCCTTTGAGGTTATCCTTGAAGTGCGGGTTGATGATAATGTTGTTGGTGCAGGTGGAGTTATTCACGCGGAAAGCCGCGCTGCCGCAATTCTTCGCGACCAGGTTGGTGAATGCATTTTGGGTGCACTCCGACTTTGGCTCGGGCTGCACGATGCCTGCTTGCAGCCACTCCGCATTCGCCATGAACACGCCGAAGTGGTGGCTGTTGTGAATGGTGATGTTTTGAAAATTATTTTCCCGGCTGGCGCGCATGAAGATGCCCAAGTCGTTTGCCACTAGCACCGCATTGCTGATCACATTGTGATTGAAGGCCAGATCTAGCGAGATACCGGCGCCAGGATTATCGTGCAAACTTAAATCGGTAAAGATCGAATCGGTGGTTTCGTAGCAGGCCAAACCATCGAACTCATTGTCGTAGGAGTTTAGGTCGCGAACCAATAACCGTTGCACGCCGAGCGTTGTCACCACGCCGCCGGAACGATTATGGGCGGAGGTAACGTGCTCGACAGCGGAATCGGTGACAGCCTGGACGATGATGCCGTTGTTGCGGATCTCGGAGCCTTCGCCGGAAGGTTTCCATAGTTCGCGCTGCTGGTGGGTGCGGTTGCCGTCAATCGTCAGATTTGCCACGCGTAATCCGACCAACGTTTTTCTTGGATGATTGACGGGTTCGCCCATGATGATGGCGGGGCAGTTCGCGCCATCGGCTACTTTCAAAATAGTTTCCGCACCGGCACCGCGAAGGGTTTGAAAATCGCGGTGCAACACTAGGGGTGCGGAAAGTGAGATCTCGCCCGGCGGTAACACGACCTCGCCGC
Source organism: Limisphaerales bacterium (assembly GCA_025362675.1). Lineage (GTDB taxonomy): Bacteria > Verrucomicrobiota > Verrucomicrobiia > Limisphaerales > UBA11358 > UBA11358. Next base: position 2,791 of record JANYFN010000006.1, on the reverse strand, counting down.
CACGATCAGCCAATGAATCCAAGGCTTTTTGGACTTGTTCGCCGGAAACACCGGCGGGGAGGGAAACATAAACGAGAGTCGCGGCGACGGCGGCTGGGGCGGGGGGTGTGACTAAAAAAATTCCCAAACAAATGGTCGCGGCGGTTTTGGCCAGCGCCCCGAAATGTTGCTTCTGATTGTATTTCGTATTCATACGGCCAACAACTTGTCGGTCAATCAGGGGGACAGCATTAATGTCGTCCATTAAATTATTTTGCCAACAAAAATTTTCAAAAAATGCGAAATATTTTTTAGCGATGGATTTTTGCTTTTGGGTTTCACGATTCGAGCCGCTATGCTGACCCGAAATTTATGCCGCCGAAAACTGTTGCCACCGACCCCACGCCCGCTGCGCTGGGTTATTCCATGCCCGCCGAATGGGAAAAACACGAAGCCACGTGGCTCGGTTGGCCGCACAACGCGAATGACTGGCCGGGAAAATTTGAGGTCATCCCGTGGGTTTACGGCGAAATGGTCCGCAAGATTTCCGCCGGTGAAAACGTGCGGCTAATCATTCGTCACAAACAGGACGAAGCTCAAGCGCGGCGTATTTTTAAAAATGTGGGTGTGGATTTGCGGAAGCTTAAATTTGTGTTGCATCCGACGAATCGCGGCTGGACGCGTGATACGGGGCCGATCTTCGTGAAGCGGAAAAATGAGACCGCCATCGTTCACTTTCATTTCAACGCCTGGGCCAAATATGACAACTGGCGCAAGGATACGAAGGTTCCGGAAACCGCCGCGAAATTACTCGGCAAAAAACTGTTCCATGCTGAATCTGGCGGCAACCCCTTCGTCATCGAGGGCGGCGGGATGGAATTGAATGGTCGCGGCACGCTCATTTCCACTGAGGAATGCTATCTGCATCCGAAAATCCAAGTCCGCAATCCAGGCCTCGGCAAAAAGGAAATCGAGGGCGCGCTGAAAAACTATCTCGGCGTCACCAACGTGCTCTGGCTCGCCAAAGGTCCGAAGGGCGACGACACGCACGGCCACATTGACGACATCTGCCGCTTTGTGAATCGGAATACGCTGGTGCTGGTTAAGGAAAAAAATTCCAAGGACGAGAACTACAAACCGCTCGCGGAAAACTGGGAACGCGTGAAAGATTTCCGTTTGGAGAATGGCAAAAAGCCGACCGTTGTGGAATTGCCGATGCCTAATCCGCTTTATTTTGACGGCGTCCGTTTGCCCGCGAGCTACGCGAATTTTTACATCTGCAACGCCGCCGTCATCGTCCCGACGTTCAATGATCCGAACGACCGCATCGCACTGGGAATTTTAGGCGAGCTGTTCAAGAACCGTCCCGTGGTCGGCATCAACGCCGTGGATTTAGTTTGGGGCTTCGGCTCGCTGCATTGTCTGACGCAACAGCAGCCGGTTTGATTTTCAAACCACCGGCAGCGGCGCGAATTGTTTTCCCAGCACGGGAACACTTTTCGTCTTCAACCAGTTTTCCAGCACGCCCGCATAAACACTGCGGAAATCAACGTTATATTTCACGTCGCCTTGAAACAAATCCTGCGGCGCGAGGCTGGGATATTTTCCGAGCAAGCCGGATTTCACCTTGTCGCCGATGATGAACATCGGTGCCGCTGCGCCGTGGTCGGTGCCGCCATTCGCATTTTCGGCGACGCGCCGACCGAATTCGCTGAAGGTCATCACGAGCACGCGGCCCATGTTGCCTTGCGCCTTCAAATCGTCGGTAAAAGATTTCACGGAACCGGCGAGATCGCCGAGCAAACGCTGCTGCGAGCCGAGCTGGTTCGTGTGCGTGTCGTAGCCGCCTTGCGAGACATAATAAATCCGCGTGGCGAGTCCGCCGCCGATGAGCTTGGCGACGAGCTTGAGCGAATTACCGAGCTGCGACGCGGGATACTCCGCTTGATTTTGCACGCGTGCAGCGATGGCGCGAACCTCGTCGGAACTATGCTGCGCGTCGAGCGCGGTGCGGGAAATAAAATCCACCGCGCGACCGCCGGTCATCGGCATTCCCGCCGGCAACATCCCGATGCTGCCGCCGGAATTTTCCTCCGGCAGCGTGGCGGACATTTCGAGTTCATTTAATTTTTTATACGATTCTTCCGTCGCCGCGCCGTTGGCCATGAAGCGATAATTCTGCGGGTTGTTGAAAACAATTCCCTTCGGCTTGTCCGCAAAAAAAGCCTGTGGCAATTGGCTGCCGATGGTCACGCCGACGGTCGGATCCGCGCCGGGACACACGTTGTCGAAGTAGCGGCCAATCCAGCCGTTTTTCTCGATGCGATTGGATTCGCTCGCGGTCTGCCAGATTTCCGTGGAGCGAAAATGCGAACGGTTCGGGTTCGGATAACCGACGCCTTGGATGACGGAAAGTTTTCCGGCGTCGAACAATTCCTTGAAGCCCGCCATGGCCGGATGCAAACCAACTTCGCCGTTCAGCTTCAAAACTTTTTCGCCAGTGAAGCCGAGCGTGGGCCGCGCCTTGTGGTAAAAATCATTCGCATAAGGAACAACGGTGTTGATGCCGTCGTTGCCGCCAGCCATCTGCAACACGACGAGAATCGTGGCGTCCTTGCCCGTGGTGATTTGCGTCGCGGAATCGGCGGCATCGGCTTGCAGCGCAGAAAATGTGTTCGCGAGAAACGCGGGAACCGTCCACGCGAGCGAGCTACCAAGAACGGTGCGGCGAATAAATTCGCGGCGCGTCTGCAATGTGATTTCATTCTTCATAATTTTAAGTGATTTGAAATTCCGGCGTGGACATCATCAA
>JANYFN010000057.1 GCA_025362675.1 Limisphaerales bacterium | reverse complement strand
TGAAAACACGTCCTCGAAATACAGCGGGCTGTGCACACACTCGATGATCGGCGCGGTCGGATTCAAAGCTGTGATCCGCTTGCGCAACTCAGTGGTGTTCCCGTCGCTCTTGGTGATGAAAATGGTGTGCGCCCGGGCCAGGTGCGAGGGCGGTTCGCGCAGCGTGCCGCGCGGGAGCAAATGCTCGTTGCCGAACGGTTGCTGGCGGTCAATCAAGACGACATCGTGCCGCCGTCCACGCAGATGCCAGTATTGAAAACCGTCGTCAAGGAGGAGGGTATCGCAGCCAAATTTTTCGATCGCGTAACGTCCACTTTTCACGCGGTCTTTGTCCACGAGCACGACGACGTCCTTCAAATTCGACGCGAGCATATAGGGCTCGTCGCCCGCGAGCTCGGAGTCGAGCAGCAACGATTTCCCGTCGGAGACCACGCGCGGCGGCGTCTGATCTTCGCGCAGCAATAGCTTGTTTATGATTTTGAGGTGCAGCGGCGCGGGCTTGGAACGATAGCCGCGCGACAGGATGGCCACGTTGCGCCCGGCGTCGCGGAGTTCGCGGGCAAACTTTTCCACGACGGGCGTTTTACCCGTGCCGCCGACGGTGAGATTGCCGATGGCGATGACCTGCACGCCCAAGGTTTTGTCGCGTAGAATACGGACGTTGTAAAGCCAGCGGCGGATTTTGACGGCGACTTGGAAAATTTTTGAACCACCAAAGAGAATGACGCGTGTCAGCCGAGCCTTGAAATCATGGCGCTCTTCGAAAATGACTTCGAGGGCAAAAGTTTCAATTGTTTCAATCCAAGCACGGAAGCGTTCACGCATTGGCCTCAATGTGCCAAGCAAAAACGAAGGCGGCAAGGCGAAGCGTGTTCACCGTGCCGCCGACAAAAACCGGGTGCGGAAATTATTTGAATAAATTGCCGAGACCGCCAGAGAGCAAACCGGAAAGCCCCTGCTCCAGAGCGTTGCCGGTCGGTGCCGTGCCGTGCGGCGTCAATTTATCAATGATACTGGGGAGCAATTGCGCGAGGCCGGAAGCCGCTTCGCTGTGGCTGACCCCGGCTTGCTGTGCGAGTTGCGACACTTGATCGTGGCCGAGCGCCTGCGTGATTTGCTCCGGGGAAACCGGCTGGTTCTGGCCGGTGCTGACCCAGGAGGAAAAAATGTGGCCGAGATTATTGCCTTGAAATTGTTGTTGCAGCACGCCGAGGCCGCCGTGCTGGTTGATCATGCCGAGCACCGCCTGCATGAGCATGTTTTGTCCGCCGCCGCTGTTGGAACCGCCGAGGGCCGAACCGATCAAGTTACCGAGCAGACTCATAGATTTTATTTTTAGTTGAGGATGGTGGGTGGATGACGAGGCAAATTTATTACCCATTCCGCCCCGGTCGTCAACCAGTTTTATGGTCAGCCGACATTTCTAACTTGAATAAAAGCGCGGTTTCAGGCGTCATATTGATTGAATCCACTTTTTCCGGCGGTTGCCGGTGAATGGATCGAAACTTATTACGGTTAAAAAATAATAAATCCTAATCATGAAAAAATCATTGCAACATCTCGTATTCGGCAGTTTGTGTGCAGCCATTCTGATCGCCGGCAGCCCCGCCAACGCCCAGACCACCACTAAGCCCAAGGCCGTGAATCCCGTCGGGGAGACGGCCAAACCTAAGCGCGATTGGTATCCGTTTTACGGCACCGTTTCCACTGTGGACAAATTAGCCAAGACGGTCGCGCTCAAGAAAAAAGAAGGTGAACGCGTCTTGAAGACCGATACCCAAACCACGTTGGAGATGGACGGCAAGCCAGCCACCCTGGCGAGCATCAAGCCCGGCTACTATCTGCATGGCAAATTGCACAAGGAGGAAAACGCGGAATACATCCTCGACGCCAAAATTGAACTCGAAGCTCCGGCAAAAAAAGGAACTAACACGGTAACGAAGGCCGTGGCACCGGTCGTAGCGCCCGCAGTAGAAGACAATGCCACTAACGCCGTGGTCAAAAAAATCAAGAAGACGAAAAAGGCAGCCATGGGCACTAACGCTCCGGCGGCGATCACTAAATAATTCCATTCTTACAAATCAAAACGGCCAGCTGGAAACAGCCGGCCGTTTTTTTGTGGATAAAAATTATTTTTTGGGGGCGGCTTTTTTTAGCATCGGTTTGGCCGATAGATTTTTTAACTGCGCGACGGCATCCCAATTTTTTGGGGCCGGAGTGACACTAGCCCACTTCAGGCCCTGTTTCTTCCAAATCGTCCGCCATTGGGCGTAAGTGTAGCCCGTATCATCATCACTCACGCCAAACTGAAATCCGCAACTCGGACAAATCTCAAACGAGCCGCCGCCAGTTTGGGAACGGGGCGCTTCGGTTAATTTTGGAAAACCGCAGACGGGACAAGTGTATTTCATTTTAAGGTTTTTAAGTTCAAAGTTTTGCCGGGCTGCCGCTCAAAATAATCGCGGCTGCCCGGTTTAAAAAATGTCTTGGTCGTGCCGTCACGGTTGTAGGACGCGAAGGTGCCGCTCTTCGAATCATACACGCGCAGCACGCCCTCCTCGTCCAGCTTGGCCGGCAGGCCATCAGCCTTGGCTCGCTGCAAAAATTCCCACGACATCCGCGCATAATCGTCCGCGTCCTTCGCATGAAAATCGCCGCCGTGCCGCGCAAAATGATCCGGCAAGGCAGCCCAGTTCGCCCAAATCTTCCGGGTTGGCGGGGCTTTGGGAACCTCGGTTTTCCCGACAATTTTTTTGGCAACCGTCGTTTTCTTTTCCGAACCGGGTGCCTCTGGAGTTAAGACTGTTGCCCCCGCATTTCCCGTGGCCGTAAACGTATTCGTCGCCAGCCAAACGCGGGCGCTGCCAACGATGATTGAATATTCCGTGCCCGGTTTTATTCCCGTGACGACGACTGTGTGCTCGGCGGCTGGCGTTTTATCCGGCACGGAGATTTTGGCGACGGCGGGAAAAATCTGCGCGCGGGTGCCGCTCGCCACATCTGTGCGCCAATGCACGACGACGTTCGACGACGTCATTTCCACCACGGGCGGCGCGACCAATTCGACACCCAACGCACCCGCCACAGACATTATCCAAAAAGTAAAAATCGCACTTCGCATAAAAATAGTAGCCCGAATTAGTAAGAAAACATATCAGGCAGCATTCTGAAATAAAATGTGTTTTGTTCGTGTTAACGCAGTGAATGGCGCATTGTAAAAATTGTTGGCCACTCCTTGGCTCAACGTTTTAAAAGGCCATCAATCGTTTGTTCAAAATCTTTGCCCGACGGATGGCCAGCCCAGGCAACCTTGCCTTCAGGATCAATCACATAAGTCGTCGGCACAGCCGTGACACGAAATTTTTTGGCCGCCGCAGAACTCCAGCCGCCAGCGCCCGCCCAGACATTGAAGGTGTTAGTCCAGCCGCGCTGGGCCACATGTTTGCGCAAAATATCCATCGTGTCATCAATGCTCAACGGCGCGATGACCACCTTGTCCTGCCAGTCGTTGTGACCACTCCGCAAGGTTTGCAGATCGGCCATCGGCTGCTGGCAGGGGCCGCACCAGGTCGCCCAAAAATCGAGAACCACCACTTTGCCATGCAGGTCTGAAAGCTTCATTTTCTGCCCGTCCACGAGCGTGGTGAATTCGATTTCCGGCGCGATCGTTTGGGGTGGCAACTTGCCGTATTTGGCGACGTAATTTTCAAATTCCATTTGCGCCGCCGTCGGGGCATCCACGACTCCATCCGGCAATTTTTCCCAGTGCAGGCCATCCATGACTTTCCAGCCGGCCTCAAATCGGGCCAATGTTTTCGCAGCTAAAACATAGTCGCCGGACAAGGAAATATTGTTTTTCGCCTTGGCATCCGTCTTGACCGTCAGGGACAGCTTGAATTGCTCGCCCATCAAATTTTCCAAAGTGCCTAAGCTGCCTTGAGCCTGGCTCCGTTCGATTTCAGCCTCGTTGATTTTGATTTCCGCCGACTTCAAATCAATGCCGAACGCATCCATCTGGGCGAACATTTTTTGCGCGACGGCGACCTGCTCGGCCGTGCGTTTGCCGATTTCATCATCCACTTCCGCCCGGGAAGGACCTTTGCGACCACTCTTCTGAATCATCGCCCAGACCGTATCACTGCTTGTGAGCGCTTCCTTGGCGAAATAATCAGGGTCGCGATCGCGAATAAATCGGACGAGCGTCTCACCCAATTTCATCAGCGCCGGATCGTCCAAACTCGTGAGCCCTTTGTAAGCGGCTACTTTTTCCAGAATAGCGAGTTCCCGCGCCGTGCTTTCGTCCACAAGATTGGCAGGAAACGCCAGCCACTGCAGACCATTGTTGAGACGCCAGCCGCCGGGAAATTTTTCCAGACCGCGCACCACTATTTTAAAATCTCCTGGATTTGCGGCCCCCGCGCCAGCCGTCAGCAACAACTCAATTTTTTCGACATACTGCGCGGTCAAGGCATCGGCGCTCGTGGGTGAACCGGAGAAAAATATTTTTCCAATGTGCTTGGGCATGGCGTAATGGAAAGCCAGTTCACCTTTTGAAAAATCCAGATGCAACGACTCCGCCCGTTCCAGCAAAACCTTGGCGGCGGCTTCCATCCGCAACCGGTTATTGGCCGAACTTTTGGCAAAGTCTTTGATCTGCTCGGATTCACTCACAGTCAAATTTGTCGTGGCCATCGACAACCAGTCAGCGGCGGAAACGGATACATTTGCCGCGAAACCGGACGGATCGCGGGTTTGCAATAATTGCACCACCGCCCTGCCTACTGCGTCGAACTCATCACTCGCCGGCTGATATTCTACTCCGGATTTGAAAGCTGAATCAGCCGCTACAGTTTTCAAAGCCAGCCCACCGAGAAAAAGAGTGGTGAGCAACCAGAGAAATTGAAGCTTCAATCCAGAAAGAAAAGCGCGTTTCATGCATTGGATGCTCGGAAGAACAGAATGCCAACACAAGGTCAAAAAACGTGGTGTTCTTTGCATTCAGAGCGTCTAAACTTTTTTGCGTGAAGCCACTGACCATCCACACTTGCAAGCTGTCTGACGAGCAAGCCGCGAAACTACAGGCCGCGCTGATCGCCCGGAACTGGAAGCCGCGCACGGTGCCGTATGCGCGCTTCGCCTTCGAGTCGGATAAAACGAATATAGTCTTTTACGAGAGCGGCAAACTCGTCGTGCAAGGCAAAGGCACGGGCGAATTTGTGGAATTTGTTTTGGAGCCGGAAATTTTGCAGCAAGCGAAAGTTGGTTACGAAGCGGTGTTGAATCCCGATTTGCTGCTGCCGCGCCTCGGCATTGATGAAAGTGGTAAGGGCGATTTCTTTGGCCCATTGTCCATCGCCGGTGTTTATGTGAATGAAGCCGTCATCAACGATTGGAAAGACAAAGGCATCCGCGATTCTAAAAATATTTCCAGCGACAAAAAAATTGCCGAGCTCGCCAGAATGATCCGCGAAACGCCGGGCTGCGTCGTGGATACCGTGGTCGTGGGCAACGAGGCTTACAACCGGCTGTATTCAAAAATGAAAAGCGTCAACACGCTCCTCGCCTGGGGCCACGCGCGCGTGATCGAAAATTTGATGGGCAAACGTTACCAAATGAAGCCCGCGCCGGTGCGTGCCATCAGCGATCAGTTTGCCGCGAGCAAGACGGTGATCGAAAAAGCACTGATGACCGCCGGGCGTGAGATCGAACTCGTGCAGCGTCACAAGGCAGAAGAAGACGTGGCGGTGGCGGCGGCATCCATTTTAGCGCGGGATGAATTTGTGAAAGGTCTGGCGAAACTCGAACAACAGTTCGGGATGAAATTTCCCAAAGGTGCGAGCGCAGCGGTGGACAAAGCAGCCAAGGAATTTGTGGAACAACGCGGCGCGGGCGAGTTGGCCCGCGTTGCAAAAACCCATTTTCGCACGGCGCTGCGGGCGCAAGGTTTACCGGAGCCAGCGAAGACGGAGTGGCGCAAACGGTAATTTCAGCCAATGTTCACGGACCTAATATCGTGACTGAGCTCGTCTGGGAAGTCGTTTGCCAAGCGAGTTTATTGCCGACTTGGTTTACTTCACGCCGCACATAGCCAAGGGCCACATTCCCCTTGAACAAAGGCGAATTCGTGGCGCTGGTGATATAGCCAACTTCTTTTCCATCACACAAAAGTTTTTCGCCACGCGCCGGAAGACGCTGCAAATCATCCGCCAGACGCAAGCGCCGGAGTTCCTTGTTGACGTGGCCGAAACTGTGGACGCGATTGATCACTTCCTGTCCAATGTAACAACCTTTATTGTAAACAATCGCGCGCGTCTCAATGCCACATTCGAGCGGCAAGTTGGTTTCATCCATGTCCGCCCCGAAGCGCGGAATACCAGCCTCAATGCGTGCAGTTTCAAACGCAGTCCAACCAATCGCGCGCCCGCCCAATTGTTTGGTGGCGGCGATTAATTTGTCCGCGACGGCACCCAGAGAATTATTGGGAACGAACAAGTCGAAACCAAAATTGTCGGCGACGATGTGAGAAGTCTCTAACTTTTTTCCAGTTTGAGTCTCGTCATCTCGACTCTTACAAACATCAAGGCGCGCATGATTGATTAAATAAATTTCACCAAGCGTGGCGTCGGAAATTTTCACGGAACCTAGCTGCTTCACCGGGATTTCAGTGAACAATCCCAGCGCCCTGATGACTGCCTCCGCGTTCGGCCCTTGCACGCTCAACAAACCGTAGTGCGGTGCCGCGTCCACGATTTGCACATCGTCGGCCACGAGAAATTTTTCGAGGCGCGCGGAAATTTTTTCAGCCAGGCCCGGCTCGAAATCCAAAAGCAGTTCGTCCGCGAGACAGAAAATATTCAGATCGCTCTCCATTTTCCCTTTGGCCGTCGTGATGGCGGCGTAACAACCTTCACCGGCTCGAAGTTTTTTAACGTCGTTCGTGACCTGACCATGCAAAAAACGCGCACGGTCGGCACCGACAAGACAGAGGCGCGAACGGAAACTTAAATCCATCACGCCGGCGGTTTTGCGTAACGCGGCGTGTTCCGCGAGCCAGTCGCCGTAGTCAGCCACGCACTGCGTGCCGTTCAGTTCCGTGAACTGCGCGCCAAGAGTATGGTGAAATTCTTGTAAAATCAGTGGATTCATCGCGGCACAATAATGTCACTGTTCTGTCACGTCGGAAATGGGAATCGAATTGATTCAGGAGGATTCGTTGCTAAAATATCCGAATGAATTTAGACGAACTTTATTCCGAACTCACACTCAAAACCAAAGCTAAAGTCGCTTTGATCGTGCTCGACGGCTTAGGCGACATCGCCACCAAGGAACAAAATTATCTCACGCCACTCGAAGCCGCGCACACGCCGAACCTCGATGCCATTGCAAAAAATTCAGCGCAAGGCCGCATGATTCCCGTCGCCCCCGGCATCACGCCCGGCAGCGGCCCCGGCCACCTTGGTTTGTTCGGTTACGATCCGCTGGAATTTCAAGTCGGGCGCGGCGTCATTGAAGCGCTCGGCCTGGGATTGGAATTGAAACCTGGCGACGTTTGCGCCCGCGCGAATTTTGCGACGCTCGATGCCAAAGGTATTGTCACCGACCGCCGCGCCGGACGCATCGCCACCGAAGTTTGTGAAAAACTGGTCGCGCTACTCTCCGCGAAAATCAAAAAAATTGGCGATACGCAAGTCATCATCAAGGCGGGCAAGGAACACCGCTTCGTCGTCGTGTTCCGTGGCAAAGGTCTGGAAGGCCCGCTCACCGACGCCGATCCGAACCGCGAAGGTTTTGCGATTCCGACCGTGAAGCCGCGCGATGCGAAAAATTTAAAGCAGAAAAAAATGGCGAAGTTGATCGCCGATTTTTACAAAGCCGCGCTGCCGATTCTCGCCAAGGAAAAACCGGCGAACGGTTTTCTCATGCGCGGCATCGCCCATCAGCCGCACATTCCGCTGTTCGCCGACCGCTATCTGCTCAAGCCCGCGTGCCTCGCGGTTTACCCGATGTATAAAGGCCTCGCGCAGCTCGTCGGCATGGTGAAGATCGAAGGGCCACAGACCATCGCCGAGCAATTTGAGACCTATCTGAAGGAATACGACAACTACGACTTCTTTTTTATCCACTACAAATACACGGACAAATACGGTGAAGATGGAAATTTTGCGGCGAAGAAAAAAGCGATCGAAGAGTTTGACGCGGCGCTGCCCATTCTGTTGAAAAAGAAGCCCGATGTCATTGCTATCACCGGTGATCACTCGACGCCGTGCGCGATGAAAGGCCATTCGTGGCATCCGCAGCCGGTGCTGTTGCACTCAGCCATCAGCGGCTCGGACAAACTAGAGCGCTTCACGGAAACTGGCGCGAACAGCGGTTCGCTCGGCGTGTTCCCGGCGAAATTTCTTATCCGCCAGATGCAGGCAAACGCGAAGATGTTCGACAAGTTTGGCGCGTGAATCGTTTCTCGTAGCAGCCGACGTGAGGAAGCTCGCTTAACAACCAAAGTTTGAGCCTCCTGACGTCGGCTGCTACAATTTTTAGAAAATGAATCTGCCCAACAAACTCACCGTTTCGCGTTTCGCGCTGACGGTGGTTTTTCTTTGGGCGATGTTCTCCAAATTCGCCTACAACGATACGCTGGCACTCTTTTTTTTCTGCCTGGCGGGAATCACCGATTTTCTCGATGGCCGGATTGCGCGCTCACGCAATCTCATCACTAACTTCGGCAAGCTCATGGATCCGCTCGCGGACAAGATTATGGTTTGCTCGGCGTTCATCGCGTTTGTGGAAAGCACGCACCTGAATCCGAACGCGCCGGTGCGGGTGGGCGCGTGGATGGTCGTGGTCATCGTCGGTCGCGAACTGGCGATCACCGGTTTGCGCCTGCTGGCCGCGTCAAAAAATATTATTCTCGCGGCGGAACGCTACGGAAAACACAAGACCATTTCGCAGATCGTCGCCATCATTTCGCTGCTCGTATTGGATGCAATGAATGAATGGTCGGCGGCGTTGCGAAATGTTTTTACCGGCTGGGCGCCGATGTTCACGGAAATTGCACTATGGGTCACGGTGGTGCTGACGGCGGCCTCGGGCTTGATTTATCTCTGGCGCAATCGGCGGTTGTATCTCGAAGACATGTGACCTGACTCCGGTTCATCTGCCGGAAAATGGCTAAACCTCGCTGGCAACCGAATGATCAAAAGAGCTTTTCTCGTTCGGCGGCGGCTTGCTCACGTTTGCGGCTCAGGTGCAGGTAACGAACGCAGATAAAAATCACCAATAGCAGAAGGCCCGTCAGCATTGGCTTGAGCCAGTGGCTCGGTTCGAAGAGCACGATCGGAGCGGTGCTCGCCGGTTGGATGGAAATGACTTGTTGGCGCGCCTGGACTTGCGCGTTCATGGTATCCAATAGCTTGGCGCGGTAGGCTTGGCGTGCGTCATAACGTTCCTGACCCACACGAAGTTTTTCCTGACCGGAGAGAATGGCTTGATCAAACAGCAGTTTACGGCGCTGCTGTTCTTCAACGGCATTTTCCGGGGTTGGCCCCTGAGAAATTGCCGCCATCGCATGCACCGAGACGAATAGCGCCATGGCTAAAACCGAAACGCCGATCCGGCTGAACGTGAAAATACGGGGCAAGGGCGAGCGTTTCATAGGTTGGTCGCGTCGGGTGTGAGTTCGACAAAAGAATTCACCGCCATGGGTCTGCCCCAAGGCAATCCGAGGTTGATGATCTGGTTCGGATTATTGCTGTAGCGGCTGTGCACGCGCGAATCATAGACCATGTAGAGAAATTGCTGAAAAATGATCTGTTCGTTGCGCGATATAATACCGCCATGGATCGTCGCGTTTGAATTGGCCAACCGCATCGCGGCCGCGTGGTTGGTGTAAAAAATTCCTTCCAGCGTGCCCATGTTATCCGTGGCCACCGTGCTGAAAGAGACTAGATTGGAAGACGCACCGCTGGTGGGGTAGCCCATGATTTTCGCCGCCCGCGTGTTATCCATGTTGATGTCGGTGGAGTAGTTGTAGTTGGCATTCACCAAGCCGTCACCATCCGCATCATACCAGGTGCTCATAACGCCACCGCCGTGGTCGAAAGGGATGTTATCATCGCCGGTGCCAGCAATACCGTCCTGACCGAGATGGGATTCATCTCCGACATTAATCAATCCCGAGACGGGATAATTCATACAGTAGTTGATCCAGTCTTGATCGGTCACGTCGCCCGCCAGAATTGAGCCGCGGACGGCATAAGCCACAAGATCTTTGGTTTGATTATTTTGCACCCAACTATCACGGTTGGTCGCCGTCATGGTTTCTGGCGCTGCACTAAAATCCGGGCCGTTCGAATAAGTGATGTCGTTGGCGATATAAAGATTGCCACCGACATACAAAGTTCCTTGGCCGGTGACGGTGCCTTTGATCACCACATCCCCGGGAACTACCACGGTGCCTTTGATTCGGATCGGGATGGTGGGTGTGCCGACAATATACAATCCCGGTTTTGAGGCATTGGATTGCACGCCAAAAACCATCTGTGTGCTGCCGAGCCAAATTCCATTACTCGCAGTGTTCGCCATCGCGGTGGCGATGTAATTGCTAAAGTTCAAGAGGTTGGGCATGACTACGCGTTGGGCGCCTTGATGCACCAAGTTGGTGGTATCGCCACCCGCTAAACCACTAAACGGCGGAGTGGAAAAATTTTGAATCGGCACACCATTATCATCCACGCCACCGGCGGCATAAATGGCACCATTAACAGTTGGATTAGATTTGAAATCAAAATCCCAGTTGGAGCGTTGGTCGCCGTTACCGGTGATGCTATTGCCCCACCACCAACCCCAGTTGTTCAAAAAATATTCGTAATCGAAGACTTGGCTGGCGGGGCGGATCGTCACTTTGGTCTGAACCGTGCGGATTTTATTATTCACCCGCGCCGACGACGTGATCAAGAAAACGTTCGCGGGCGAATTGGTGGGTTGCCGAACCGTCACCCACGCGCCTTTTAGCGATGGATCACTGTTGGTGGCATAGATCAGGGCGGTGGGGGGGAGGGTTCCCAAAGCGATGGAGTAGGTATTGCTGGAGCCGATGGCGGGCGAGGCATCAAAGGTTTTTTGGGCCGCCCAAATGGCCGCATTTTCAGCGGAGAAAAACGCTTTGTTCCAATCCACGCGCCCGAAGGAATTTTTGGTGGAGGTGCTACTTAGATTCAGCATGTATTCAGCAGTCAGGAAAATGATGGCCCCAACGATGAGGACGATCATCAGCGCCGAACCTTGCTCTGGGCGGGATTTGATTGAAATTTTAGGCATAGCGTTGGGAAATTATTTCACGGTTTAATCGTTGCGCATTTGAATGGAAAAACTTCTGGCAACATTCGCCGGATTATTGACCGGGTTGGGTGTTGAATAATTATTGTCATCCATCAGGAAACTCACATTTACGAGGGAGGCGTTGATGGAACCATCTAGGTTGAACGTTGTGTTGAACAAGAAATTTGTCAAACGGGTAGTCGCGCTATTGGTCATCCACAGTTCCTGCGTCGTCGCCGCCATATTTGGCGTGTAAACAACGGTGCCCGAGGCGGCAGTATAGCTGATACTTCCCAAGGCGTATCCTCCGTTGGTCGGGGTGAAAATAAAAATGGATTCGTATCCATTTGTATTCCCAGTGCCGGCATCAATGACCGCCGTGGAATAATTGAGCGTGACTCCTTGATTGGCACTGGCACTGCGCAGGCACGAACTAATTTTAGCTTGCAGCAGATGCGACTTTGCCTCAACCGAAGCGGCCGCCAACCCGCGCCGTTGCTCTTTGGCTGATTGGTAAATTAGCATGACCGCCGCCCCCGCCACCACGAGCCCGATGCTGACGGCAAACATCAGTTCAATCAGCGTGAACGCGCGGCGACGAAAGGTGATCGAAGAAAATTTCATAATGTCGGCACGTTAGCAGTGCGGAGAAAATCCACCTGCACTTCAAGGCGCCCACCCTTTTGCACCGGCGGATCCCAGTCAAACTTGAGATTGAACTCGCGATCATGCACCGCACCGCTGATGGTGGTCGCTCTTACGCTGACACTTAATTTCGGATTGCGATTCGCCATCCAAAGGAGATCCGGATAAAATTGAGAATAGTTGGTGGTGTCCAGCGCCACCCAATTCGTATCGGCCGGAATGGAAACATTGTATTGCCAGTTGATCAACTGGCCGGGCACCGCCGAAGCGAACGGCAAGGCCTTGATGTTCTCCACATACTTGGTCAGAAAACCCATCGCGATCGCCTCTTCTTTGACTTTACGCGTAATGACCTGATTCGTGAAAATCGCGGACAGACAAGCCGCCGTGATGATTACCAGGATACCCGAAGCCAGCAGCGCATCCACCAGTGAAAATCCGCGCTCGCTGCGCCGGGATGTGATGGTGGAAAAAACTTTTGAAGACGGCCCACGTTTCCAGGCAAGCTGATAAAATAAGCCCGCGCGTTCGCTGTGATGGCGGGCGGATAAGCAACTTGCCGAGCCCAATCCGCAGGTCTGGACACGAACATAATCGGGACTCGCATCCTTCGCATTTGCGAAATTTTGCTTCATACATTTATTCATTCACCAACCAGACAAGCCACATAAAATATGCCACTTCTCACCATCGGTTGCCCCGACTTAACCTTGAGCAACAAAAGTTCTGATTTTGTAGCAACTATCGAACCGTTTCCCTATTTCAAATAACATTATTAACCTAAGTAGGGAAAACAATCAAGTTTTGCGGGGTTGGAACAAAAAAAGAAATTCCAAGGGCAGATTGGTTTTGAACTCCGGGCGCCAAGAAACGTGACACTTCTCGGTTGGATTGCCCAATAAAATCAATGCTTCGGCAATGGCAGTGTGTTCCCACTCAATCCCGAGGAATACGCCGGCGGCAAATTTTTTAGCGGGTCAGTTGTCTTGTGGTGATACCACGCCCAGAAAATCAGGGCCAACAACGCCCCGCCCGCTATGATGCCCAGCCCAACGAAGCCGACCTTCCAGTTCAGCTTTGCGAACAAGAGCATGAAATAGTCCACGATGGTCTTTTTCGATTCAACGAGCGGCGGCGGTTCGCTGAATTTTTCCGAACCATTCAGTTCCGCGTCCAGTTGTGCCAACAGTGGCGCCGGCTCAAGCTTGTAAACGCCAGCGAGATTTTTCACGGAACCGCGCACATAAATGGTCGCCGAAAATATGTCAAAACGGCCTTCCTCGACCGCGAGGATATGATCCGCGCGCATCTTCGTGAGGTTGGCGACCTCATTCAGCGTGAGATTTTGGGCTTCGCGCGCGGCGCGTAGCTGTTGAGCGACCATTGACATTGTCTTTATTTAGCGGGTTTGACGGGCGCTTGGCAATCTTGGAAATTAATTTGCATCGAATTTGAACCTTTGCTCGCCTCCTGCATTCCACTGATTGAAAATGCTGGAAGTGGCCGCACCCGATCAACTGCCCGTTGCCCAAGCCCGCGCGGGTGAATCCGCCGCGTGGGACGTGCTCTTCCGGCGCTATCAACTGCCGCTTTATGTTTACGTTTTTGAACTCATCCGCGATGAACAGGCCAGCCTCGACCTCGTGCAAGAAACATTTATCAGCGCGGTCAAACACATTGGTGGACTGCGCGCGAACGGGAAATTTGGCAGTTGGCTGTTTGGCATCGCGCATCAGAAAGTCATTCAACGCTGGCGTAAACGGCGGGAAATTTTGTTCGATGACATTCCCGAATCAGTCGAAGATTTTGAAGCTGGCCCGGACGATTTACTCATCCGGCGCGAACAGGAAACTGAATTCATGAATTTGCTCAATCAACTACCGTTGCCGCAACGCTCCGTTTTGCTATTGCATTTCATTGAGGATTTTTCGCTCGAAGAAATTTCCCTTGTCACGGAGACGCAGTTGGGCACGGTGAAATCGCGGCTGCACTATGCCAAACGCGCTTTGAGAAAACTGGTGGAACGCAAATGAATATTTCCTCACGCAAATCCGCTAAGCCGCGAAGCAGACTGGTAGAAAAAATTTGCGCCTTCGCGTCTTTGCGGGAGAACTGATTTATGAAAACGCCGCGAGACATTTTGTTTGCCCGCCACGAGAACGCGGGACGGAAGCTGGACGCAATTCGGCGCGAGATGGTTGCAGGATTGAACCGCCAAGACACCAAGACACCAAGCGGGGTGCTGGTCTTGGTGTCTTGGTGTCTTGGTGTTTCAAACAAGCTCTGGCAGGAGATCATTCTTCCGAGCCGTCGGACTTGGTCAGGGCTGGCAACCGCATGGATATTGATTCTGCTAGTTAATTTCGCCGAACGCGAACCGTCGCCCGCCGGAAACATTTCCGCCGCTCCGGTGATGATCAGTTTCCGCGAGCAGCAGCGCTGGATGAATAAGCTGTGCGCCGAACGTGCGCCGATGGCCGATGCCGAGCCGCCAAAAACTTTTTCACCGAAACCGCGCACGGAGAAAAATCAGTGTTGCGCGGTCTGATTCAAGTGCAGGTAGGGCGTCGCTACCGCGACGCTGGCGGGAATCGACGTCAGTGCGCGAAAGGCGGCGCGGCAGCACCGCCCTACCAAATTATTTATGAACGAAAAACCAAAACGTAAACTGGGCTGGTGCTTGTTGCGCTGGGGACTGATTGGACTGGCCGCACTCATCACGCTCGCGGCGCTGCTGGTCACCGAGGAAAACTGGCGCGGCAAACGCGCGTGGGAAAATTATCAGCGCACCGCCGCCGCGCGTGGCGAGCGGCTCGACCTCGCCTCGGTGATTCCGCCCGCCGTGCTGGACGACCAGAATTTTTTCTGTGCGCCCATTGTGTCCGCCTCGCTGCAACATCTGCGCACTGTGAATGACGATTCATCATCGTGGCCGGATTTCCGCATGAAATTTGAGATCTATCGTGGCGATTCCAAACTCTGGCCGGAACAGGTCGGCGACTGGCAGAAAAGCAAGCTGACCAATTTAAAGGATTGGCAGGACTATTTAGAAAAGTTTGGCGAGACGTCGGAAGCCAAAACCAACGGGTTTCCGGTTCCCGCGTCGCCGCAGTCGCCGGCCATCGACGTGCTGACGGCGTTGAGCATTTATAATCCCGAGCTCGAAGAATTGCGTCAAGCGGCGGCGCGTCCCGAAATGCGTCTGCCACTGGATTATGAAAACGGTTTTGATGCCGCAACTAAATTACTGCCGTGGCTGGCCGAAACAAAACGCTGCGCACAATTTTTGCAGTTGCGCTCCGTCGCGGGAGTGCAAGCTGGGCAGGGAGCGGCGGCGCTAGCGGATATCAAACTGCTACTGCGCGTGAACGATTCCCTGCGCGACCAGCCGTTTTTGATTTCGCATCTCGTCCGCATCGCGATTCAGGCGATCACGCTCCAGCCAATCTACGAAGGCCTCGCGCAGCATTGCTGGGACGACGCACAGCTCGCTGACCTGGAAAGCACGCTCGCGTCGGAGGATTTTCTCGCCGACTACCAGACCGCGATGCGCGGCGAAAAAATTTGCGCGATTGACGCGTTTGAGAAGCAGCGCCTCACGCGAAAAACGGAGTTCAGTGACGCCAATTCAAAGCCCGTCACCGTCAGCCTGCGCACGATGCCCGCCGCATTTTTTTACCAGAACAAATTCTGGTTCGCGCAGTGGAACGACCTTTTTACCGCGCTCGTGGACGTGAGCAACCGGATGGTTTCGCCGGCCGCATTTGGCGCATTGGACGCGGACGCGCAGGCGCAGCTGAAACATTATTCGATCTACAAAGTTCAGGCGCTGATGACCGTGCCGGCCGTGGGGGCGGCGGTAATAAAATTTGCCCGCATCCAATCGCAGACCGATCTGGCGCGCACGGCGTGTGTGCTCGAACGCTTTCGCCTCGCGCACGGAAATTATCCCGAAACGCTCGCCGTGCTGGCACCGCAATTCATCGAAAAAATCTCGCACGATGTCATCAACGGCAAGCCCTTGAATTATCGGCGCACGGATGACGGAAAATTCGTTCTCTACTCGGTCGGTTGGGATGAAACGGATGATGGCGGGAAAATCTTCCAAACCAAAAACGGAACGGTGGATCAGAAAAAAGGTGACTGGGTTTGGAAATATTAACGGATCATTTTTTAATCCCCCGCTGCCACAAATCAAACTGATACAACGCCACGACCACGAGGCTGTGATTGATTTTTCCATCGGCGACGAGTTGCGGAATTTCCGCCGCCGGAATCAAACTGGTGGCTAAATCTTCGCCGCTATCAAAATCCACCGCGTGTTCGAGCCGGCAATTTTCAATTAACACCGTGAACGTGGTGTTGCTCAAGATGGCGGGATTGGAAAAAATTTTCCCGAGCAGCCGGGGATTTTCACCGACGTAGCCAGTTTCCTCCTGGAGTTCACGCACGGCGGTGGCCACGGGATCGGTCTCGCCGGGATCCATCATGCCGCCGGGAATTTCCAATTCCACCGTCTGCGAGCCGACACGATATTGATGCACCATCACCAACTCGCGCGCGGGCGTGAGCGCGATCACGTTGACCCAATTGACGGAATCGAGCACATAGAAATCATGTTCCTTGCCCGTGCGCGGGTTGATGCAGATGTCGGAACGAATTTTAAAAATACGGAAATCGCCGACGGGTTTCGAACCGATTTTTTTCCAGGGCTGAATCATTTTAGCAGAGTTGTTTTAACGGGTTGTTTTTTTCGGGACGCAAATCGTAGCTGTTAAACCATGAATTCAAAATCCCTTTTCCTTCGCTGACCAGCCTTGACGCATGAGGGCCATCAAGTGTTTTAACGCGTCTTCGTAGGTTCCGTTTTTTTCGATGGCAAGCTGACGGGCGCGCTTATCGAGTTGCGCGGCCATGTCGGCAGACTTCTCCGCCGGACAACCGAGCGCGACCAAAACTTGGGCGAGTTGGGAAATTTCCATTCGCAAAACTAACCACGGATGGCCACCGATAAAAAGAAAAAATGAGTTTGCAGATGGATCGGGGAAGCGCTCCGGCGATGAAGCCGTCAAACTTAATTCTTAGTCACCGAGTAACTTCTCCGGATTATTTCGGCAAGCACGGCGTTTGAAAATGCGGGCCAGCTTAGAATTTGAGATTGGATTTCCCCTGTGCTCGCGTATCGTTTGCGGAAATAATTTTCAAATTTATGGCCAAGAAAAAATCAATCAAACCAGCTCCACTCACCGGCGGTCCCGTCTCCCGCTTCATCCAACATCATTATCGTCACTTCAACGCCGCGTCGCTCGTGGACGCCGCGAAAGGCTACGTCGCGCATCTCGCTGGCGGCGGCAAAATGATGATCACGCTGGGCGGCGCGATGAGCACGGCCGAACTTGGCCTCTCGCTCGCCGAAATGATTCGCCAAGACAAAGTGCAACTCATCACCTGCACCGGCGCGAATCTGGAAGAAGATGTTTTCAACTTGGTCGCGCACGATTATTACGAACGCGTTCCGGGCTATCGTTCGTTGACCGCCGAGGACGAACAGAAGTTGCTCGAACGCCACATGAACCGCGTGACCGACACCTGCATTCCCGAAGGTGAAGCGATGCGCCGTATGGAAAAAGCCATGCTCGAAGTCTGGACCGATGCCGACAAAAAGGGCGAACGCTATTTCCCGCACGAATTTTTCTACAAAGTTTTGTTGAGCGGCAAATACGAAAAGTATTACCAGATTGACCCGAAAGATTCGTGGATGCTCGCGGCGGCGAAAAAGAATTTGCCCATCGTCGTGCCCGGCTGGGAAGACGCGACGCTTGGCAATATGTATGCCGCCGCCGTCATCCGTGGCGAAATCAAAAATGTTCACACCGTCCGCACTGGCATTGAATACATGACGTGGCTCGCGGAGTTTTATACGAAGAACGCCACGAAGAAGAGCACCATTGGCATGTTCCAAATTGGCGGCGGAATTTCCGGCGATTTCCCCATCTGCGTCGTGCCGATGTTGCATCAAGATTTGCTCCGCACCAGCGTGCCGCTCTGGGGTTACTTCTGCCAGATCAGCGATTCCACCACGAGCTACGGCAGCTATTCCGGCGCGGTGCCGAACGAAAAAATCACCTGGGGCAAGCTCGGTGTGAAAACGCCGAAATTCATCATCGAATCCGACGCGACGATTGTTGCGCCGCTGATTTTCGCGCACGTTCTCGGCTGGTAAAAATAATTTTTCAGACGCACTGGCCGCGAACGAATGTTCGCGGCCAATTTTTTTATTTCGGTGCCTGCCAAATCGCCGACTCGCTTAAAACCCCCACCCGGCTCACTGCGCGCAGAGTGACCGCCTCTGGAGTCGCATTCTCCAGATAAACATCCAGGCGGCTCGCGGGATAGATTTCCGTCTTCCAATTTCCATGGTCGAGACTTTGCAGCAGCCACCAGCGCGCGGGCTCACCTTTCGTATTTTGCCATTGCACATGCAGCGATTTTCTCCAGAAGCTGGCGGACAATTTCGGCGGTGGCGGCGAAGTCGCATTCAGCCACGGACTCGCCGGGATCAACGCCGGCTGTTGATAAACGTCATGCGCTAGAGCGTTATCGAGCGCACTATTTTTCATCAACGCCATCACACTCCAGTGGACGTGGCCCGCGTCCGGGAAACGGCGCGTGACCTTGATTTGATCAATGATTTCGGATGGCTGCCATTTGCCGCCGACATTTAGAGAATTCATTCCTGGCCAAACGTGGCGGTGCTTCACGTTCTCACCGCTCCACCAATCGAACAAGGTCGTGAAGCTAGTTTGAGTCGGCATGATTCCCCAGTAAAGTTGGGGCGTGAAATAATCGCACCAACCCTCGCGCAGCCAGCGGCGCGCATCAGCGTAAAGCTCGGCGTAGGAATCAAAGCCTTTGATGCTCGGTGGATTTTGTGGTCGCCAGATACCAAAAGGACTGATGCCAAATTTCACCCATCGCTTCTCGCCTTTGATCGAGAGATAAACTTTTTCCATGAACACATCCACGTTATGCCGCCGCCAGTCATCGCGCGAACGGTTGCCGCTCGCGCCGAATTTTTTCCACGTCTGACCGTCGGGAAAATCCATGTCCACGCCCTTGGAATTTTTTTCGCGATACGGATAAAAATAATCGTCAAAGTGAATCCCATCCACGTCGTAGCGCTTCACGACATCCATCACCACGCGCAAAGAATAATCGCGCACCGCCGGTTCGCCGGGATCGAGCCACAGATATTTGCCATAGCTGCGCACCCATTCCGGATGCGCCTTGCTGACATGATTTGCGGCGATGGGCGAAACGCTTTGAAAATGATGCGCGCGAAAGGGATTGAACCACGCGTGCAATTCCAAGCCGCGTTGATGTGCCTCGGTGATGGCGAACGCCAGCGGATCATAATACGGCGATGGCGCGCGCCCTTGCACACCGGTCAAATATTCTGACCACGGCTCAAGGCTCGATTGATAAAGCGCATCGCACGCCGGACGCACTTGAAAAATCACGGCGTTCATTTTCAACGCCACCGCGCGATCGAGAATCGCGATGAGTTCCGCTTTCTGCTGCGCCGTGGTCAGACCTGGTTTGGAGGGCCAGCAGGAATTGCCGACCGTCGCGATCCACGCCGCGCGGAATTCGCGCATTGGTGTCGGCGGCGTGAGGGCGTTGGGCGAACCGGTGCTTACTGAAAGAGGTTTTTCCGCCGCATAAACAAGCAGTGGCGCGAGTAAAACTAGCGCGAGTAATAGAGGTTTCGCTTTCATTCCTGACCACATGAGAACCGGAGCTCAGCGATTTGGCAACGGTATTCCTGTGTGGGTGAAACTTGAAATAATTTTCCAACCGCGCGGTGCTTAAATTTTGTCAGGCTGAAAGCTACTCGCCTATTTCTGGCAAAGTAATTCGCGACCCACCCCGCACTCGCTTCGTCTTCCTGTGACATCATTAATCAGCTAATTGGTCGGGGCTCTCGTTCTATTGCTTGAGCCGGAAAAACTGTTTCTGCTCGGAGAAACTATTCGTGAACACGCTGTTGGTGCCAACGGTTTGGATGCCACTTGAAATGGTGTTCCATGAGGAAAGGTTGGTGCTGGCTTGCAAGGAATAACCGCTCGCGGCCAAAGGCCAGGCGACTTGGAAAACCGTTTGACTCAAGGTTGTCAGCTTCAAAACCGGGATAGCGGAAGATTGCACCAGCCAGAGCGAGGCATTGAGAATGACCTTGCCATTGCTCGTGCTCGGATCGGCGTAGCCTTGGGCAAAAAATAGGGAATCATTCGGATCGCCCGACCCATCATCAAACGGTGAACTGTCCCCGGTCGTCACAAATTTGCCCGCGCCATAAGTGCCATAGACGAACAACGCATTGTTCGCCACGCGGGCGCCAGTGTTCCAGATCGCGATGGTCGTAGCTGGATTCTGGTTCGTGTTCACACTCAGCGAACTGCCGGCGTTATAGACAAAATTCGTGACCGTCCCCGCCGCGCCGTGGAGAATGGGATCGCTGAGGTTGGTATCCACATTGGTGCCGGTCGGCGAAATGCTGTCGCCGTTATAATGGACGCCGAAGGGATTATTCTGCACTGAATTCGTCATCAGATCGTTCAACACCGCCACCGAATCAGCACCGTCATTGTTGCGATCGGAAGTGCCGTGGTCGGAAACAATGAACAACCCGCCACCGTTCTTCACGAAATTGATGATTGCCGCCTTCTCGTTCGCGGTGAAAAGAATATTCGGTTCCACCAGCACGAAAACATTGTAGTTCGTAAGGTCCTGCGGGTTAGTGCCGTCTTGCCAGGTGATGCGTCCGTTGTAAGGCAGCGTCTCGACATGATGGCCATTTTTGACGAGATCAATCGCCCAGGTCGACAGCGCGCCTTGCCAAAAAGTTTCCAGCGTGCCCGCGACCACATTCGTCTGATCCGGCGTCGGGAAACGCTGCGGATTAGATTCGTTACCCGCACCCGGCGTGCCCGAGCCATCGCTCGCGGCGCTGACCTTGAGATTATGCACGTCAGCGTCGATCACCCAATCGGCGTTGCCTGCCATCTCAGCTTTCGTCGCATCAAATAAAAAACTTGCCGCTCGGATACGCGGTAAAAACACCAGCGTGATGAGCAGAATCAAAACTCCTTGCCACCTACGAAAAAACAAATCTAAGAACATCTGACAGTTTAGTTACACCTTCTTTTTACTGCCGTCAATCGCTGAAGGAATTATGACAACAATTTAATGTTCTCCTGTCGGTGGAACCCCGTCTAAAGCTCAAATTTAAAAAGGCTCAGGATCAAGAATATTTTTGTTCAAGACGATTCGCCTTATACTCCGTTTATCATCAAAAGGAACAATTAAGTCTTTACCTTCCGTGAAATTAATAAACTCGATTTGTGGCTCTTGCGAAGTGTTTTTTAGGTCAACGTAAGTCCCATAATCCAGAGTGTAAATATTGTAGCGAACACCAGGATTCTCCTTGTCAGCGTAACCGCGATGCATCAGATGGAGAACTCGCATGTCAAAGAGTCTTTGGATTGTTGGGTGTTTTTCTAGCTCACGTGGTAATAGAAAAGATCTTGCTCTACGGCTTCCAATCACCTCTTTAACTACGCGAGATAATTAAATCAAAGACGAACTTGAATGAAAATCAAGATCTTCTCTTAGCATCTTCAAAAACTTCGCCTCATCCAAAATCTTCACGCCCAACTCTTGCGCCTTAGTGAGCTTGGAACCGGCTTCTTCACCGGCCAAGACAAAATCTGTTTTCTTGCTCACGCTACCACTCACTTTACCGCCGAGTGCTTCAATTTTTGCGGCGGCCTCCTCGCGCGTCAGCGTGGGCAGCGTGCCGGTGAGCACAAACGTTTTGCCCGCAAAAATCCCCGCCGTCGTCGCGGCGATGGCAGCTTGCTCGCTCACCGGCGTGATTCCCAATTCGCGGATGCCAGCGAGCACTCTCTTTCCCGCAGTGGAGGCAAAAAAATCCAGCACGCTCGCTGCCGCCACCGGACCGACTTCTACTAATTTGGCTTTCAAGCCGGCGGCCTCGAAGCGCGCTTCAATTTCCGCAATTTCTAATTTGAGGGCCGCGTCACGCTGCTCGCGCGCGGCTTTGTCGGTTTCGTTCTTCGGCGGATTTTTGCGGGAGCGCGGACTGATTTCCGTGCGTTCACTTTCCTTCGCGCCGAGGTCGCGGATATCCCGCAACACTTCGGAATCGGCGAGCGCTTCGAGCGAATCATGCGTGGCGGCAAGTTGTTTGGCGGTGGCTTCACCCACATCGGCAATCGCCAGCGCGTGAATCCAGCGTGAGAGCGGCGCGGTTTTGGCACGTTGCAGCGCGTCGAGAATCTTCGTGGCATTTTTCTCGCCGAATGTGCGTGGTTCGTCGTCCGTGCCGAGATTCAATTTGCCGAGCACTTCCAGTTTCAAGTCGAATAAATCGAGCGGCTCTTTCACGAGTCCGCGTTCGACGAGTTTCTCCGCCACAATGCCGCCGAGCGATTCGAGGTCAAGCGCTTTGCGTTGCGCAAAATATTCCACGCGCCGCGTGAGCTGCGCCGGACAGCCCGCGATGTTTTGGCAGCGCCACGCGACTTCGTCTTCGCCGCCCGCCGCCGCTTTGTCCTTCGCGATCGCGCCGCCGCACACGGGACATTTGCCGCCGACGTGCTTGAATAAATCAAATTCCACCGCGCCCGACGGACGCTTCGTTTTCATCACCTCGAAAATTTCCGGGATGACCATGCCGGCTTTGCGAATGACCACCGTGTCGCCGATGCGAATATCTTTGCGGCGAATCTCGTCCTCGTTGTGCAACGTGGCGCGCGCGATCGTGGAGCCTTGCACAAAGACCGGTTCCAGTTCCGCCACCGGCGTGAGCACGCCGGTGCGCCCGACTTGGATGGTGATAGCATTGAGAATGGTTTCCGCCGGCGTGATCCACGGCACGGGTTTGTGCACGATGGCGTAGCCCGGCGAACGGCTGCGGCCGGGAATCTCCGCCCAATCCGCGAGCGTGTTCACCTTGAGCACGATGCCGTCAATCTCGTAAGGCAACTGTTTCCGCAAATCTTTTGCTTCGTCGTAATGCGCCACGATTTTGTCGCGATAAATTTTCAGCACTTCCTCGATGCCGTCGCACACCCACCACAATTTTTGCGTGGGCAGACCAAACTTCGCGAGCGTCTCCAGCATTTCGGAATGCGTCTTGAACTCAATGCCGTCCACCGCGCCGACGGCGTAAAACACCGCGCGAATCGGGCGTTGCGCGACGAGCTTGGGATCAAGTTGCTTCAAAGTTCCAGCAGTGGCGTTGCGCGCGTTGGGAAACCTTTTTTCACCGGCGGCGGCGAACTTCGCGTTGAGCGTGTCGAAATCTTTTATGGAAATGTAAGCCTCCCCGCGCACTTCGAGCAGCGCGGGCGGATTTTTCAAATTCAATTCCAAGGGAATGCCGCGCACGGTTTTGAGATTCGTCGTGATGTCGTCGCCTTCCGTGCCGTCGCCGCGCGTGACGCCGAGCGCAAGTTTGCCGTGACGATAGTGAACGCTGATTGAAACGCCATCCACTTTCGGCTCGATGATGTATGGCACCCGGTCGCGGCCGAGCTGCTTCTTGATGGTCGTGTCGAACGCGCGCAGTTCGGCCAACGTGTTTTCGTCCTGCGCGCGATTACGTTTATCGCGATCCGGTTCTTCGTCTTTGGTCGGCGAATCGCTGGCAGAAACTTTGTCGAGCGAGAGCATCGGCACGAGATGTTTGACGCGGGAAAATTTTTCACTCGGCGCACCACCGACGCGTTGCGTGGGAGATTCCGGCGTGATGAGATCGGGCAAATTTTTCTCCAGTTCTTGAAGTTCCTTGAACAACAAATCGTATTCACGATCGGAAATCAGCTGCTGCCCCTCGACGTAATAGGCGTGGTCGTGGCGACGGATTTCACCGGCGAGTTCGGCGTGGCGTTTCTGGGTAGCAGCGTGATTCACGCGGAAATGTTTATCGGCCAGCGGAAGAAAGGATAGTTTTTTCTAAACACTCTTTTCAGACTTGCATCTGAGGTCGCTCGGCGAGAGAAAACTACATCGTCAGCAAAACGGCATGAAGCAAGTAAAACCGGCTGGCACATTGTGGCCAATGGTTTCAATGGATTTTTTATCCGCCGGCAGCACTTCCGCGGCGATGACTAGTTTAATTTCCGGCCATTGTTTTTGTGGTAGAGAATGAATTTTTCCTCCTGCGCCGCCGTTGCAAACAGATGATCGCCGGATTGCCTTGGATTCATTGACGCTTTTTCACGTGTTGGGTGGATGGATCGTCCGTTTAATTTTAGTTGAAATGGCTGGGCGAAAAAAATGAATCCATATTGTCCGAAGCGTGCGGTTTTTATTGATAAATGCGCCGCAAAACGGCATTAAATCGCGCGCATGAAACATAATTCCTATTTTGAAGGCAACATTCAGAGTCTCGCCGTGAGCACCACTGACGGCCCCGCCACGGTGGGCGTGATCGAACCCGGCAAATACAGTTTCGGCACCGACTGTGTCGAGCACATGCACGTCGTGGCTGGCACGCTCAAGGCCAAACTGCCCGGCGGCGAATGGCAAAGTTACGGCCCGGGCAAGTTCTTCATCGTCCCCAAAGATGTGAAGTTCGAAGTCGAGGCCACCGGTGATGTTGCCTATCTCTGCTATTATAAGCGATAACTCGAGCTCACTTATAACGCCGGACGAAAACGATTTCGTCCGGCGTTTTTTTATTTCGCGGTCAAATGTCGCTGCCTTGAGCAAGCCTTCGGGCGTTTGCGTTTGCACGCTGAACACAATAATGGCCTCGTCGTTTCTGCCGATCGAAGGAAGTTTGATTAATCATGGCTTTTGCCGCGCTACTTGGTAGCCGTGAGCGGATATTCTTTGTCCGGCGTTGACCCCATAGCCGAGGGAAATTTTCCACCGATGATGTAGGGAAATTTGTATTTCAAGTTGTTAAGTGGTTTCTCAAAAAAATGCCAAGACAATGCGGCTAACCCAATGGTCAAGCCAGCAAAACCAACCAGCCGGAACATGGGAACGGCGTAGATTTTTTCCAACCAACTTGGATGGCCGAGCCACGCGATCAGGCCCCACGACATGGATATGGCGAAATTGTGAATGACATATAAACCGTAGCTAATTTTACCTAGATAGCTCATCGGACCGCTTTGCAATAGCCAGCCAAGTGGCCCGCGAAAACCCTCCGCCGCAGAATAAACCAGCCAGCCGAGCACGCAAATCTCAGCCAATCGCCGAAGCGGCTCAAGCGGCGTTGGAAAGTTGGCGGCTCCCCAACCCGTTAATCCGGCCATTCCCGCCAGCAGCAAACGGAAGGTGATTTTGGGCATCGGAAATTTTTCCCGCGCACCGTAAGCCAACAAAGCACCGATACCCAGCGCATCCAAACAGCTGGGCATGAGCACGCCGGCCGAAACGCCTTTGTCCTGCACTGGAAAAGCCCAAGCCATCCCCAATTCAAACAGCGGAGCCGCCGCCATACTCACCAAGATCGTCGGCAGCAGGAAACGTCGCGGCAAAAAAATCATCAGGAGCGGCCAGAATAAATAAAATTGTTCCTCCACCGCCAGCGACCAGAAATGATTTAATTGGCCGTGCCAGCCGTGAAGATAAAAACATACGTTGGATAGATAAGTGGCATGCCAGAACCAGGTTTCGGAAATACTATCCACCTTTAGAATCAGCAGGATGATGAGCGAGGCGTAAAACAACGGAAAGATCCGCAGCACTCTGCGGATGTAAAATTGCCGGAGCACAAAAGGACCCGAAACCGTTCGACGGTTGTCCAACAATATTCCGGTGATAAGAAATCCGCTGATGATGAAGAACGTTTCCACGCCCAACTCGCCCCATGGAAACAGGGGGTCGCAATTTTTATAAGCGCGCCAATGACTCCAAGCGACCGCCGCAACCGACAGCGTTCGCAAGCCATCCAGTTGCTTCAAATAAACCGAACTTTTTGCGGGGATCATTTAATGTCAGCGGCTTCGGCACATTAAATAGCGCACGGCTATTTAGTTCAATCTTCATCCGCCACCACCTTCACCGCCCATTCAGGATACGGCTTCGCGCCTCTCGCCGCACGCCAAAGGATGCGGTTCAGCACGTCCTCGTTGCATTGATCGGGTTTGTCCAGCGGCAGACGGGCGGAGGCGAGTGCGTCTTTCCGCAGTTGCGCGTCTTTGATTTGTTTCGGCGGCGGATTCATTTCGTCCAGCGCCACGTTGTTCGTCAGCGCGGTGAACGCGGTGAAGTCCGGCGCGGTGGCGAAACAGTCAAACATCGGCGTGGCGGTGGCGTCGAACTGGTTCATCGGCGGCAGGCCGAGCATCAGTTCCATCGTGCGCAGCAAACTGGTCTGGTTGTATTGCGTCTTCACCACCGCACCGCGTTTGGTGTAGGCGCTGACGACATACGCCGTGGTGCGATAACCGCTGACGTGATCCCAGCCGTTCTGCGGATCGTCCTCGATGACGAAGATGCAGGTGTCTTTCCAAAACGTGCTGTGACTCACGGCTTCGATGATCTGACCGAGCGCGAGATCGTTGTCGGCGACCATCGCCTCGGCTTTGGGACAATTCGCCTTAGAACCTTCCGTGTGATCATTCGGCAGCCAGAACACAGTGAGCGCCGGCAAATTGTTTTGCGGTTCAAAGCCTTTGAGCCGCTTGATGAATTTTGCCGCGCGGATCACATCCGGCACTTCCAAATCCCAACTCGTCCAGTCGGTTTCGATGAACGGCCGCATCGCTTCGAGGTCGGGAACGGCGGTGTATTCAATCGCGTTCGCGCCGCTGGTGAAATCGTGGTAGCAGTCGGCGAAGGTGATTTTCTTTTTCACCGTGGAATTTTTCCAGCGCTTCTCGGTGCTGCAAAATTCACCGAAGTCGTGGACGGATTTTCCATGCGCGAGAGCATTGTCCCAAATAAAACCAGCCGGTGAATAAGCGAGCGCATCCGCACCATTCAGGCCGAAGCCGCCGCTCGGATAACTCCGCGCCCAGCCGGCGAATTCGCGTTCAACGTAATCAGTCGCGATGCCGCTGTCGGCCCAGTTATGGCCGTCCGCACTCAAAATGCCGGAGCAGTAAGTATTATCGAGCAGCGCAAATTCGTGGACCAGTTTGTGCTGGTTCGGCGTCACACGCTCACCGTAGATGCAAAGTGATTCATCGCCGTTGCCCGCCTTCACATCGCCGAGCACCTGGTCATAAGTGCGGTTTTCTTTGATGATATAAATGACATGCTGGAACACGCTCGGCTCCCCTGCCCGCTCCGGCACGGGCACCGGCGAACGACCGGCACGCGGCGGCAGTTTGGCCTGCGCGAGCAATGGATAGCGGAGATCGGCCAAGGCCGTTTGGGTGAACTTGGTGAGTTCCTTTTGCGATGGAACCGGAATCAGCGACAACGAACCGACATATTGTTTGGTGGCAAAACCCATGCCGGTCGCGCCGTAACGAGCCGACTGCGTCTTGTCCGTAATACCCTTAAGATTGGCAACGAGAATTTTTTTCTGGCGCGCATCAAACTGCAACGCGGAGGGAAACCAGCCGACGGGAATGAGTCCGAGCAATTTAGTTTCGCGCGGCTTGAATTGAAAAACGGCCACGGCATTTTGCGAGCCGTTCGCGCAGTAAAGAATTTTTCCTGACGTATCAAACGCGAGCGCGTCGGGCTGCGCACCAAACGGGTCGCCCGGATTTTGACGCGCGGAAATGAGTTCCACAATTTGGTCGTTGCGCGTGTCAATGACGGTCAATTGGTCGCTGCCCGCGCTCGCGGCGACAAGGAATTTTCCGTTCGGCGACAGCGCCAGCGCGCACGCGTGCGGGCCGACAACGATCTCATGCGGTAACGCAGAAATATCTCCCGCCGCCAGATCAATCACCGACACCGAGCCTTCGTTCGCGATGCTGCGCGCGTCCACGCGCACCAGCGTGCCGAGTCCCGCCGGACCGCTCGCACTGCCTGCATCAGGGCGACGACCGCCCCAGTTGCTGACGTAAATTTTTCTGCCCGCAAGCACCACGTCAAACGGCGCGACGCCCACATTCCACAGCCGCAAAACTTTTCCCGTGGCGGCTTCGATTTCTGCGAGCCGGTTCGAGAGATTCAGCGCCACGTAAATTTTTTTACCGTCCGCCGAGACCGCGATGCCGGTGGGAAGATCATTCGTGCGCTTCAAAAAATTCCCCAGCGGCAGCGCGATGGAAAACAGCGGCGCGATTTTGTGATCGCGCGCCACGCTGAATACTTTCACGTCACCGTTCACGTTGGCGAGATACAGCCGAGAACCGTCGGGCGAAAATTTCAAACCGGTGTAACTCAACTGCGCCTTGGGATCGGCATCAAGAATAGCCTCTGTAAGTCGCGGTGGCTCGACGGCCCGATCCGAAGGCAGAGGCACGTGTTGCAAAATATTTCCCGTGGCCGACTCGAGCACGACCAGTTCGTGGACAAGACCTGAAGTGACGAGAATTTTTCCGTCGGGACTCGACGCCAGTGCATTCGGGCGGACGCCAGCGAGCTCAATTTGTTTTCCCGCCGGCGTGACCAGTTGATTGGCCGGCGTGATGAGCGCGTCGCCGTAACGTCCGACGACATTCGTGGTGGAATCAAAACCATCGGCAAAAATGTTCACGGCCAAAAATCCGGCGAACATCAACACGGCGTGGCGGAAGGGAAAATTCCTTTTCATGTAACAATGATGAGATGAGACGTTGCGCAGGGCAAGCGACGTTACAGCAAAAAGTTTTCTGCGCGCTTAGGTTTTAGGCAATGGCAGCAGCACGCGAAAGGTAGATCCTTGGCCGCGTTCGCTGTCCACTTCAATGCGGCCCTTATGCGCTTCGACAATCATTTTGCTCTGAAACATGCCGATGCCAAGACCGGTTTTTTTGGTGGTCTGAAAAGCGCGGAAGAGGGATCGTTCCAAGAATTCTTTACTCATGCCGCAGCCGTTGTCGCTGACGGCGAGCACCGCCCAGCCGTTCTGCTGAAAGGTTTTGATCCGCACTTCGCCTTCGCTGGTGACGGCTTCGCGGGCGTTGAAAATCAGGTTGGTCGCCACTTTCAAAAACTGTTCAGCATCCACAAACACTTTCGGCAGCAGCTGGAAATCTTTCACGAGTTTTATGCCAGCGACATCTTCCCAACCTTCGAGCGATTTATTGACGAGGAGGTTCAGGTCGTTCTCGACGGGTTTAATCTGGAGTTCGTTGCGAATGGAACCAAGCCGACCGATGAGTCGGTTGATGTTGGCAACGGTTTTGCCCACGCCACGGAGGGCGTCGGCGCGAAAAGCCGGATCATCAAAATGCACCGGGAGATTTTGCAGCATGAGGTTCAGCGTGTTCGCGGTGTTCTTCAGATCGTGGACGAAGAAAGCGGACATGGTTTGAAACGCTTCGAGTTCTTTGGCCTGCAAAAGTTTTTGCGAGAGCCGCGTGTTGAGCAAGCCGGCGGCGACCTGATCGCCGATGCACTTGAGAAGGTCGAAGTCCTGCCAAGAAAATTCAGCGCCGCCCACGCGATCGCCAAGAAGCATGAAGCCGATGAGTTCATCACCGACAATCATGGGCACACAAATACGATTGCCACCGCTGCGAAACTTCTCCGGATGGCATTCACGAAGGGTTTTCGTCCACGGCTCGATCGCGGCGTCGATATCCACTGGTTCGTGATGGTTCTGAAGATGCCGAAGCATTTCGGCAACTTCATTTTTGGGAAGATTTAATTCGCCAACTTTGGCTTCGGAGAGAAAATTGGAACCAGCGAGGATGAGAGATTCCTGCTTCTCATCCGCGAGCCAGATGGTGACAGAAAGGGCTTGGAAAATATCGGTGGTGGATTTTATGGCCGCGAGGCAGAGTTCGGTCTGGCTAACACAGGAAGCGGTGGCTTCGGTAAATTTCCGCCACACGGTGCGGTAGTCGTAGAGCGGTCGTTGAAAATGGCGGCTGACAAATCGGCTGATATAAAAGCGAGCGCGTTCGGAAAGGGCGATGACGGTGAAAAGAACAATGGCGGCCAGCAGGATGAAGGCTTTTAATTCAAATTGCGCGCCACCACCAACCTGAGAAACGACTTTCCATAGAATGCCGATGACCAAAAGGTAAATTCCGGCGAGCACGATGGTAAGCGAACTTTGCAGGACGGCGTGCGAGGGATACACATCCGAATCAAAATGGCCTTCGCGAAACAGGGATCGCAAAATCAAGATGCAAGCGACCATGAGCGCGCCAACATCGACGAGTTGCATTTTAAGTTGTGGGTCGATGATCGGAGTAAGCAGCAGTTGACTGGCGGTGTAGGTGCGAACGGCAAAGAGCACGCCCACCCCCACGATCATGAATTTAATACGCCACCGCATAGTGCCCACTGCGGCACGATAGGTGCGTTCAAGATTCATCAGCACTAGCACGGCGGACAGCAGAAAAATCAGCGTTATAAAAAATCCCGAGAGACCCAGATTCATCTGCACCGTGTTGGTCTTGGAATTTTTCACCAACACAACAAGCAACGGAAACAACAGGGTTGCCAGCAATGGTGGAATTGTAAAAAAAGCGACCAGCGCTGGTTTCCAGCGCAGCAAAAACTCCCGCTGGTTTCCGCGTCCGTAGCATAGGCTGAAGTAAAGCCAGATACCCGGCATCACTGAAAGTATGAGCAGTCGCCCAGTTTGCCAGAAACGGCTGCTTTCGATTGAAGCTTCCTCCCAGGAAAGGCCCATCGCAGCTGATTCCAGTGCGAGCATGACCATACCAGCACAAAACGAAAGGTGAACGCCGGAACGCTTTTCATTCCTGAAAATGGTGAAAGCCAAGGCAGTGCTGAATAGTGCGCTGGCAAAGGCGAGTATAGAAATATTCATCACGTTCAAAAAAGATGACCATCAAATTGTCATAATTGCTTTAGTGACGCAGTAAAGAAATGCCCGCAATCAAAAAGCAAAAAGGCCGGGAAATAAATTCCCAGCCTCGTTTGAAATTGGCGCTAAGATTAGGCCACTAGCTTCCTGCGGAGGAAACCAGCGGTGGAGAGCGCCACACCGAGCAACATCATCGTGGATGCACCGTCCGGAACGCTTACGCTTACTTGAGAAACGGAGAACGTGAAGGAATCAGGGTTGCCAATGATTTTAGGGTCTTGGCTACTGAAATTCCAAATGATCGTGGTGTCATCAAAGCCGGCCGCATGCACGACACCGATACCAGAAACATTAACAAAACCAGAAATACCGGCCACACCGCCTTGGCTGGTAATTGACGAACTTTGTAAATCAAAAGTGAATGCGCCGCAAGTCCAGAAACCGGGGACACTTCCCGAGGCAAAATTCCAAGGGGAAAAAATAGCGACCGCAGTGCCGTCAACCAAAGAAGTGAAATCGCCGGAGGTGCCGTTGACTTTAGGATTGACCCAAGCCACGACTTTCGAGGCCGTGGAAGCGGTGCCCTTGTCGAGGGCTACGCGTCCGGTAAAACCAATGGTTCCAACAATCGAATTTGCTTGCAAACCCTGAACCAGAGCCAAAGCAATTACCACAATACCTGAGTATTTTATAAATTTATTTTTCATGTTAAAAAAATTATACCGCCATCACAAAGTCATGAGGCATTTAATTATACTACACCTAAGCAGTATAAGTGCCAGTTCTCCTACCGTCTACAAAAAAAACACAAGCCATTGTAAATGAATGGAATAGAGGCATTTTTTACTTGTTAATTTAAGCACTAACCGGATGACTAGTGTAATGTTTTCCGACGTTTTTTATTTTTATTCCGGCGACGTATTTTCACGGAATTTCTTTTTGTGAGTGAAATCTTTAGGCTTGGATGGAATTCCGTCGAATCCCACCCGCCAAAAGTGAATGGGGATTTCGACTACCGAAGTTCATTCATTAAAAATATCGCTTAGCCGTGGAATCCGGTTGGCGTGGGATTCCCCATCCGATATCCTGACGCCTTGATTAAATGTTAGTCGAATCAGAACTTTTTGAACATGAAGCATAATGATTTTTCAGGAGTGCGAGTTTTAGTTACCGGTGGCGCGGGCTTCATCGGCAGCGCTCTGGTGTGGGCGCTAAACCGTCGCGGGTGCGACAATATCGTGGTGTCGGACATCCTCGGCACGAACGAAAAATGGCGCAATCTGACACCGTTGCGGTTTGCGGATTATGTCGAGGCCACCGACCTGCTGCCGCGCTTGCAAAGTGGCGCGCTGGGAAAATTTGATTTGGTGTTGCACATGGGCGCGTGTTCGGCCACGACGGAAAAGGACGCATCGTATCTGGCCAAAAATAATTTTCAGTTCACCAAAGATCTCGCGCACTGGTCGCTCGCAAATAAAGTTCGTTTCGTTTACGCGTCGTCGGCCGCCACCTACGGCGACGGGGAAGCGGGCATGGAGGACAATGAAACGAAACTTGATTCGCTCCGGCCGCTCAACATGTATGGCTACTCCAAACATCTTTTTGATTTGCACGCCAAGCGCGCGGATTTCTTGAGTAAAGTTGTCGGCCTGAAGTTTTTCAACGTCTTTGGTCCTAACGAAGATCACAAGGCCGACATGCGTT
Organism: Limisphaerales bacterium; assembly: GCA_025362675.1. GTDB lineage: Bacteria > Verrucomicrobiota > Verrucomicrobiia > Limisphaerales > UBA11358 > UBA11358. The sequence continues at coordinate 6,787 of JANYFN010000057.1, read as the reverse complement.
CGCTCGTTCACAAAAGTTTCGCTCAGGTGCAAAGTGAGGGCGTCATCAAGTTGTTTAAAAGCTATCGCCCCGATTTCAAGCACGGTGAACAAAAGCGCGATTTTCTTTACATCAAAGATTGCGTGGCCATGACGCTCCATCTCGCCGCAACGCCGAGAGCCAACGGGCTCTTTAATATTGGCAGCGGTGGTGCTCGTTCGTGGATTGATCTGGCGAACTCGGTTTTTGCCGCTGTGAATAAAAAGCCCGCGATCAAATTCATCGAGATGCCGGAAACCATTCGTGAGAAGTATCAGTATTTCACCCAAGCGAACTTGCTCCGTTTGCGGGGCGCGGGCTATGTCGCGCCCGTGACGTCGTTAGAAAATGCCGTTGCCGATTATGTCCGCAATTATCTGGTAACTGATAAGCGACTGGATCCAAGGGTGGCTTGATTTTCAAACTTACGCCGCCGAATTGGCTGCGCGGAAAAAAGTTTGAAAGAAAATCCGTTAACGGCTGAAACGCGGACAACTTAAAAATTTAATCGAGAAATTGCAAAACTGCTGTTCGCAGTTCTTGCTCCATACCAAGTCAAAATCGGCCGCAATAGGAGGCCGAAACCCCAGAATTCGTGTGAATTTGGCCTCAAAACAAGGTGCCTGCCCCGGGTAAATGTAATTGTATTCGAGGACTTTGCGATAGATTCGTGAACGATAGCGCAACTTCCAGGTCGAATGGATGTTGGAAACAGTGTCCATTAAAACTATCATTATACGACTACATTTATGAAACCTTTCCTTACTTCCAAAACTATTGTGGCGCTGGCTGTGGCTATCGCTGCTTACGCCTCCAACGTGGTAAATGCTTACGAGCAGCCGATTCCGCCACCGGCGGCGGAAAACGCGTTGCCGGCGAACATCCCGCCTGGTAGCGATCTCGCACAGGTTTTCAAACTGGCCCAAGCGGGCGTTGAATTAAGTGTCATCAAAAATTTCATTGCGAACTGCCACAGCCGCTTTGACCTCGATGCTTCAAAAATCATCCAACTGAATGACGCCGGTATCCCTAGCAACATTCTCGATCTGATGCTGGAGCACGACCGGCAACTTTCCGTGATTGCGCAATCGCCGCCGCCCGTCGCCGCACCGACGGTGATCGAGGCCCCGACTGCGGCAGCACCGGCGGTAACCGTTAATTATTTTTACGAAACACTTTCGCCCTATGGTAGCTGGGTAGAAGTGGGTGGCTACGGACATTGCTGGCGTCCGACCGCGGTGGTCTATGACCCCAACTGGCGTCCGTATTGCGACCGCGGCCACTGGGTCTATACAGATTGCGGCTGGTATTGGGATTCAGATTACTCTTGGGGCACCACGTTTCACTATGGACGCTGGTTTCGCGATTCGCGATTTGGCTGGTGCTGGTGGCCAGATACGACTTGGGCCCCGTCATGGGTGTTGTGGCGCTCGGGTGAAGAAGCTTGCGGCTGGGCACCTCTGCCGCCCCGTTGTTTCTACCGGCAAGAGCGCGGCTTTTTATACAACGGCAACAACATCACTGTCGGCTTTGATTTTGGCCTGAACGAAAGCTGTTTCTCGTTCGTTTCTTACAATCATTTTTTTGACCGGCACCTGCATGACCGTTGCGAAGATACGCGCCATGTATCGCAATTTTATCACAACACCACCATCGTGAATAATTATAACTTCAACGGCTCACGCAACACGGTGGTGAATAATGGCATTTCGGTGGATCGCTTCACGTCGGCCACCCATCATCCAGTGCAACCGGTGGCGGTGAATGAACTCCCAAATGCAACTCGTCATGGCTGGCGCGGTGAGGACCGCAACGAACGCGCCCCCGGTAATAGTAATCACTCCGCAGCCAATACTACGGGATATCATCAAACTGGTTTAGATACACGTAACGCCAATGCCGGTGCGAATGTTGCTTTGCCAACGATGCTTGATCATAACGGCCAGCGTGGTCACGGCGAGGTATTCGGAAATTCTGCCGCCCAAACCGGACGCCAAGCAACGACTCCGACGCCGGTTGTGAACAAGGCTTATTCGCAGGAAACCCGCGTGGACACAACGCGTCAAGCTGGTTCAGCTGTGGGACAGCAAAATCAAACTACTCAGCCAAACTTGGATGGCTACCGTGGGCAACATTCCTCGCGCTTGGAACAACAACAGTCGCGTGGGCAGAATCCAAACCCGACGCCGGCATTAGTCACGACGCCACCACAACGCACGGCCTATACAGTCGAACAGCCGCAAATCATCCATCCGCAAACCCCGGCACAAACCGGCCAGGTTCTCGAGCGCAACAACAATGCTTCGCGGTGGGACCAACCGCGCAACCAGTCGGCGGCGGTGATCAATACCACGGCCCCGCAGCGCTCGGAACTTCAGGTTCAACAGCCGCAAATCGTCCGCCCATCAGTGTCGAGTGCGGTCTTGCCGCCGTCCGCCAATTACATGCAACAACGCAACGTGCAACAAATGGAAAATCATGTCTATGAGTCGAGAAGTGATTTTCAACGTCCAGCGAACAACTACCAGCCGCCAGTGCAGGTTCAACCAACGCGCACGGAACGCGCTCCGGAGCCGACTAGCCATCCGAGTTCCGACAGCCATAAATCTGACAAAGATAAAAAATAGTCGCGCCGCCAAAAGCTGCCTTTAAACACAATCGCCGACGCATGGCGTCGGCGATTTTTTTGCGTGAATGATCCAGCGATTCATTCCTCGGGAAGCGGATGGGTGGTGGTATCGCCTTTGAAATTGACCAGTTTCAAGCCGATCGCGTTTTCGGCGGCAACGGAATTTTTGAATACTCCCGCCCCGCCGCCCCACGCGACCGAACAATTTTCCAGCGTCACCTTGTCGGCATAACGAAGGTTGAAGCCATCGGTGGCGTGGAGTTCGATCGGCGCGAGCACTTTCGTCGGCCGATTGTCATAAAGACCGCCCGCGTATTTCGTCCAGCGATTAAATTTTACGCGGACATTGTTGAAACACACTTTTTCAATCCGGCTATTCTCTGTGCCATTCACGCGGATACTATTCTCCGCGACCCCGGAAATATTTTCCACCGTGACATCGTAGAGCTTGCCAAGTTTCGTGGTCGGCGTGCGTGGAATCGCCGTGAACGAGATCGCCTCGCCCCGGCCCCACCACGGATCACTGTGATAGCGTGAAACAAATTTGATGTCGCTGAATGTGATTTTGGAAACCTCGCCTTCGTCGCGCAATTGGATGCAAAGGCCACGGCTGCTGGAAATAATTTTGCAGCGCTCGAACCAGATGTCGTGAATCTTCCCCGTGGTTTCGGTGCCGATTTTCAAGCCCGCGTCCTGCGTGCGGATGACGCAGTCGTGAACGTGGATGTGCGCGCACTCGCCAAAATCATTGGTCTGCCGCGTGGACTTGATGACGATGGCGTCATCGCCGCAGGTGACGTGGCAATTTTTGATTTCCACGTTGCGGCAATGGTCAGGATCAATCCCGTCATTATTCGGCACGTCGAGGCGATTATCCACCGTCACGTTGTCCACCAAAACATTTTCGCAACCGAGCATATGCAGTCCCCAAAATGGCGCGTCCGCAAACGTGATGTCGCGCACAAACAAATTTGTGCAGCCGGTCAGCACGAACATTTTGGGTCGCCATTCTTTGAAGAGCCACCATTCATTCGTCGCATCGTAGCTGGTCATGAACGCGAGCGACCGACCGAGAATTTTTCCACTGCCGGTAATTTTCAGATTCGGCGTGTTGCTCGCGAGCAGCACGCCCTCGCCCGAATAATCACTTTGATTGGTGCTGACGAGCAACGTGCCTTCGAGGTGAAAATCAATTCTACCCTTTAGATTCAAGGTGGAAACGAGGAATGTTTTTTGGCGCGGAACCAGAACCTGCCCCCCGTCGGCCGCCGCCGCATCAATTGCATTTTGAATCGCCGCCGTATCAAGCGTGGCACCGTTTCCTTTCGCGCCGAAGTCGAGAACGTTGAAAGTTTTGGCTGAAACCGGAACATTCAAAACCAGCAAAACACTTACGAGAATTATTATTTGCTTCATAGAAAGTTATTTCACCGCCACGTCCCAGACTTTGGCGCGGCGCGATTGGCCGGCCGGGCCAGCGATATTCAAGACCACAGTATAATGATCAGGATTTTTATAAGTGTGAATCGGATTTTGTTCCGTTGAAGTTTCGCCGTCACCAAAATCCCAATGCCAGGATTTAATTTCGCCAACGGACAAATCCTTGAACGCCACCAGCCGCCGTGCCATGTCCACGATCTGAAAACTCCATTGCGCGGCCAACTTTTTTTGAAGCGGAGATTCGAGCGGCATGAGTTTGAAAAGACATAATTGGTCCGCCTGACCATACATCGTGTGATGCCGCGAGAGGTTCCAGAAACCGTTGTTCGTGTCGCCGGAGTGAACATTGTCGTAATCAATCAACGCATAGGACATGCCGATCATTTTGTTTTCTTTCAACACTGATTCCACGGCGCGCTGCGGGCCTTCCGCGCCAGCGTAATCAAAAGGTGTGATCCAAAATTCCAAAACGTAATGTCCCGGCTGGCCAGGCTTGAAATCGTATTTCTGCGCCGCATTCGCATAAGGTAATTCCTTCAGCCATTGCGCCGGTCCCCACGCCATGCACCAGTCTTTGCCGGCGTGCGGCGTGAAGATGTGATAGTTCTGCGCCTGCGTTCCGTGCAGGGTAAAATACGTTTCCCATTGCCCGATGATTGGCTTGGCCGAAGAAAATTTTTCGATCAGCGGCCCGCCAGAAAGATCGCCGTCCACGACGAGTTCAAAGGTGTCATTGTGCAGACCCGGCTCGGAGAAATCCCAGTAATCATCATCTGCCTCGTATAGAAAATACAAGCGATTGAGACCTTTTACCCAACCACACTTGATGCGAACATGCGGCGTCGAGTCATCAGTGAGTTTGTGTTTTCCGAAGTCCTCCAAGAACTGTTCGGTGCCGATGACGTAGCTTTCAGGAACGATATTCCAGTCGTTTGTATCGCCGTCCACGCGGGGAATCTGATCGGCGGGAAACTGGAAAATTCTGAAGACTTCGTTCGTGCGGTCGAACGCGCGGGCGGCGAAAAAATTTCCGCCGAGCAAAATCAAGATGACGACGCGGAGTAAAATTTGATTCACGCCGCAAATTGCTCCCTATTTGCGCGGCGGAGTCAATTCTGGAATTTTACCAACCGGTAATCTGCGCTAATCGCCGGTAAGTTTTTCTGGATCGGACGTAGCAGCGCGGCGTAAGCCCGCTCGAACTAAAAAAGCTATCTCAAACCAAGGTCTCCCAATCAGATTCCCGCCACAATCAAGAATGAGCGGATTCACATCCGCTGCTACCAGCAGCGGAGATCAGCGTGGCTTAGCAGTTCGAAATCTTCCTCACTCGTCGCTTTGGAAAAGTTTGCCGAGGAGGTTGCCTTCATCGCGGCCTTTGCCAGAGCGCGAGGCGTTGACAATGCGGTCGGCCATGCGGCTGAACGGCAACGATTGCAGCCAGATTTTGCCCGGTCCGCGCAACGCCACGAAAAACAAACCTTCGCCGGAGAAGAGCGCGGACTTGACGTTGCCGATGTATTGCACATCGAAGTTCACCGAGGGCTGGATCGCCACGAGACAGCCGGCGTCCACGCGCAGCAATTCGCCCGGCGCCAACACGCGTTCGTAAATATTGCCGCCGGAATTCAAAAACACCCAGCCGTCGCCCGAGAGTTTTTCCATGATGAAACCTTCGCCGCCGAAAAATCCGACGCCGATTTTTTTATTGAACGCGATGCCGATGTTCACGCCGCGCGCGGCGCAGAGAAAGGAATCTTTTTGCGCGATGAGTTCGCCGCCGACCTCGGCGAGATGCACGGGAATGATTTTTCCGGGAACGTGCGCGGCGAACGCGACGCGCTTCTTTTCGGCGGAGCGGTTGTGATAAATCGTGGTGAAGAGCGACGCGCCGCCGAGGAAACGTTTGCCCGCGCCGAGCAGCGAGCCGAGCAATCCGCTGTTCTGCTGCGAGCCGTCGCCGAAGATCGTCTCCAGTTCGATGCCGTCTTCCATATACATCATCGCGCCGGGTTCGCCCACGGCGGCTTCATTGGGGTCGAGTTCGATTTCGACGAACTGCATGGCGTCGCCGAAAACTTTGTAATCTATCTCGTGCATCGGATTCATAATTATTTGGTAAATTTGGTTCACCGAAATAATGCAAAGTCCAAATTAAAAAGGCAGCTATAATAATTCGGCTTGAATGGAACTGCGGACTGGCAGCCCGCCGAAACTTTTTTCTAATAACTTCGCTTGTCGCGTGTCATTAAATCTGTTGCCATCACCACAATTATGAAAATACTTTCCACTTTCGCCGCGCTTTCCGTGCTCACCCTCATGGCCACCGCCGAACCGGCGCTGACCATTTACAACCAGAATTTTGCTGTCGTGCGCGACACCGTGCCACTGGATTTGAAATCCGGCGCGAACTCCGTGCGCTATGCCGATGCCACGGCGCAGGTGGAACCCGATTCCGTCATTCTACGCGATCCGGCGGGAAAACATTCCGTGCAAATCCTCGAACAAAATTATCGCAACGATCCCGTGTCGCAGGAATTGTTGCTGTCCCTGTTCGAAGGCAAGACGATTAATTTTCAAAACCGGCGGATGAAGGACAACACGGAGATCATTGAAGTAATTCCCGGAAAAATTGTCCGCAGCGGTTACGTTCCCGGCGGCGGCAACACGCAGCCGATCATTGATGTGAATAGCCAATTG
>JANYFN010000294.1 GCA_025362675.1 Limisphaerales bacterium | reverse complement strand
AGTTAAAAATATCCTTGTCGAATTTTGCGTAATCTTCATAGCGCAACAGTTCGTAAAGCTCGGCGCGCGTCTGCATTTTCTTCACGACTGACTCCTGTGTGCCGTCGCTCTTGATCGTCGCCAAGCCGTCCTCAATGGCTTTCATCGCAAGGCGCAAGGTTGTCACGGGATAAATCACAATGTTCAAGCCGAGATCGGTGAGCTGTTTCGCCGTCAGCAATTTGCTTTTGCCAAACTCGGTCATGTTCGCAAGAAGCGGAACTTTTATGGCTTTACGGAATTTTTCAAACTCACTCTCGTCCGCCAGCGCTTCGGGAAAAATCGCATCTGCGCCAGCATCCACATAGGCCTTCGCCCGTGCAATCGCACCGTCCAGACCTTCAACCGCCCGTGCGTCCGTGCGCGCCATGATGAGGAAATTTTTGTCGCGCCGTGCGCCGACGGCAGCGCGGATTTTTTCCACCATCGCCTGAGAGGTGACGAGTGACTTACCATCGAGGTGGCCGCAGCGTTTGGGATTCACTTGATCTTCCAGATGACAACCACTCAAGCCAGCGTCCTCCAAAGTTTGAATGGTGCGCGCCATGTTCAGCGCCGCGCCGAAGCCGGTGTCCGCGTCAATCAGTGCGGGCAAATCCGTCGCGCGCGCAATCGCACCGCCGCGTGCCGCGACTTCGGACAACGTCGTCAGTCCGATGTCCGGCAAACCCAAATCCGCCGACAGCGCCGCGCCGGAAATGTAAACGCCGTCGAAATCGTGTCGCTGAATCGCCATTGCCACGAGCGGCGAGAACGCGCCCGGCATGCGCAGCAGTTTACCGGACGCTAGCGCCGTGCGGAATTCCTTGCGCTTGTCAGCAGCAGATTTTTTAGCGGTCAGCATGTTTTAAAATGGGTTGAAGTTTTGCGGCTTTTTGGTCATGACCATTTTCCCACGGGAATTTTCCTAGCTTGTCAGTCCACACACCTTGCAACACAGGAAATTTATAATCCAAGCTACGATAGAACCAACGTGCGCAACCAAGAAACTCATGGTAAGCCGATGGAGGAAACTCTACAAAAGCCAGTTTCGCCTTGTTGAAAAATTCATCACTGCTTTCCCCGACTTGAAATTGCCTTCCATTTTCAACTTTCACGAAAATATCATTTATCGTGGTGGCAGCAACTTCTTGGTTTAAACCAAAAATGACTATTTCTGGGTGTTGAAAATTCAAATACAGCCCGATGGAGAATGAATACGTCGGACCTTCCAAGTCTTCAGGAATTGTCACAATGTGGCAACCGTGTTGGGCAACATCAGCGCAGATCTTTTGTTCCGATGCGTCTTCCGGTTTACGCCATGTGAAATTAGCTAGCATGGTTTTATCGCCGTTTTTAAAAGATTCCCCGCTCATCACGCGTCGCGCAAGTCAGTTTGTTTGGCGGCAGCACGACGTTGAGCTCGCCGAGTTCTCCTGCTGAAAGTTGCGGCAAGCGTTGCACGAGATTCAAAAAACGTTTTGATTCATCGGCGGAAACTGAATCTTCCGTCAACGTCTGAAACTTGTGAATGTAATTCGCCCGCGCGAACGGACGCGCACCGAGCGGATGCGCGTCGGCCACGGCGATTTCATCCGTGATTTTTTTGCCATCGTTGAAAATGATTTCGACGCGACCGCCAAAGGCCTTTTCCTTCGGGTCAATTGAGTGATAGCGACGCGTCCATCCGGCGTCTTCACGCGTCGTGATTTTTTTCCACAGCGCGACGACTTCGGGATGCTTCGCGATTTCGGGCGCGTAGCTTTTGACGTGATGCCAGAAACCGGTGTGCAGCGCGGCCGCAAAGATGAACATGATGCTGTGATCGAGCGTCTCGCGGCTGGCGTTTGGGTCAGACTTTTGCGGGTCGTTCGCGCCCGTGCCGATGACGAAATGCGTGTGATGACTCGTATGGATGACGATCTCGCGAATGGTTTTCAGGTCGGCGATCTGTTGGCGCAACTTGAACGCGAGGTCAATCCACGCCTGCGCCTGATACTCGGCGGAATGTTCCTTGGTGTAGGAATCAAGAATCGCGCGGCACGGTTCGCCGGGCGCGGGCAGCGGCACGTCGTAGCTCGCATTCTTGCCGCCGAGCATCCACGCGATGACGCTGTCCTCGCCTTCGTAAATCGGCGACGGACTCTTCTCGCCGCGCATCGCGCGGTCCACGGCTTCGATGGCGAGCTTGCCGGCGTGCGCGGGTGCGTAAGCTTTCCAACTGGAAATTTGGCCCTTGCGCGATTGCCGCGTGGAAAAACCGACATGCACCGCTTGTTGAACCGCCTGATAAATCGTGTCCGTGTCGAGGCCGAGCATCGCGCCGATGCCGGCGGCGGCGGACGGACAAAGATGCGCGATGTGATCTTTCTTGTGCTCGTGTAGGCAGATCGCACGCACCAGATCCATCTGAATTTCGTAGGCGACGACGAGGCCGCGCAGCAACTGCGCGCCGGTGCAGCCGCATTGCTGCGCCACGGCGAGCAGGGGCGGGATGTTGTCGCCGGGATGCGAATAATCCGC
>JANYFN010000302.1 GCA_025362675.1 Limisphaerales bacterium | reverse complement strand
GTGCGCGCCGCCGCCTGCCAACGAGGGTGTTCTGGTTCACCGCGCCGGCGCGCACGGAGTGACGCGCCCTACCAACTCTACAAAAATTCTCGTCCTGCTGCCCTCGCTCGCCTTGCTGCGACAGACCTTGCATGAATGGCTGCGCGAAACCAGCCTCTCGTCGCTCGCCTACCTTTGCGTGTGTTCCGACCGCACGGTGAAAGACAATTTGGACGCGCTCAAAACGGAACAATCCGATTTGGATTTTGAAGTCACGACCGAACCGGCCAGCGTCCGCGCCTTTTTGGACGCCGACTTTGCCGGCGTGAAAATTATTTTCAGCACCTACCAATCCGCCAGCGAGGTGGGCAAGGCCATGCTGTCTGGTGAAAGTTTTGATTTGGGCATTTTTGACGAGGCGCACAAAACCGCCGGACGCGAAGGCCGCAACTTCGCCTTTGCGCTGGAAGATAAAAACCTGCCCATCCGCAAACGCCTTTTCGTCACCGCCACGCCGCGCCATTACAATCCACACAAGCGCGACCGCGAAGGCGAATCCAAACTCGTTTTCTCGATGGACAAGCCAGAGGTGTATGGGCCGCAAATCTATCGCCTGACATTTGCCGAAGCAGCACGGCGCGGAATCATCTGCGGCTACAAGGTAATTATTTCGGTCATCACTTCGGAAATGGTGACGAACGAATTATTAAGTCGAAGCGAAGTGCTGGTGAATGGAGACCCAATTCGCGCCCGCCAAGTGGCAAACCAAATTGCGTTGCGCGATGCCGTTGAAAAATACGGCACACGGAAGATTTTCACCTTTCACAAAACTGTGGATTCCGCCGCTTCGTTTGTGGCTGATGGCAACGAGGGCGTCCGCGCCCATTTGCCGGAATTCCAAACTTTCCACGTCAACGGTTCAATGCCAACCGCGCGACGTGAGTATGAAATGCGGGATTTTCGCTCCGCGCCGCAGGCGGTCATGTCCAATGCGCGCTGTCTTACCGAGGGCGTGGATGTTCCAACGGTGGATATGGTCGCATTTCTCTCGCCTCGGCGTAGCTTGGTGGACATTGTGCAGGCTACCGGCCGCGCCATGCGCCGATCACCGGGCAAGACAACGGGCTATGTGCTCGTGCCGCTTTACGTCGAACTGGCCGCTGGCGAAACCGTCGAGGCTGCTGTCAACCGCGCAGAATTTGATGAAGTTTGGGATGTTTTGAATTCACTTCAGGAACAAGATGATGTCCTTGCCGAACTCATCCGATACGTCGCCGAGCAAAAGGGACGGGGAAAAGGTTTTGACGACAGCCGTTTTGCCGACCGTATTGATTTCGGTGGTCCACATTTGGAATTGGAAGCGCTGCGAACCGCCGTCACTACGCGCTGTTTGGAAAGCCTCTATTCTTCGTGGGAAGTCTGGTATGGAAAGCTAAAGGCATTCAAGGAGCGGTTCGGCCATTGCAATGTCGAGACAGATTGGGAAGAAGATCCATCGCTGCATAGCTGGATTAGCAACCAGCGAACCCGGCGGCGCAATGGCACGCTTTACGCGGAAAGGATTCAGCTTCTCGATGAGCTTGGATTCGTTTGGAATTGGCAGACAGCCAAAGGCGACGAGACTTGGATGAAATGGTATCGTGAACTTGAAAAATATGTGAGTGAACATGGTAATGCACATGTCTCCCGCAGTTACGTCAACACCAAGCTGGCGAATTGGGTTTGGATTCAGAGACAGAGGCGAAACGGCTCATACAAACCAAACGGGCTGAACGCCGATGTCATCACACAGGAACAAATTAGTCTGCTCGACAAGCTTGGCTTCCGTTGGGATGTGCGTGAAGAAAAGTGGACGCGGCGGTTCGAAGAGTTGAAGCGGTTCAAAGAAGAACAGGGACATTTAGAAATTGAACAAGTGGAAGGTGATGAAAGCGAACTGGCGCGTTGGATAGCCAGCCAACGCCGGCTTAATTCAACGGGGGAACTTCAATCCGAGCGTAGAGCCAAGCTGGATTCGGTCGACTTTATTTGGACGCCCGAAGATAAGTCGGAAGTTAAATGGCAGGATATGTATGAGCAATTAAAGTCATACCATGCTGAACATGGCGACGCCGATGTTCCAGCAAAGTGGAAACAAAATCCTAAACTTGCAAATTGGGTTTCGGCACAGCGTGAACGTCTGAAAAAAGAGCAAATTCCAGAATCGCAAAAAAACTTATTTGATGCGTTGAATTTTACTTGGCAATCCCGTGAACGCGGCACTTGGGAAGACAAGCTCGCTAAAGTTGCAGCATTCAAAGAAAAACATGGCCACTGCAATATTTCTGTGAGCGATGAAGAGCTAGGCGGCTTTGTGAACACGATGCGTGTTCAGAAACGAAATGGAACACTTTCTGCCGAACGCATCGCTAAATTAGATGCGGTGGATTTTATTTGGGTAGGCACGAGAAAAATGACAGACGATGGATTGAATGAAATATGGATAACCCGTCGCGATGAGCTTTTGCGTTACAAAGAAACTCACGGAGATTGCAATGTTCCAACCGATTGGCCGGAGAATCCGCAACTTGGCCGCTGGGTGAGTCAGCAGCGGCAACAACAAAAGAATGGAAAGCTCCACCCGGAACGGCAACGACGGTTAGATGAAATAGGTTTTGACTGGCGTTCCAACAGTCACAAGGAAGAATGGGAAACACGGTTTGAGCAATTGAAGGCCTATAAACAACGCTTCGGCCATTGCCGTGTCCCTGTGAAATGGACAGAAAACCCGCAACTTGGTGTATGGGTTACAAACCTTCGACATCGTCAAAAAAACGATAAGCTTTCGCCTGACAAAATGAGACTGCTTGTTGAAATCAATTTTGAATGAAGCCATGAAATCACGCTCCAAAGAACTTCTTGACCGCGCCATCGCCGCGACGATCGCGGCAATCGAAATTTACAACAAGCCAGACTTTCGTTACCGCGAAGAAGCGTTTGCCGTGTTGGCAATCAATGGCTGGGAATTGCTGCTGAAAGCCAAGTGGTTGGCCAATCATGGCAACGATGTTACATCGCTCTTTGTGCGCGAGCCGTCCAAGAGCAAAAAC
>JANYFN010000258.1 GCA_025362675.1 Limisphaerales bacterium | reverse complement strand
ACCGGCGGCCCAAGGGCCGCCGGTTTTTTGAAGGGTTACAGGACAGAGTTGCGTGATGTCTGTCTTAAAAAAATGCAGGGCTTGAGGCCTATTTTTTGAAAAATTCGTGGATGACTTCCGCCACGCGGACGATGTGGGCGTCGGTAAGTTCGGGGTAAATCGGCAGGCTCAAGCATTCGCGCGCCGCTTTTTCTGCGACCGGAAAATCACCCGCTTTGTAGCCGAGGCTCGCATAGCATTTTTGCAGGTGCAACGGCAACGGATAATGCAGCGCACAGCCCACGCCGTTCGCATCGAGATAGGCCTTGAGTTCATCGCGGCGCGGGTGGCGCACGACGTAAAGATGCCAAACGCTTTCCATGTGCGCCGGTTCGTAAGGCAATTGCAGTGGTGTGTCGGCGAGTAATTGCTGATAACGCTTGGCGACGCGCTGACGTTCTTGCGTCCACTTTGCGAGGTGCTTCAGCTTGATGCCCAGCACCGCGCCTTGAATGCCTTCCATGCGATAATTGAAACCAACTTCGTCGTGATAATAACGCACGGTGGAACCATGTTCGCGTAATGAACGCGCGCGTTTGGCGTGCGCCTCGCTGTTCGTGACGAGCGCGCCGCCTTCGCCGAATGCGCCGAGATTTTTGCCTGGATAAAAACTGAAGCAGGACGATTCGCCGAAGGTGCCGACGGTTTTGCCCTTGTATTTCGCGCCGTGCGACTGGCAGGCATCTTCGACGAGCGGTAAATTATGTTTGCGGCACACGGCCAAAACGTCATCCACCTCGAACGGCAGACCGTAGAGATGCACGGGCAACACGGCCTTCGTGCGCGGCGTGATGGCGGCCTCGATTTTGGCCGGGTCAATGTTAAAAGTTTTGTCGTCAACGTCCACATACACCGGCTTCGCACCGCAATACGAAATCGCCCAGCTCGTGGCCACAAACGTGGTCGGCGTGGTGATGACTTCGTCGCCCGGTTTCACGTCCAGCAAGAGCAGCGCGACGTGTTCCGCCGAGGTGCCGCTGTTGAAACCGATCGCGTGCTGCGCGCCGCAGTAGGTGGCGAAATCTTTCTCAAACTGCGCCGTATCGGGGCCGAGGCAGAAGGAACAGTTGTCGATGGTTTTGGCGATGGCCGCGTCAATTTCCGCGCGCAAAGGTTTGATCTGTGCTTTTAAGTCAAGATAGGGAACAGGTTCAGGCATAAAATATGGTTGTGAATGCTAAAGGCTTATCGGCAGCTTTGGAACTTTAAATAAGGGAAAACTTGGTTGTTTAGTGAATTAGCAACGTTCACTGTCCCGCGTCACTGCCCCGGTTTCCACGAAGTATTTTCCAGCAGCTCAATGCCCGGTTTCAGAAAACGAATCCGCCGGCTTTTGTAGAGCGCACCGAGCGCCTGCTTGAACGCCTTCTTACTCGCGCCGAACAGCGCACGGATGACTTCCGGCGACGTGTTGTCGTCAAACTCCAGCCGCCCGTGATTTTCTTCGAGCATCTGAACAATTTTCATTTTCAACGGCACCACGCGCTTGTAACCGGCGGGGTCCAAGCTCAAATCTATTTTTCCATCGTCACGGACTTTGCGCACGAACGCCTTCACGTGCTCACCGGTTTCGAGCGGCGCGGCAAAATTATCCGCATACAACAAACCCAGATGCGCGGCCTCCACAATCGCGCCGTAACCGAGCGGCGTTTGCCCGGTGATGAGCAGGTTCACCGGCTGCCCGGTCGCGTAGGCGGCTGGCTCGCGATTGAGATGCCGTTTCAGCCGCGCGCTGGCCACGATGCGATTGCTCCGCGAATCGAGGCACACGACAACCACCACTTTTTGACCGACGCGCACCGGTTTTTCGAGTTCGGTGAATGGCAGCAACAAATCTTTTGATAGTCCCCAATTGAGAAAAACGCCGACGTTCGGATTGATGCTAACGACTTCGAGCGCCGCGAATTCGCCGACCATCGCGTGCGGCGTTTCCGTCGTGGCCACGAGGCGATCTTCGGAATCGAGATAGATGAAGACATCCAGCTTGTCGCCCTGTTTGAGATCGCGCGGGATGTAGCGGCCCGGCAGAAGAATCTCGCCCAGCTCGCCGCCATTCAGGTAAAGCCCGGGCGCGGATTCGCGGACGACCGAAAGTTTGTTGCGCCGACCAAGAGTTGCCATGCACCGCCAGCATAATGAAACCGGGAAATTTTTTACAGGAGGAAACGGAGGGAAGAAAACTCCAACCTCCAAGCACTAGAGAAACTTCAAGCTCCAAAATTCAAGCGTGCGTCGTGCCGTTGTTTGGTGGTTGAAGTTTGGAGTTTCTCTGGATGGAGATTGGAATTTTTTCACCGCCGCCGTTCCCCGCTTGCATTCAGCCCATCCGGCTTTAGCTTGAGCGACGGTGAAAATTGTCCGGTTCATCATCGCCTTGATTTCATTGTGCGCGCTGCGTATGCCAGCAGAGCGCATCAATCAGGAAGGCCGTATCCTGGGTGCGCTGCCCGTCGTGGCGAATGCCATTTTGTTCAACACAAACAACGCCGACGCCGTGGTCTCCGCGATGCAAATTTTCCCGGTGACGAATCCGTGGAACGAGTGCATCTCCAACCGTCCCGCGCTGGTGAACTCCGATGCGATGCTGGCGCAGATGATGTTCGATTTCACGAACGGCCTGCTGGCTGCGAGCATCCCGTCGCACCTGAAATTGCACATCAATTTCGAGATGAATTATGTGCTCGTGCCGGACAACCAGTTGCTCGTGTCCAACCAATTTGTGACCTATCCCGATGATTCGGATTTGAACAGTGGAGTTTATCCGTATGGCCTTTATCCCATCCCGACCAATCAGCCGATTGAGGAATGGCCGCTCGGTTTGATCGCGAACGGCACGCCGCAGACGCTGTCGCAATGGCAGACGAATGATGACGGCACCGACCGTCATTCCATCATGGTGCAGCCGGGAAACGGGACGCTTTGGGAAACGTGGAACGCCGCGCGCGTGGGCACAAACTGGCAGGCCGCGAACGGCGCGATTTTCAATCTGAACACGAACAGTCTGCGCCCGCAGGGATTGACTTCCGGTGATGCGGCGGGACTGCCGATGTTTCCCGCGCTCGTGCGTTACGACGAGGCCGAGCGCGGCATGGTGGAACACGCGTTGCGCGTGACGGTCAAGCGGTCGCGCTACAACAATTATATTTATCCGGCCACGCACTACGCCGCACCGTCCGCCAACACGAGCACGAACCTCCCGGCGATGGGACAACGGCTGCGGCTCAAATCCAGTTTTCTGATTCCGGCCAACTGGACGAAAGAAGAAAAAGCCGTCGCGCTCGCGTTCAAAAAATACGGCGCGCTCGTGGCGGATAATGGCAGCGTCTTTGGAATTTCCGTGGCCCCCGACGACCGCTGGCCGAACGGCGTGAATGCTTTCAACAATCTGTTAAGCATCGTCATCACGAACTTTGAAGTCATTCAGACGACCGGCCTGAATGAAGGGCCGCGCTCGGCGGGCGCGCCGTCAGCGAACGCGGGCGCGGATCAGACCGTGCTCTTCGGTCAGGCCGCAGCGCTGACGGGCGCGGTGAATTTCTCCAACGCGCCGCCGGTGATTTTTTGGAAAAATTATTCCGGTCCCGGCACCGTGACCTTAGTCAACGCCGCGCAGACGAACACGACCGCGACGTTCAGCACGCCGGGAATCTACACGTTGGAATTGAGCGCCGATGACAGCGTTCACGCTGTCGCCTACGACGCCGTGGTCATCACCGTGACGAACATCATCAGCGTCTCCATCGCACGCGCCGGCACGAATGTGAATGTGAGCTGGCTTGGCGGCGTGGCTCCGTTTGTCGTGCAACGGACAGGCGCATTGCCGCCGATGTGGAACGACCTCGTGACCACGAGCGCGAACAGCACCAATCTGCCCGCTACAAACGCGACGGGATTTTTCCGCGTGAAAGGGCAGTAGGCAGAAGGGGAAATTCAACAGGAGGGAACGGAGGGAACGGAGAAATAAATTTCCGTCAGGCGTTTTCAACCAGCTTGGACAATTTGACATTCAACGCTTGCGCCAGGCGGGCGAGTTTATCGAGGGAGATATTTTCACGTCCGCGCTCAATTTCAGAAAGGTAAGGCCAGCTCAAATCCGCTTTTTCCGCCAGCTTTTCCAAGGTCAACCCCGCGTCAGTTCGGCAAGTGCGGATGTTACTCCCCACAATCTTCCGATGTTTGACGGCATGAGCCATTACATCAGGAGACTCGAATTTGAACGATCCGAACATTCGACATATCTAATGTTTAGGCTTGATCCTTGTTTGTGGATCGGGATTGATCCACCCGAATGTCTAAATCGTCCGGCCGGAAGCGTTCGTTTTCCAAGGCCGCCACCAAGAAGCGGCTGGATCAGAGATCCGATCCGAAAAAAACCTCATACAAAATCCGTCGCAAGATTCCTGTTCCGTCACTTCACAAGCCTGAAGGCAGCGGTAAGCTAAATGACGAACAACTTTCCATGCCGTTCGTTGTGCCAAGGCGCATCGAGGCGCAACCTTTTCTCAAATGGGTGGGCGGCAAAGCCAGCTTGCTCCGGCAACTTGAAGAGTTTTTCCCACTTGAAATTGACCGCTATTTTGAACCGTTTCTCGGCGGAGGCGCTGTGTTCTTCCATTTGAAGCACCGCTTCCCAGATATGAGGCCGTTCCTGCGCGATGGCAACAAGGAACTCATCAACACTTACCGCATGGTTCGCGATCGGGCGGATGATTTGATGTGCCTGCTCGACGAACACTCCAAGAAATTCTCCGTCGTCGGCGACAAATACTTTTACGACATTCGCAAGCAGCACGACCTGACCGACGATCTGGCGCGGGCTGCACGGACAATCTTTCTCAACAAAACCTGTTTTAATGGTCTCTGGCGCGTGAACGCCAAGGGCGAATTCAATACGCCCGTTGGTTCAAATAAAAATCCAAATCTTTATTCCCGCGACAATCTGCTGGCGGCGTCCGACGTGTTGCATAACGCGCAACTAGAAGCGCAGGACTTCCGCAAGACTGTGGACGAAGCGCGCCGTGGTGACTTCATTTATTTTGACCCGCCGTATCTCCCCATCTCCGCCTACTCGGATTTTAAGCGTTATACGCTTGAACAATTCCGCGAGGCCGACCAAGTGGAACTGGCACGTGTCTTCCACGATTTGGATACCAAAGGCTGTCGCGTAGTTTTGTCCAACTCAGAGCACCCACGCACTCGCGAACTTTATGCAGGCTTTCCGATTCATGTCGTCTCGGCACCGCGATTCATAAATTGCAAACCTGGCGGGCGCGGCAATATCTCTGAACTTGTTGTCTCGAATGTAAATGCCGCAAAGCAGCCGCAAGCGTTTTTCACATCATCAGCCGAAGCGGAGTTTCCTGAAACAAAATACATGGGAAGTAAGCAGCGCCTGCTTCCATTCATTCTCAAACATCTTGAAAACTTAAAATTTAATTCTGCACTTGATGCTTTTTCGGGAAGTGGCTGTGTCGGTTACGCCATTAAACAAACTGGCGCGAAGGTATATGCGAATGACTTTCTGAATTTTTGTTTCCAAACAGCGCGCGCTGCCATCGAAAACAACTCCACGAAGTTATCGGAGGAAGATGTCAGCAAATTAGTTCGGCCAAATGCCTCCGCTCCGTCGTTTGTTCGCGACACTTACAAAGATTTGTTTTTCACTGAAACTGACTGCGAGTTTCTCGACAACCTTTGGGCGAACATTCAGGAGTTAGAATCACCGCTGAAGGTTTCGCTGGCACTCGCGGCGGCATCGCGCTCGTGCATGAAGAAGCGTCCGCGTGGGATGTTTACATTTACAGGAATCAAAGGCTGGGATGGTCGAAAAGATTTGAAACTTTCCATGCGCGAGCAATTCCTCATTGCGGTTAACGCTCTCAATAGCGCGGTGTTCTCAAACGGACAGCAGAACAAGGCTTTCAATTCGGACGTGTTCGAACTTCCGCCTGACCTCGCCGATTTGGTTTACATCGACACGCCCTACATCAGTCCATTTTCAGACTGCGATTACACGCGTCGCTACCATTTTGTCGAAGGTTATTGCCGATACTGGAAAGACATTGAGATCACAAACACCACCACGAAAAAAATGAAGTCGTATGACACGGCTTTTTCCACTAAAGCTCGCGCCAATCAGGCTTTCCAAAAATTGTTTCATCATTTTCGAAAATCAGCGCTGGTTATCTCGTATTCCTCGAACTGCATTCCAAGCAAAGCGGAGATGATTGAGCTGCTGAAAAATGAAAAGTCAAAAGTGACGGTTTACGAATCTGCACATCGTTATCACCACGGCAACCATGCGCACAAAGTCGGCGACAACAAAAACGAGGTGATTGAATACCTCTTCATTGCTGAATGAAAATACCGAGCGAAGATGTAATCCAAGCGGACACGCCAGAGCGCGTGATGGCGACCATTGATGCCGTAGCGCGTGGGGCACACGACGATAAAACGATTGCTACCGCGATTGGTGATCTTGATCCGCGACAAGGCCGTTATTATCGAAGGGCAGCGGAAGTTCTGGGTTTCATGGTGCGTGAGAGCGGGCAGTCGGTTTTAACCGCCGCCGGCAAAGAGTTTGCTAGCGCCCAACCGCCAATAAAAAGGGGTTTGTTTGTGCGGGCGGTGTTGGGCAATCCGCTCTTTCAAAGGCTGTTTGCTTATCTGGAATCCAGAGGGAACATGGGGGCTGCGCGCAGCGATGTCATAAAATTTTTGGCAGATGTGGCGGATCTAGGAGCCGATAGTATGGTTAAGCGCCGGGTGTCTTCTTACATGGGCTGGCTGGAGAAACTCGCACTGGCAAAAACGGTTGGCAATCGGTTGGTGTTCGACAAATTGCCGTTAGCCGTGCCGCTGGTCCATTATGAAGCTGACGACGAACCAATTTTCCCGAACCGTTACGACCTCAAAGAATATCAGGAGCAGGCGCGGCGCGTCGCAAGCAAGCAGGAGGCGATTGAGTATTACGTTGACCGGGCTAAGCGTGAACGCGCTAGCACCAGCCACGAAACGCTGGTGAGCATGATGGCTGAACGATTGCGGCAGCGCGGCACAGTTCCTAAAGCCAACCGTTACGTTGATCTTTCAGCACGGTTGAACGAAGAGGATTATTTGTTCGAGATGAAATCCACGACGGAAGATAATCCGCACTCGCAGATTCGCAGGGGAATATCCCAACTTTATGAATATCGCTACATCCAAAATGTTGAAAAGGCCAAACTCGTTCTGGTCATCGAAAATCCGTTGCCCAAGAAAAACCAGTGGATAGAGGATTATCTGCTCAACGACCGAGGCGTGCTGCTGGTTTGGGATGGCGATGGAAAGTTTCATTGCCCGCCCAGCATCCGCAGGCAGCTTGAGTTTTTGAGTTGAAGGGAAAAAGTATTTTCTCCGTTCCCTCCGTTCGCTCCTGTTAAAACGGCTTTGCTCCTGTTAAAAAATTATTCCTTCCGCGCACCCAGCTTGTCCGCCGCGACAGCGGCGAGGATCACAAAACCTTTCACCACCTGCTGCCAGAAGGGCGAAACGTCGAGGAGAAACAGGCCGTTGTTCAGCACGCCGATGATGAGGCAGCCGAGCACCGTGCCGAGAATCGAGCCGCGTCCTCCGGAGAGCGACGTGCCGCCGATGACGACCGCCGCGATGGAATCGAGTTCGTAGCCGAGGCCGGCCTTGGGATCGGCGGCGTCGAGCCGGGCGGTGACGATCAGCCCGGCGACCGCCGCGAGCGCGCCGCCCAGCGCATAGACCCAGATTTTCACGCGGTTCACGTTGATGCCGGAAAACGCCGTCGCCTTTTCGCTGCCGCCCACGGCGTAGATGTAGCGGCCCAGCGTCGTGCGTCGGGAAATAAAATAAAAAATCACGACGAGCGCGGCGGAAATCCACACCGCCATCGGCACGCCAAGAAAAAATCCCGCGCCGATGAAGCCGAACTGCGGGCCGAGATCG
>JANYFN010000250.1 GCA_025362675.1 Limisphaerales bacterium | reverse complement strand
ATCGGCGTGCATCAGGACGGACTGGTTCACGTGAGCCAGTTGTCAGATCGTTTCATAAAAGATCCGTCGGAAGTCGTGAAGGTTTCGCAGCGCGTGATGGTGACGGTGACAGAAGTGGATTTGCCGCGCAAACGCATCGCGCTCTCGATGAAAGCTGCGCCGCAGATCGGGCCGAGCACAAGTGGCACGCGCACCTCGCCGGCAGCGCCGCGTCCGGCGGGCGGAGGATTTAATCGTCCGAGCCAGCCAGCCAAACCGGCAACGGTGGACTGGTTCACGGCAGCGATGAATAAAAATAAATCGGGCAGCTAAACGTTTTTCCAAAACAATTTTATGGCCAAAGAAAAGAAACCCACGAAGTCGAAGCGCGATGAACAGGCGCAGTTGCTGGATCTGCTCCGCATCATTTTGCCCAAGGTCGAGATTGACCCGGCGCTGGCGGAAAAAATTTATTCTGCGTTCGAGGCGGAATTGCGCTCGAAAAATCGCGTGCAATCGTTTGAAAAATTTTGCGACCGGATTGAATTACCCGATTTAGAGCCGAAAACATTGGAGGAAGTGAAGCAGCAACTCATCGCCGGTTTTGGCGATGCGGATTTGGAAATTGAACCGAACGAGGACGGCAAAGGTTTGCGCGTGGATGTTTCGTTGCCGGATGGAACGCAATTTCATAGCCGTATTCTTGTGAAACCGCCCGGCGCGGAAGGCAGCGACGAGCAGGAGATCACGATGAAGTTTGTGGCGTTTCCCGTCGCTTTGCCCGGCGATCAGGAATTGATCTGGGCGTTGGCGAAACGCGAGAACATGACGAATGAAGAAGCGGGCATCGCGCTGAATAAAATCGAGGATGAATTTTGGGCGTCGAAGGCCGGACAAAAATTGATCAAGGATCGCGTGGAGCGGAGTTTTCCGGAATTCATCGCGCGCGTGCCGGCAGGAATGTTGGGCGATGTGGGTTTGAAGCGGCATTACAAAATGCCGGAAGCGATAAAAGTTTTGCGCGGGGCGGCGAAAAAAAATTAAGTGGTAGGCGGATTGTCTATTTTTCGGACAAGTAATTTTCGGCCGGAATGCTGTTTCATAATTTTTCAGATAATGATTCTGAATATCTATTGCATCGTTCTCCGATGCATGTTAAAAAAATCGCGGGGCACGAATCGGGTTGTGCCGCTTTCACGGGTTTTGGCCGGGAATAAATTTTGGATCGAATTATGAAAATCACGCGCCTGCAAATCGCCGCCGTCCTCTCGGCGGCTACCATCATTTCTTTTACCGCCGGTTGTAAGACCAACGAGACTTCGCTGGCCGACCGCGCCGAGGGACGCCGCCCGGAAGATTTCCCGGAACTCGCGATTGATGTTTTTCAGCCGATGGACGGCGGCATCAAACTTTCTCCCGAAGAAATCAAAGGCCGCAACACGTGGAACCTCTGGTGCGCGGGCGACGAACAATTTTGGGAACGCATGTCGCGCGAAAGTTACGGGCTGATTGATTTGCTCAAGACGATTGATTCGCGCAATCGCGGCACCCGTTTCGCAACAGCGGGACTCATCAACGAACCCGGTTTTCGTTCGGCGACGAAGCCGGATCAATATGGTTTGTATATTGACGAACCCGTGGAAGGCGAGCCGGCGGGCATTGACCCCAAAGTTTATGGACATCCCACGGGCATCATGGGTTTCCGCCTGTTTGAGAATCCTGATTTCAAAGGTGACGTGGTAAAAAATTGGGATGCGCAAAAGTATTACAACGATCAGGATTACGCGATTAATCCGAAATTGATTCGACCTTACAAAGTCGGAGTTTCGTGCGGAGGCTGTCACATCGCTTTCAATCCCTGCAATCCGCCTAGCGATCCGGTAAATCCGAAATGGGAAAATCTCGCTTCGGCCATCGGTAATCAATACATCCGCGAAGGTGCGACGTTCGCGTCGCTGGTCAAGCCGGGCGGATTTTTCTGGGAGATGCTGAAGACACAGCCGCCGGGAACTTCCGACACCTCCCGCATCGCGACGGATCACATCAGCAACCCGAACACGATCAATCCGATTTTTGAACTTGGCGCACGGATGAAAATGGCGGAGCCGGAGGACATTGCGGGCGATTCGCTGAATTTGCCGGGCGTCACCGCGCACATGAACGTGCCGCATGTCTTGAAGGACGGCGCGGATTCTGTCGGCGTGCCGGGCGCGACGCTGCGAGTATATATCAACATCGGGAGCTATTCGCAGCATTGGCTGCAACAGCACAACGCCTTGCTCGGCCTTACGCCGCAAAAACCGTTCAGCGTGAAAACCGCTCAAGAAAATTCAGTCTATTGGCT
Organism: Limisphaerales bacterium; assembly: GCA_025362675.1. Classification (GTDB taxonomy): domain Bacteria; phylum Verrucomicrobiota; class Verrucomicrobiia; order Limisphaerales; family UBA11358; genus UBA11358. Next base: position 3,700 of record JANYFN010000250.1, on the reverse strand, counting down.
GGCGAGTCAGACGAAGTTTCCGAACATCGCGAATTTTTTCATGCACCTAAAATCGTTCCGGCTCGAAGATGCACCGGGCGGCAAAGATTATATCACGAAAGATGACGCGGTGATGACGCACGGGAAAATTGTGTTCGCTGAAAACTGTGCCAAATGCCATTCCAGCAAGCAGCCGCCAGCCGGTGTGGGTGCGAATGAATGGTTCCGCGCCGAAGTGGTGAAAGCTGATTTTCGCGATGACAATTTTTTCTCCGATGATCATCGTTATCCGGTCACGAAAATCGGCAGCAACGCCGCGCGAGCGCTCGGCACGAACGCCAAGCGCGGTCACATCTGGGACGCGTTTTCATCCGAGACTTATAAAAATCTGCCGTCGGTCGGCGACATTGACGTGTGGAATCCGATCACGGGCGCGACCGAAAAATACACGATGCCCGGCGGCGGGCCGGGGTATTATCGAACGGCATCGCTCATCAGTTGCTGGTCGTCCGCGCCGTTTCTGCACAACAACGCGCTCGGCAAATTCACCGGCGATCCGTCGGTGGCGGGCCGCATGGAGGCGTTCAATGACGCCGCGACGAAATTGTTGTGGCCGGAAAAGCGCTTAGGCACCAATTCGATTTTTCGCACGACACAGGAAGCTAACATCCAAATCCAAGCGGCGGTGATTCCCGAACCGTTGCGCACGTTGATGAAACCGTTTTATGACAAAAATGTGGACGGCAAAACGGAGTTTTTGCACATTGGGCCGATTCCAGAGGGCACGCCCATCGGCTTGCTGGCGAATGTGGATGGCGATGCGGACCCGAAGGATTTAGTGGCGCTCTGCGTGAAGGTCAAAGTCGCCCTGGCGAAAATCAAATTGCAAAATCTTGACACGGCGGCAGCGAATGAAGTGATGCGCAGCGAAGTCGCCCCAGCGTTATGGATGGTCTGCAAATGCCGCGATTTGGTCGAGGATCGCGGACATGAATTCGGCAGTGAACTGCCGGACGCGGACAAGCTGGCGCTGATCGAGTATTTGAAGACGTTATGACGAGGGAGCACAGCCGCCTCGGTTGTGTCGGTTGACGCCCTCGTCAACCGCCTTCGGCGCGCCATCGCGCCAGTCGGGAACATGCGCGTTGGCGCGTGCGTTCCCCCCAAAAATTTGCGCGGACGATTTTCGCGCGGACGGAAAACAAAAAAAGAGAAAGGAACCTTATGCCCGTTGATATACCTGACTTGATGAAGCTGACGCAGACGCAGCTCGACGATTTGTTCAAATTAAGCCCCGCCGGGCCGATTCCCAACGGCGAGGCCCAAGGCACCGCCATCATTGCGCCCGGCACGCAGTTGGAAGAAACCGCCGCGAAGTTCATTCATTTTTTTGCGTGGCAGGGAAAAGTTTTCGATGCGAGCAAAGGTGAATTGAAAAATAAAATTCTACCGATCGGAGTGAAAGCGATTGTCGCCAAAGTATATAAGGATAAAAGCTGGTTCGACGGCAAGGAGTGCATCGCGCTCGACTACTCGCACACGTCGCTGCTCGCGCACTGGATTCGCGACGAGATCCGCATGGTCGGCGACGGCGTGTATCTCGGTATTGTTTATTGGGGCAAGAAAAAGCTGATCGATTTCGCGCTGAAATTTCCGAAATAAATTTTCAAAAATGAAAACAGGGAATTTGTTTTAAGTTAGTTCGACTAGCTATGATGAGATTAGTTCACATTTGTTTTGCGGTGATGCTGATTGCTCTTGCTGGTTGCAAGAGTTCGTCAAGTTCATCCATTTCGCTTCCGTCATCCAAATGGTCGGAAAGTTTGATGGAGCGAACAATTCAACTGTCTCCGAAACATCCGACAGATTCGGTAGCAAAGATTCGGCTTGTTTCAGTTGCCCAAGACTCCACGACAACATTTCGGCTGGATTCTGGCATGCAAGTGTCTGTTAAGCCCGGCGAGTATTTTACTTGCGAGCAATTTGGTTCGCACGGATTACAGCTTATTTCCGCATCGTCCTCGACGGGAGCGGCAGAGATGCAACAAACATGGAGCAAAACGCGGTGACTCGTTTGCTTGATAGAAATTGCAGCCAGCACCAATCACGCCTGACCAAATTTATTAAGGCACTGATCTTGCGCAGTTGATAAGAGTTTTGGAAATAATTACTTTGAAAATTTTTTTATGAAGTCCGAATGTCACCTATGTTGCCGCCGGTTCTGCCGCGTCGCGCTCGTCGTGGCGGTGCTCGCGGTGATCTATCTCGCGCTGCGCTTCACGCGCGACACGCCGGTGACTTACGCGGACGCCGAAGAACATTTCAAATACGGCTCGACCGGTGGTGAACGCGATGCGGGCATTCCCGTCGCGCTGTGGAATATTCTTCCCGACCTGTTTCAAAAATATCTGCCGGGCAAAGGGCTTGAGTCACTCGGTTTCATTTACGAAACCGATCGCGAATTTCCCATCGGCGTCTCTGAGCGCAATGTGCAGGGCGTGAATCGCGTCTTTCTGAATTGCGCGGTTTGTCACGTCGGCACGGTGCGCGACACGCCCGCGAGTCCGCGCCGCATCATCGTCGGGATGCCCGCGAACAATATGGATTTGCAAGGCTTTGAGCGTTTCCTATTTGCCGCCGCACGTGATGAGAATTTTTATTCTACACGCCTCGTGGACGAAATCGCCAAACGTAAAAGCGATGATTTGTTGAACCGGATTTTGTTTCGTTACTACGCGGTGAATGTTGCGCGGCAGCGGCTCATCACGCTCGCGCAACGTTTTAGTTTTATGGATCGCGAGCCGGACACCGGGCCGGGCCGCGTGGACACGTTTAATCCGCCGAAAGTGTTGTTGAATTTCCGCATGGACACGTTGCCGACAAACGAGTGGGTGGGAAATTGCGATCTCACCTCCATCTGGAATCAGGGCAAACGTCTGGGCATGAGGCTGCACTGGGACGGCAACAATGACTCGGTGGAAGAACGCAATCGTAGCGCGGCTTACGGCACCGGCGCGACGCCACCAACGATTGACCGTGATTCCGTCCAGCGCATGAGAGATTTCATCTGGACGAACACGCCGCCGCCGTGGCCTTACGGAATTGATTCCGCAAAAGCCGCGCGCGGCGAAAAAATTTACGGCGACTACTGCGCGAAGTGTCACGGCAAAAGCGGCAGCGATTTCTCTGGCGAATATGTTGGTAAGGTCACGTCGATTGAAAAAATCGGCACCGACCGTCACCGGCTTGATTCTTACACCGAGCAACTGTGCGCGAATCAAAATCTGCTCTACGCCGCGTATCCGGCGGAACGTTTTTCGCACTTCCGCAAAACCTTTGGCTACGCGAACCAGCCGCTCGACGGCCTCTGGCTGCGCGGGCCGTATCTGCACAACGGCTCGGTGCCGACGCTGCGTGAACTGTTCGAACCCGCCGCCAAACGCCGCGCGAGTTTTTATCGCGGCTACGATGTGATTGACTGCGAGCGCGTGGGTTTTATTTCCGACGTGCCGGTGGAGAATGAGAAAAAATATTTTCTATTCGATACAAGTTTGCCCGGCAATGGCAACGCCGGTCACGAGGGCGAAGAATTTGGAACAAACTTGAGCGCGGATGAAAAAGACGCGGTGGTGGAATTTTTGAAAACGTTTTGAACAAACATTTTTATATGAAGACCATGGCTCTCGCTGATGCCGAGCTGGTGGAAGTTTTCGCGCTGCGA
>JANYFN010000199.1 GCA_025362675.1 Limisphaerales bacterium | reverse complement strand
CTGCATTTTTATTTTGCCAATATTGGTTTTGTTCCATGGCTGGAACAAACAAATGGCCGCTGGTCAAAAATACATGGATTCCATGACGGAAAAAGATTTCCAAGTTTGGACCGAACGAACTCAAAAGTATCTTTTGAATTTGATCCGAAGGCTCGCCTGATTGACGCCAAGCTTGTTCCACCAGAGCTCCAACAACTAAAAATTTTGAGAATTGATGAAAGCTCAAACTACGTTGGTTATGTGTGGATGGGCGGGATGGATCATACAGCGCTATTAGTTGAAAAAGTGGAGAATGGAAACTTCCGATTTTCTGCTAGGTATAATGACGGAAGTAATAAAGTGATTTGGCCAAAAGCATCGAGCCTTAAGCATTAGGGAAACGCTGATTTAATCTGCGTGTGATATTTTTGAACGTGGAGACGAGTTCGCTCGTCTGTGTAGCATGACGCCCCAGACCACGTTTGCCCACGCCGAGTTTGCCGCTAAAAAGAAGACCACGCGCCGCGAAACGTTCCTCGCCAAGATGGCGGACGCCGTTCCGTGGGCCAAACTGCTGGCCGTCATCGCACCGCATTATCCCAAAGGCCAGCGCGGTCGGCCACCCATCGGCCTGGAACGGATGCTGCGCGTCTATTTCCTCCAGCAATGGTATGCCCTCGCCGACGAAGCGCTCGAAGATGCGCTCTACGACAGCCAAGCCCTGCAACGCTTCGCCCGCATTGATTTCCAAACCGAAGGCGTGCCCGACGCCACCACGCTCCTGAACTTTCGCCATCGGCTGGAGACCCACGACTTGTGCCGGGGCCTCTTCACCGCGATCAACGCCGACCTCGCGGCGCGTGGACTGCTGTTGCGGGCCGGCACGCTGGTGGACGCCACGCTCATCGCCGCGCCGTCCTCGACCAAGAATGCGAAGAAAGAACGCGACCCGGAAATGCACCAGACCAAGAAAGGCAACCAATGGTATTTCGGGATGAAGGCGCACATCGGTGCCGATCGGGACAGCAAGCTGGTGCACACCGTCGTGGTGAGCGCGGCGAACGTGGCCGACGTGACGCAGGCCGCCGAGCTGCTGCACGGCGACGAGACGCAAGTCCACGCCGACGCCGGTTACACCGGCGTGGAAAAGCGGGCGGAGATCGTGGCGTTGAAACGGCCGATCGACTGGCAGATTGCGGCCAAACGTGGCGCGATCAAAGCGCTGGCCGAAGGCGCGGAGAAAGCCACCCGGCAGGCGGTGGAGAAAGCGAAGGCGTCGGTGCGGGCGTTCGTCGAACACCCGTTCCACATCGTGAAGAATTTATTCCGTCATCGGAAGGTGCGGTATCGCGGATTGGCGAAGAACGGGCATCAACTCGACACGCTCTTCGCACTGGCCAACGTGGTGGTGGCGGCGCGGAGGCGGGCGACGGCGTGAACAACGGGTGGCCGAGCGGCCGCGGCGGAGAAAAACAGACGGATTCCAACCGTTCGGAATCCGCCTGACCGCAGAAACCGAGCGGCGTGCCGAAAAAATTTACCGCTGACGAATCATTTTTTCGTCAGCACCCATCACATTCTACAAACACGGCTTTATTCAGCGTCTCCTTAACCGCCACCTTGATAAAAAAGGCATAACATCAATAATTCATTTTAGCTGAAAATACACGGGGTTTTATCGTCGTCCACGTTCTCATCCGCGAAATATCCAATCCTATCCGCCAATCGCCCGCCGGGTAGTCGGCAATACTGCCGACGGTGAGGAAAAGTCCGGTTAAGAGAATTAGTTTTATCATACTGGTATTTTAGTTAAAGCAGTTCTTCCGCCGGCGGCAACCGGTCAAAGTGTTCGTTCACCGGTAGTTTGCGGAGTTGTTGATCGGCAAAATCCAAAATTGCCTCCCAGTCGGCGGAAGCAAGCAGATGCTTGCCGGGCCGGAAATGAACACCAAGATGCTCCGGCACGCCGAGAAATTCATAAACCGGCTTCGCCATCCGGTATGATTGGGCCAGCGCGTTGCCGTTGCAATAAG
>JANYFN010000174.1 GCA_025362675.1 Limisphaerales bacterium | reverse complement strand
TTCCCAATTCATCGAGCCGGGCTTGCAGCTTCGGCGGAATTTTTGAGCCGCACAACGCGGTGAATTTTTTTATCTGCGTCGCGCTCACAATTGAAATAACGCCGGGAATAATGGGCGCGTTCACGCCCAGTTTTTTTTCCATGTGATCGCGGAATTCAAAATAGTCCGCGTTGTCGAAAAATAATTGCGTGATGACAAAGTCCGCGCCCGCCGCCACTTTTTCCTGAAGATGTTTCCAGTCGGCATGCTTGCCATTTTTTTGCGCGACGTGGCCTTCGGGAAAGCCGGCGACGCCGATGGAAAAATTTCCCGCCGCGCGGATGAACTCGACGAGCTGCGAGGAAAATTCAAAGCCGCCGGGCGTGGGCTGGAATTCGCCACCACCGGGCGCATCGCCACGCAACGCTAAAATATTTTTACAACCAAGGCTGCGAAATTTTTCCAGCAGCACGCCGACCTCCGCGCGCGTGTGGTTGACGCAAGTAAGATGCGCGAGAGCCGTCAGTTGATGTTCGCGCTGTATGCGATCAACAATCATCAGCGTCTTGTCGCGCGTGCTCCCGCCCGCGCCGTAAGTCACCGAGCAAAAGTCCGGGCGCGTGGCCAGCAGCGCTGGGATTTGATTCTCCAGCAGGTTGCGATCTCCCTCGTCGGTTTTGGGCGGAAAAAATTCAAAGCTGATGACCGGTTTACCGACGGCTTTTTTTTCGGCGAGGATGTCGCGGATCAATTTCATGACGTAATCAAATGACGCCGCCAAAATACTTCAAGCGGGGCTCACTGGCAAACTAAAAATCAACGTATCTGGATGCGATGATATGTTTTTGATTACAGATTAAACTAAACGGTAGGGACGAAGCGCCGCGCCGTCCCCGCCCGTAAGGCGGGTGGAACGAATGTGGTAAGGCCACGTTTATTTTACGTCCGATTCCGCGTCTGCCGCTGTGCTCGACGACGGGGACGGCGCAAGCGCACCGTCCCTACCAGAAAACAAAAAGCCCCTTCTGGTTTGCACCAGAAGGGGCGGTGATTTCTAAATCAGATTAGAATTTGTAAACGATGTTGAGCGCGAGCATGATCGCGTTTTCGTAAGGCGTGAAGCCAGTGCCGCTCGTATTGTTGAAGCTGTGCTCGGAGTGATCCCAGCGCGCTTCCACACGGCTAACCACGTTGGCCCACAGGTTGTAGCTGAGGGTCGCGGTGATTTCTTCACCGTTGAATGCGCCGCCTTGGCTACCGTCAACATACTCACCGCGCAGCGCGAGACCGAGCTTATCGGTCGCCTGGAAGGTGGCGTAAGTGCCGAACGTATAACCGCTGCCACCGGCGGGTTCGCCGAGGTTTTGGAGGGCGTCAAAGGCAAAGCCAAGTGCCAGCGCTTTGATCGGCGTCGGCAAGGTCAAACCAGCGTAGTAGTTGTTAACACCACCGCTCTGGAATGTCTGAGCCACACCAAGGGTCAACTGAGCGCCTTTGAAAACACCGAAACTTTCCGGTGCGGTCAAGACTGCCGACGCCAAGAAGTCCTTGGAGGACAATCCGGGTTGGCCAATACCAGTGTTCCAATAAGCACCTAAGGCATTGGCTACGCCAGCGTTCACGGTCAGCACGTCACACACTTTGTATGTGCCGAGCAAGCCGACGTAAGAGGTCGCTTCCAAACCCCAACCGATAGAACGGGTGTAGTTCGGGTTAGCATAACCAGTGCTGGATTCATAGCCGAGGATCGTGTCCCAAGCACCGAATTTCCAGTCAATACCGTTACCAACCGGCGTGCGCAAAGCAACATACGCCTGACGGATGGCGAAGTGGCTCTGGGTAGCAGCGCTGTTGAATGCGTCAATCTGGTTGTTGCCGGCGTTCAAGTCCACATGATAGCCAGACGCCCAAGGACTCTCGTCCAAAGGTTTGTCCAACGAGATAGTGGCACTGTTAACGCTGAACGCATCAACTTTATTGGCAGCCGAGAAGATGGTGCCAGAACCAGCTTGCTGATTGCCGTTGTTGTATTGCGCGGCGACGTCAATGTAGCCACTGATGGTGGTGCCGGAGAGCGCAGTATTCAACTGGCTCATTTTTGCTTCGTCTGCACGGGCAGCAGAAACGAGGCTCACTGCCCCGACTGCGGCCAAACTGTATGTCCATTTATTAAACTTCATCTGTTCCTCCGATGTTGTTTTGTTGTTGTTTGTTTTTACCTGTATGCGGGGCAAAAACAGTTTGCCCCAAGCACCACGCGGTGCATTTGCTATCAAAAATAGGAAAATCTCCGGCAAATGACAACAATTATTTTTTTTAAAAACAGGACACCAATATGCTGAATACAAAGGCCTTGCAATTTTGACTGCATTTTTTGCCCGCCGCAACCTTCGGAAAAACTTCAATTGTCAGCCATTTTTGCCCGACTATAAGATTGTGAATAACTTTTTAAAGTTCTGTCCCATGATGGAATAACTTGTGCTTTTATCCCGCGACGGCCGGTGAATTGCCTTGCAATTCCCGTCTGTTAAAATTATTCACAGCCTATAAATTTATGCCAACATTTGCTTACACAGCGCGCGAAACCGGTTCGGGCAAAGAAATCCGTAACTCAATCGAGGCGCTTTCGGAACAGGCCGCCATTGCGTCGCTCCTCAACCGCAACCTGTTAGTGGTGGAGATCCAAGAAAAGTTGGCCAAGCGCGGCCAAAGTAAGGGCGGAAAAATCCAACTCGCTGACCTCGTCGTTTTCACTCGCCAATTAGCGACGATGGTGGACGCCGGCATCCCAATTGTGCAAACCTTGCAGGCGTTATCGGAACAGACACCTAATAAAGTAATGCGTGATACCATCCGCGATATCTGTTCGCGCGTCGAAAGTGGTGAAAGTTTCTCTGATTCACTGCAAAAACACCCAAAAGCATTCAACCGGCTGTATGTGGCCATGGTGGGCGCGGGTGAAAAGGGCGGTTTGCTCGCGGAAATCATGGCGCGTTTGGCTACTTACTTAGAAAATACTGAGCGTCTCCGCAAAAAGGTGAAGACGGCGCTGATGTATCCGACGGTCGTCACGGTGGTCGCCATCACCATCACTATCTTCCTGCTGGTCAAGGTGATTCCGACGTTCAAGGAAGTTTATTCCGGGTTTGGCGCCAAATTACCTGCGCCGACTGAATTTCTGATTGGTATCAGCGAATTACTCCAACACTACTTACTCGTCTTCCTCGTCGCCGGCGGGTTACTTATCTGGGCCTGGCTCCATTTTATCAAGACACCAAAAGGCCGCGAGTTTTGGGATGGGCAACGCATCAAGCTCCCCATCTTCGGCTCCATCGCCCACAAAATCTGCCTCGCCCGTTTCACGCGCACACTGTCCTCTTTGGTGCGCAGCGGTGTCCCAATTCTTGAAGTTCTGCAAATTGTTTCCCAGACCGTCGGCAACGTCGTGATGGAAAAAGCCATTAAGACGGCTGGCTCGGATATCGAACGCGGCGAGGGCATTTCCGCCGCGCTCGCCAAACATCCCCACCTTTTTCCCACCATGGTCACCCGCATGATGAGCGCCGGTGAACAAACCGGTAACATTGATACCATGCTCGAACGCGTCGCTAAATTCCTCGACGAAGAAATTGATACCACGCTCTCCGGCCTCATGTCGCTCATCGAACCTTTGCTGATCGTTGTTCTCGGCGTCGTCATCGGCGGCATGGTCGTCTGTATGTTCCTGCCCATTTTCAACCTCGCCAACATCGTCAACGGCGGACACTGAACTCATTTCAAAACAAAAAACCGCCGGACGAATCAATCTTCGCCCGGCGGTTTGTTTTTACCTCAAATGCTCTTTTACGCGACTACGCTTTTCATCGGCTGCGGCTGAATCACTTTGATCTTTGGCCAGCGCGCTTGAATCTGCTCCGCGAACCAATTCCGTGCCGGGGCATCGCCGTGACCCAGCAACACCGTGCGCGGCGACACTTGTCCCACAAATTCCAGTAGATCATTCCGGTTCGCGTGTGCCGTCAAATCGAAATCCTGCACGTCACACGTTTTCGTCACCTGGCCCGCGCTCGGACTGAACACAGATGTCTCGCCCTGCTTCGCCTTCTTCAAGCGTCCCGCCGGTGAATCCGGGTCTGCATAACCCACGAAGAAAATACTCTGCCGTTCGTCGCCGATCATCCGCTTCGCCAGATCATGCGCCGCCGTGTTCTCGCTCATCATGCCCGCCGTGATGACAAAAATTTTTCCGCCGCTCAACTTCATGCTCTCCGCCGCGCCTTTTTCCAGCACGATCAATTGCAACGCCTCGTTCAATTTCAGGCTGGTGTGCTGACGGTGCGCGCGATGCGCCTCGATGTCATATATTTCCGTGAACACGCGGCCCAAACCGCCAATGTAAATCGGCTGCTTCTTCAATTTTCCCTCGCGCATCAGCAACGCCAGCATCGCCAAAATTTCCTGCGTGCGACCGAGCGCGAACGAAGGAATCATCACGCAACCTTTTTTCTTCTGGCCTTCGTGAATCGCCGCCACCAGCCGCTCGATTTCTTTTTCACGCGTAAATTCTTTCGGCACTTCGCGATTGCCCCGCGTCGTTTCCATGATGAGCACATCCGCCTTCACGCCCTCAAAACGCGCACTCCGCAACAACGTCTGATCGTGAAAACAAACGTCGCCCGTGTAAAACATCGTCTCCTTTTTGCCGCGCAACAAAACGCCCGCCGAACCGAGCGTGTGGCCCGCATCAAAAAATTCCAAAGTCGGCGACGGGATGCCCGCGCGCTGTTTCTTGAACGAACCCCATTCAATCTCGCGGTTGTATTTGAAGCCTTGAAACATGGACGCCATTTCATCCAGCTCGTCGTGCGTGTAGAGCGGATACTCCTTGATGCCCAGCTCATCGCGCTGGCGCGTCATCACGTTCACGGAATTGTGCAGCACGCGTTCCACGAGCAGATAGCTCAACTCCGTCATCAAAACGTGCGCCTTGGGAAATTGCTTCACCGCCAGCGGCAATGCGCCGACGTGATCGTGATGGCAATGCGATAGCGCGATCGCATCCACATCATGCGTGCCCGATTTGCCAAATCGCGGCGCGGCCTCGCGACCCTCGCGTTTCGGGTGCATCCCCGCATCCAATAAAATGCGATGTTCCTCCAGTTCCACCATCCATGCGCTCGCCCCGATATCCTCGTCGGGATTCAAATTCATTATATTCACAGGCGGCATTGCAGCATAAAAACCACGTGAAATGAAGCGAAAAGAAATTCCTTTGAATACACATTTTTCCGTCGTAGTGTGTGTATCAAATGAAACGAACCAACATCGTCTTGGATGAAACGCTCGTGCGCCAAGGCTTGAAAGCCACCGGCCTCAAAACGCGCCGCGCCTTGGTGCATCACGCGCTAGAAG
>JANYFN010000297.1 GCA_025362675.1 Limisphaerales bacterium | reverse complement strand
GCCTTTGATATTGATCACGCCGGGCATTGAAAAGCGCGGCTTTGAATTCAGCGATATTTCCGTGAGTCTCGCGGTGCGCTACGAAAATGCGATTCTCGCGGCCGGCGGCATACCGATCATCGCGCCAGTCACCTCGAATCGCGCGTTGCTCGCTGAGGCAGTGCGGCGGACGGATGGCGTGATGTTTACTGGTGGCGACGACATCAATCCGGCGCTTTACGAAAAAAAGACGCCCAAAAAAATCCTTAAGACGGTCGTGCAAACGCCCGATAATGGAGCGCGGGATACTCGCGAGTTACAATTGATCAAAGAAGTTTTTCGGCAGCGGAAGCCGGTGTTGGCTATTTGTCGCGGGCACCAGATGTTGAATGTAGCGTTTGGAGGGAAGCTGGTGGTAGATATTGCCCAGCAGGTTCCCGGTGCGCTGCGGCATCAACAGTCAGACCGGGCATTTGAATTGGTGCATGAAGCGACGTTGACACCAAGCAGCTTGCTTGCCAAGATTTGCGGCAGCAAGGTCTTAGGTGTAAATAGCACCCATCATCAGGCCGTGTTAAAACCGGCGAAGCCGTTTGTGGCGACGGCCGTCAGTGCGGACGGAATCGTGGAAGCGATGGAATTGAAACCGGGGGGGTCGGCACGGATGCCGTATCTGTTGAGTGTTCAATTTCATCCCGAACGGCTCGTTCAACTTCACGTCCGGTATCGGAATATTTTTAGATCATTCGTGGCCGCTTGTGGTGAATAACGGAATTGAAATCATGAAAGGCAAAATTTTAATCGTAGACGACGAGCCGCTGTTGCGCTCGATGCTCAAGGCGTTGTTGGAGAAAGAATACTCCATCAGCGAGGCTGACTGTGGTGCGGCGTTGCGAAAATTATTCGCTCAGCCCGCGCCCGACCTCGTGCTGCTTGACCTGAAATTACCTGACGCTAACGGGCTTGATCTCCTCGTCGAAATAAAAAAACTCTGGTCGGACACGGAAGTCGTGGTGATCACTGGCGAGGCCACGTTTGAGGCGGCCGTGCTCGCGACCAAACGCGGCGCGTTTCATTTCATCAACAAGCCGTTCGAAAATTCCATGCTCCTCGTCACCATCGACCGGGCATTGGAAAACCGGTTGCAGAAGGAAGAAAATCAATCCCTGCGTCGGGCGGTTGCCACTATGAGCGGAGGTTCGGCGGCGGTGTTTCAAAGCGCGGCGGTGCAGGCGGTCGTCCGCACCATCGAGCGCGTCGCACCCAGCGATGTCGCCATACTTATCACCGGCGAAAGCGGCACCGGCAAGGAAGTCATTGCCGATCTCATCCACAGCATGAGTAACCGGGCGAAAAATCGCATCGTGAAAGTCAACTGCGCCGCGTTGCCGCGCGACTTGATCGAAAGCGAATTATTCGGTTCCAAAAAAGGTTCCTTCACCGGTGCCCATGCAGATCGTGAAGGACTATTCCGTCAAGCTGAGGGCGGCACTTTGTTTCTTGACGAAATTTCCGAGATGCCGATTGATACGCAAAGCAAACTGCTCCGCGTGTTGCAAGATCAGGAAGTGCGCCCGATCGGCGATACGAAAAGTTATAAGACGGACTGTCGCATCGTTGCCGCCACCAATCGCAAACCCGAAGAAGCGATCAGGGATGGCAAGATGCGCGAAGATTTATTTTACCGTATCAGTGCCATTTCCGTTTATCTCCCGCCCTTGCGCGAACGTCGTGACGACATCATGCCGCTCGCAAACGCGTTTTTGAAACGTTACGCCGCGCAGGCCAAGCGCTCATTTACCGGTTTCACACCGCAGGCGATGGAGCGTCTCACTAGCTTTGACTGGCCGGGCAATGTCCGTCAGTTGCAAAATGAAATCCAACGCGCCGTGCTGCTCTCGGAGGGCCCGGGCGTGAATGTGACCGATCTGTCCATCAGCGAAATTAAATTTATTCCGACGGACGGTCACGACACCGGCTACACGTTGCTCGAAGGCGTGGAACGCAACGCGATCATTCAGATGCTCAAAGAAACTGGTGGCAATAAACTTGAAACCGCCAAGCGCCTTGGCATCGGTCGGCAGACGCTCTACAACAAGATCAAGGCTTACGCGATTGATGCCTGAGTAAACCGTATTTGCCTGCACAATTTTCCCAACCCGAATATTCTTTCGGGTTGGGTTCTTTTTTGGCGGAAATACCGATGAAATAAACCGCCGCATTTCACGCGCTTCGCTTGACACCTTTGCCCTTAAACTTCATTTTCTTGGGATTGTTTTTTAAATTATGAGTGCATCACATAACTTGTTCAGCACGTTGCAAACGTTTCAACTTGGCAACGGCAAATCTGGAAAATTTTATTCGCTGCCCGCGCTGGAAAAAGCCGGCGTCGGCCCGATCTCCAAACTGCCGGTTTCCATCCGCCTCGTGCTCGAATCTGTTTTGCGAAATTGCGATGGCAAAAAGGTCAGCGAGGCGAACATCAAGGAACTCGCGAACTGGCAGGCGAACGAGACGCGCACAGCGGAAATCCCGTTCGTAGTCGCGCGGATTGTGTTGCAGGATTTCACCGGCGTGCCGCTGCTCGTGGACTTGGCGGCGATGCGCACCGCCGTCGCGAAGCTTGGCAAAAACCCCAAGATCATCGAGCCGTTGGTGCCGGTAGATTTGGTGGTGGATCATTCGGTGCAGGTGGATTTCGCGGGTGGCGCGGATTCGATGGCGCGTAATCTGGATTTGGAATTCACGCGCAACCGTGAGCGTTATCAATTTCTCAAGTGGGGCATGCAGGCGTTTGATACCTTCAAGGTCGTGCCGCCGGGCATCGGTATTGTGCATCAAGTGAATTTGGAATATCTCGCCAAAGGTGTGTTGAACGCCGGCGAAGTTTATTATCCCGACACGCTCGTCGGCACGGACTCGCACACCACGATGATCAATGGTCTTGGCATTGTCGGCTGGGGCGTTGGCGGCATTGAGGCGGAAGCGGGCATGCTCGGTCAGCCGGTTTATTTCCTCACGCCGGATGTCGTGGGCGTTCATCTCACCGGTGCGATTCGCGAAGGCGTCACCGCCACAGACGTGGCGCTGACCGTCACGCAAATTCTTCGCAAAGCCAAAGTCGTCGGCAAGTTCGTTGAGTTCTTTGGCCCCGGCGCGGCGGCGTTGCCGCTCGTGGACCGAGCGACCATCGCGAACATGGCGCCCGAATACGGCGCGACGATGGGCTTCTTCCCGATTGATGCCGAGTGTTCCCATTATCTTCGTGCCACCGGCCGCACGGACGAGGCCGTCAAGACCTATGAGAATTACTACAAGGCGCAAGGTCTGTGGGGCATTCCAAAGAAAGGTGAATTAGTCTATTCGCAAGAGATCGAGCTCGACCTCAGCACTGTGCTGCCCAGTGTGGCCGGTCCCAAACGCCCGCAGGATCGGATCGAACTACCGAAATTGAAAAGCGAATTCACCACGGCTTTCTCCAAGCCCGTCGCGGAAAATGGTTTTGGCATGAAAGCCGAAGACCTCGGCAAGATCACGGCCGACGTGGCGTTGAATGGCCACAAGTCCACCATCGGGCACGGCTCTGTTTTGATTGCCGCCATCACCAGTTGCACCAATACCAGCAACCCGAGCGTGATGCTCGCGGCTGGGTTGCTCGCGAAGAAAGCGGTCGAGCGTGGCCTCACCGTGAACGCCTCCGTGAAGGCTTCGCTCGCGCCCGGCTCCCGCGTGGTCACCGATTATTTGGACAAGACCGGCCTCCAGCCGTATCTCGACAAGCTCGGTTTCAACCTCGTCGGTTACGGTTGCACCACGTGCATCGGCAATTCCGGTCCGTTGAATCCGGCGATTGAAGACGTGATCGTCAAAAACAATTTGATCGCCGCCTCCGTGCTTTCCGGTAACCGCAATTTTGAAGCGCGCGTGCATCAGAACATCAAGGCGAACTTTCTCATGTCGCCGCCGCTCGTCGTCGCGTTCGCGCTCGCAGGTCGCGTGGACATCGACCTCGCCCATGACTCGCTGGGCAAAGATAAAAATGGCGCGGACGTTTACCTGAAAGAGTTGTGGCCGAGCCTGAAAGAAGTGCGCGACCTCATGCAGACTGCGTTGCAACCCGAAATTTTCCGTAAACTCTACAAAGATTTTGCCGCGCAGAATCCGAAGTGGAATGAGATCTCCTCCAGCACCGGCAACGTCTATGAATGGGATCGCCAGTCCACCTATATTCAGGAACCGCCGTTCTTCGAACATTTCTCGATGACTCCCGGCAGTATCAAGCCCATCACCGGTGCGCGTGCGCTTGGTATCTTCGGCGATAGCGTGACCACGGATCACATTTCACCGGCGGGCGCGTTCAAGAAGACGTCGCCTGCGGGAAAATATCTCGTCGAGCACGGCGTCGCCGTCGAAGATTTCAACAGCTACGGCTCGCGGCGCGGCAACGACCGCGTGATGACGCGCGGCACCTTCGCGAATGTGCGCATCAAGAACCTCATGGTGCCCGGCGTCGAAGGCGGCGTGACCAAGCTCCAGCCATCGGGCGAACAGGTCAGCATCTACGACGCCTCGATGAAGTATCAGGCGGAGAAAACGCCGCTCGTGATTATCGCTGGCCAGGAATATGGCACCGGTTCGTCGCGCGATTGGGCGGCGAAGGGAACGAATTTGCTTGGCGTCAAAGCCGTCGTCGCGCAAAGCTTCGAACGCATTCACCGCAGCAACCTCGTGGGCATGGGCGTGCTGCCGTTGCAATTTAAAGAAGGCACCACCGCATTGAGCTTGAAGCTCGACGGCACGGAGACCTACGACATCGTGGGTCTCGACGCGAACATCAAGCCGCAACAAGACCTCACGCTCAAAGTCACGCGCAAAGATGGCTCCGTGGAAAACGTAAATGTCCGCTGCCGCATTGATACACCCATCGAGATCGACTACTACCAGCACGGCGGCATTTTGCCGTATGTGTTGCGCCAGTTGGTCGCGAAGGCGTAAGGTGAAAAAATTGGGGTGTCCTATTTAAAAGTTAAAGCGGGTTGCCGAAAAGCACGTGCAACCCGCTTTAAACTTCTCGGCAATCGTCCAAAAGTCCGTGTGCTCCTCCGATAGCCGCGATTTCGGCGTTGAATTATTCGCGTCCGCTCACACAGCTCCCCAAATTATTTGCGGTCTGAAAAAAAGATCAGGGATGGAAGGAGGCTAACCAGGTGGCCACCCATTGTTTGCCGCCGAATACCCAGAGGGCTGCGCCGAGGGCGATGTAGGGACCGTAGGGAATCTTGGAGGACCATTCGCGTTTGCGGGAGACGATGAGGATGATGCCTACGGCCGAGCCGATGAATGAGCTGGCCATGAGCGAGAAGAGCGCGCCTTGCCAACCGATGAAGGCACCGATGCCCGCCATGAATTTCACATCGCCCAGCCCCATCGCCTCGCGCGGGACGGTGATTTCCGAGCAGGTCGCTTCCATGTGTCGCACATTTTCCGGCAACATGATTTCGTCATCAATCCGCAGCTCGTTAGGGGAAAGCCGCACGTTCGCGCGAGGATAACTGCGGTCCACGAGTTCGAGCTGGGTTGCCTGGAAAATGATGGCGTCGGTTTTGCGATAGAAAAATTCTTCGTAGGGGATCTGTTCCTCGGGCAGGCACAGGGCGGTTTCGGAAAATACGATGCGCGAGGCTGTGGGTAATTTCACTTTCTGTTTTCCAAAGAGGAGTTTGCCGAACCGTAGCACGGCATAAACGACGCCGCCACCCACCGCAATGCCGAGGGCGCTGCGTGCGAGTCCTTCGCGAACCGTGCTAACGTCGTGCAGCGACGGTAGCAGTAATGAGATAATAAATCCGACGACTGCGCCGCCGAGGGTGATTCCATCGGGGATGATGAAATGTTCAACGTCGATGAAGGTGGCCGTGATGAGTCCGGCGAGAAAGAGGCAGCAGACGAGCGCGATCCACGGTGAAGCTGGCCCCAAGGTTAGCCAGCACGCGAGAAAGGTCAGGCCGGTGAGCAGTTCCACAATGAAATAACGGGGCGAGATGGGCGCGCGACAATTTTTGCAACGTCCGCCGAGCGAAAGCCAGGTGAGCAGGGGAACATTGAGGTAAAAGGGAATGGCATATTTGCAGTGCGGGCAATGCGATGGCGGATACACGACGCTTAGGTTTAGCGGCATGCGATAAATGCACACGTTTAGAAAGCTGCCCACGATGCTGCCGAACACAAAAAATACCACGGACCAGAAATGGAAGGGCACCGCGTCCCAATAATGCGGATTGAACGTGTTTTGAATGATTGAACTCATGATTTCGCGCTGCCGTAAACAGTTTCTTCCACCGCCTGGCGCATGACCGCGAGCGGCGCGGTTTGGCCGGTCCAGATTTCAAAGGCTTTCCCGCCTTGACCGACAAGCATCCCGATGCCGTTGGCTATTTTGCAACTGGCAATTTTCGCGGCGTGCAAAAAAGCCGTTTCCGCCGGACGATAGATCATGTCGTAAGCCACGCGGGCCTGGAGCAGGGAAAATTTTTGGGTGTCCAAAGGCGACACGTCCTCGGCTTTCAGTCCCAGCGAGGTGGCGTTCAGGACCAGATCAACTTCCGCTGTGGGATAAGTCGTGGCGATGCGCACGCCCGGAAATTGTTTTTTGATCTCAATGGCGATTTCATCTGCTTTTGATTGCGTGCGGTTGACGAGAAATAGTTCGGCGACATTTTCCGCCGCCAGCTTCAAAGCCGCCGTGCGTCCCGCCCCGCCCGCCCCGAGCAAAAGCACTTTTGCGCCGTGCAATTCCAATTTCAAATCGGCGCGCAACGAACTGACGAGACTATCCGCGTCGGTATTGAAGCCGATGGCACGAACTTTTCCAGCGTAGTCGGTAACGAATTTGATGGTGTTGACCGCGCCCCAGGTTTGTGCCGAAACGTCCAACTCATCCATCATATCCACCGCGAGCAGCTTGTGCGGCACGGTTAAATTGATGCCCGCAAAATTCATCGCCCGCGCGCCTTCGATGGCGGCGCAGAGATTGTTTGGGTCCACTTCAAACGCGAGGTAACGCCAGTTGAGGCCGAGTTCTGCAAAGGCCGCGTTGTGCATCGCGGGCGAGGCGGAGTGACGGATGGGCGAACCGAACACCGCACACAATCGCGTGGCGGCGTTGATGGCGGGTAATTTCGATTGCAGCACGCGCAATTTATATGCTGCAAACGTTTGAGTTCAAAGCGCAAAAGTCCTGACGCAATCGTTTGACCAAATCCGTCAATGCCGAAACTGAATTTGCTTACTCACCTTTCCCAGCCGTTTTTCCCAGTCGCCCTTATGCGCAAGCGGATCGGCATCCGTGCCCCAGAGTTTTTTCACCATCTCGCGCTGCGGCACGAATGGACATTTTGCCTTCGGATTTTTGTGAGAATCATCGAGCTGGCGCAGCGCCAGTTGAGCGCCGGTCATCAGCGAGGCGTCGCCGAACTGCTGGTTGATTTTATTCGTCGCGTCGTCGAGCGCGCCCCAGCGTTCCGCGTCCGTGCGGCCCCACAACGTCGGCTGCGTGTCGAGCCGTTCGAGATTCCAGAACGCGAGGCGGATCTGTCGCACGGGACGAAATTGTCCCGCCATCACGCCGCGAAAAATTTCCTCCAAGTGCGCATTAATGACCGAGTTCAAAAACTGCGGCGCGCGAAAACGATGCGTGCCGCCCGCCTCAGAAAAATCCTCAAAGCGGATTGTCAGCGACATTTCGCGCGCCTGCATCTGCTCGCGCCGCAACTGGCCGGTGAGCCGCGTCGCCTCGCTCAACGCGAACGTCAGTGCGGCCTCGTAGTCCGGCTCATCGTAAGGCAGCGTCGTGTTGCTGGAAATCGTTGTGCGGTCTTTCACCTCCAGCAACAACGGCTCGTTCCACAAACCATTTGAAAACAGCCAAAGTTGCGTGCCCCAGATGCCGAATTTTTGTTTCAGCAGTGGCGACGGCATTTTCGCGACGTGCCCAAACGTCAATGCTCCCAAGGCCGCAAGCGAACGTTGCCGGTTTTTGCCGATGCCGGAAAGTTCACGCACCGAGCGGTCTTTCAAAAATTCTTTTTCGTCGCCCGGTTTGATTTCGAGAAAGCCCGGCTTGGCCGCGTCCGTCGCGAGCTTGGCGAGGCGCGAGGAATTCGCGAGGCCGGCGCTCACGGGAATCTTCACCTCGCGGGTGATGCGTTCGGAAATTTCCCGCACATATTTTTCTGGCGTCGTATTGCGCCATACCACGCTGTCCATCGTCGAGAGATCCAGAAAGCCCTCGTCAATCGAAACCGGCACGAGCATCGGCGAGTATTCCTCCAGCACGCGGAACATCTCCGACGAGATGCGCCGGTATTCGTCGTAATGCGGACGGCACAACACACCACGCGGACACACGCGCTTTGCCTCGAAGCACGCCATGCCGGTGGTGACGCCGAATTTTTTCGCCGCGCGGTTTGCCGCGATCACGATGCCATCGCCGCGCCGCCCGCCGCCGACCCACACGGCGCGGCCTTCCAATTTTTTATCAAGCGCGATCTCGCAGCTCGCAAAAAAACTGTCGCCATCCA
>JANYFN010000103.1 GCA_025362675.1 Limisphaerales bacterium | reverse complement strand
AATAATTTTTTCATGTTGATTTATTTCTTTTCCAAAAATAATTGTTCCAGCTTTTCCAGCCTCGCTTTTAACTCCGCATTTTCTGCCTCCAACTTATCGCTTTTCGCTTCCAGTTTTTGATTTAGTCCTTTGATGGCCGCTAGGGCGACGCCATTCTCATCCACATAGCCGATAATCTTATCATTGTCACCTAGGCGAAAGGTTTGCATGAAGTCCTGCGCCATCGGCCCGATATGTCGCACTCGTGACGGCTCGTTCGTGTAACGCCAGGATGACACCGGCAACGCTGCTAACCGCGCGAGCACATCCGCAGGATTGATCGCGGCGACATCCGTCTTGATGTTTCGATCTGAACCGGAGCCAGCGATGGCGCTGATGACAATAGTGTTTCCGGCAGGAGTTAACTGGATGCCTTGCCCTGCCTGCAAATTCACCGCATCCGTCAAACCGTTAATGCGCGTCACCGCTTGACCCGGTGCCAAGTCCGCCACACTCCCCGCTGCATAGCGTAAATCGCCTGCGGCGTTGGCGAAATCGGTAAGGGCGGATTCAGGGTGACGAAATTACTGGTCGAGCCGCTGGGCCGGACCGACAACGACAGCCAGCGTTGTCCGCCAAAGAAATTATCCGGATCAAAATTCATGGGCGCATTGACCAGCCCGTTGGTGATCGCCACCGTCTGCGTCATCATTGGGCCAATCGCTATTCCATTACTTGCCGCACTCAACAGTTGCATGCCTAAATCATAGATACCCTGCGACACCGGCGTGGCATTCGTGTAAAGCGGTGCATGCTGATTTAAAACCCCTTGAAACCACGGCGGCAGCGGCGACAAATAAATCGGCGGGATGTCCGGCACAATCGCGGTCGCTGTGGTGACATAGTGGTTCGTCAAACCCGAAGTGCTATCAAAGTAATCATCCACAATCGTCACCGTGTTCGTCTTCACTCCATTCGGCGAAATCATTGCGATACCACCCGCGTGCTGTCCCGGTGTCAAACAACCACCGCCGTAAAACAAGCTGACACTAGACAAATTTTCCGAGGCTGAAGTTACCGGCACGCTGACACCGTTAGTCAGCACAAACACCTGCGTGCCGTTACAGCCGCTCTCCGCCGTGCCGAAGTAGACGACTAGTCGCACACAATGATTCGGAGCGGGCGCAAAGCCGCTCACATCCAATGAATAGGTGAAGATAGCGCCGTAAGTATTTGGTTGGATGGCATAGAACACTGAACTCACAACCGCGCCAGAGCCGCTTAGTCCGGCAATGAGAAATTACCCGTGACCGTGACTGGAGCCGAGGGCTCATACCAGCACGTGTTACCAAAAAAGCTGTTCACATTGCCAACGGTCAAACTGGTGGCGTGAACGGAAGTTAAGCCTTGTAGAAATAAGGCGAGAACAATAATGAGAAGTTTTGTTTTCATCGAATTTGAATTTTGGTTTGACTACCTTTTAACTCACTAACTAGTCCAATCTCTCATAACCTTGCGTCAGCTGTCCACGGTTTTTTGGAAACATTTCTAGGGAATTAATAAATTCGTAAATCAGGACATTTACAATCGAGCTGATGCGAGCAAACCCAGACTGTTTGTCTGGAAACCAGACACGCTGTCGGTGACACTGAGGGTATAGCTTGCAACCAAGCTAGTTGTGCCGTCGTCCCCAGCCACGAGGATGTGCTGCTCGCAGCAAGTGCGTAGCCAATGGCAGTGGAGTTATCACCCAACGCCCAGGTTGGTATCCCTATCGAAGCGGCAAAAAAAAACGCCGCCCGGATTGCTCCAGACGGCGGTTGTAAAAAGGGACTTTTATTCCTGCACGTATTTGATCGCGCGGGATTTTTCGGAACGCTTGCGGGCGTTTTCATCCAAGACTTTTTTACGCAGGCGCAAGCTCTTCGGCGTGGCTTCGACGTATTCATCCACGTCAATATATTCCAACGCGCGTTCGAGCGAGAGTTTCATCGGCGGCGAGAGCGCAATCCCTTTGCCATCACCTTGCGAACGCATATTCGTGAGGCGTTTTTCCTTCACCGGATTCACGGGAATGTCATTCTCGCGGGCGTTTTCGCCGACGATCATGCCGACGTAAACATGGTCGCCGGGCGCGATCATCAAACGACCCCGTTCCTGCACCATGTTGAGCGCGTAGCTCGTGGCTTCGCCGTCATCCATCGAGACGAGCGAACCGTTTTTGCGCGCGGCAATTTCGCCGCGATCTTCGCCGTATTCGTGGAAGAGATGGCTCATAACGCCCATGCCCTTGGTGGAATTCACGAGGTCGGTTTCAAAACCAATCAACCCGCGCATCGGGACAAGCGCCTCGACGGAGACTTGCGTGCCAACGTGATTCATGTTGGTGATCTGCGCCTTGCGACCCGAAAGATTTTCCATGATGTTGCCGAGATTTTCGCTCGGAACTTCAACATACAATTTTTCAATCGGCTCCAGCGCTTTACCGTCCGGGCCTTTTTGCCACAACACTTCGGGGCGCGAGACGAGCACTTCATGGCCTTCTCGGCGCATCTGTTCCACCAGGATGGCGATCTGCATTTCGCCGCGTCCGCTGACCGCGAAAATTTTCGGGTCGCTCGTCTGGGCGATGCGGAGGGCAACGTTCGTGCGAATTTCTTTCACGAGGCGATCCCAGATGTGACGTGCGGTGACGAGCTTGCCCTCTTTGCCCGCGAGCGGGCCATCGTTCACGGCGAATTCCATTTGGATCGTCGGCGGATCAATCGGAATATACGGCAACGTGGCGCGCAATTCGGAATCGCAAATCGTTTCGCCGATGAACACTTCCTCGAAACCCGCGATGCCCACGATGTCGCCCGCGTGCGCCTCTTGGATTTCAATCCGCTTCATGCCCTCGAAATGGTAGAGCATGGTGATTTTGCCCTTAGAAATCTTGCCGCTGCCGTGCCGGCAAATCGCAGGATCGCCCACTTTGAGTTTGCCTTCGACAATTTTGCCGAACGCGATACGTCCGAGGTATTCGGAGTAATCCAAATTCGCGACGAGCAACTGAAAACCGTCACCGGCTTTCGCGCGCGGCGGCGGAATATGTTTCACAATCGCGTCGAACAACGGCTCCATCGTGCCGCTGACGTGTTCGAGTTCCAGCTTCGCGTAACCCTGCTTGGCTGAGGCGTAAATGAAGGGAAAGTCTAATTGTTCGTCGGTCGCGTTGAGCGACATGAACAATTCAAATACTTGGTCCAAAACTTTTTTCGGGTTCGCATTTTCACGGTCAATCTTGTTGATGACCACGATCGGCTTCGCCCCGGCTTCCAATGCTTTGCGCAGCACGAAGCGCGTCTGCGCCTGCGGACCTTCAGCGGAATCTACGACGAGCAATACGCCGTCGATCATGTTCATGATGCGTTCCACTTCGCCGCCAAAATCAGCGTGTCCGGGCGTATCCACGATGTTGATATGGTAATCCTTATATTTGAACGCCGCGTTCTTCGCGCGGATAGTGATGCCCTTTTCTTTTTCGAGGTCCATCGAATCCATCAGGCGCTCTTCGCTGGTTTCGTGCTGGTTGGCGCGAAACGTTCCCGACTGCTTGAGCAAGCAATCAACGAGCGTGGTTTTACCGTGGTCAACGTGCGCGATGATAGCGATATTTCTTATATGCAACATAGATTCAGAGTTATGTAAAATAGTCGAACAGTCTGCCGTTTGTGCGCGAAAGGTCAAGTCACGTTTCCGGGTCGAAGCGATTGGCTACGTTTATCACCTGAATAAATTTGCCTGAATGCGCTTCGCCATTCATTTTTACCACAGTGAAAGTCATTACCAATCTCAATATCATGCAGTCGCGCGCCCACACTTGGAAACGTGCTGGAATCAAAATCGGTTTTGTGCCCACGATGGGATTTTTGCACGCAGGACATCTGAGCCTCGTGAAGGAAGCGCGGAAATGCGTCGGTAAAAAGGGCATCGTGGTCGTGAGCATTTACGTCAACCCCACGCAGTTCGCACCCACCGAAGATCTCGCCAAATATCCGCGCGACTTGCAGCGCGATCTCCAACTCCTGCGCGAGCTTGGCGTGGACATTGTCTTCACGCCCGGCGATGCGGAGATGTATCCGGGCAAGGCGCAAAATCGCTACAGCACTTACGTCGTCGAAGAAACGTTGTCGCGCAGCATGGAAGGCGTGTCGCGGCCCACGCACTTTCGAGGCGTGACGACGGTCGTAGCGAAATTATTTAATCTCGTGCAGCCGGACGTGGCCGTGTTCGGGCAGAAAGATTTTCAACAAGCGGCCGTTATCAAACGCATGGTGGCGGACATGAATTTCCCAGTTCGCATCATCGTCGCTCCCACATTGCGCGAGCGCGATGGTCTCGCCATGAGTTCGCGCAATAAATATCTCGATACTGACCAACGTCCGCAGGCCACAATCTTATTTCACGCCTTGCAAGCAGCGAGGGCAGCGGTGAAAACCAAATCCGTTTCCGCGACGCGTTTGAAGGTGGACCTCAAAGAATTTCTCACCGCCGCGCCACTCGCGCGTTTGGATTACGTGGAGTTTTTCGATCCGGAAACTTTGGAACCGGTCACACAAGTGAAACGCGGCACCCAGATGGCGCTGGCAGTTTACTTCGGAAAAACGCGACTGATTGATAACGTAACGCTGTGAGCCGGCACGCGGATTAAATTTTGTTTCATGCTCATCGCGCTCCACAAACCGTTTGGTGTGCTGTCACAATTCACGAGCGATGGCTCGCCGAATCGTCCGCTCGCGGAATTTGGATTTCCCAAAAATGTTTATGCCATCGGCCGGCTGGATGCAGATTCTGAGGGGCTTCTGCTCTTGAGCGATGAAGCGCAATGGAATGAAAAACTGCTGCACCCGCGCCACGCGCACGAACGCGAGTATTGGGCGCAGGTGGAAAAAATTCCCACGGTCGAATCGCTGGGAAAACTCTCACGCGGACTCGTCATTCAAGGTCACGCCACCCTGCCCTGTCGCGCTTGGTTGCTCGAACCGCAGCCAGAAATCGCGCCGCGTGTGCCGCCGATTCGTTTTCGCAAGAGCGTTCCCGATTGTTGGATTGGCCTCGAACTCGTCGAAGGCAAAAACCGGCAGGTGCGCCGCATGACCGCTGCCATTGGTCATCCCACGTTGCGCTTGCTCCGCGTGCGCATCGGTAATTTTCTGCTCGGCAACCTGCCAGCGGGCCAATGGAAAAAACTCACACCCGAAGAATGCGTGTTAGTCAGTGCAAAATAATTTCTGCGGCGCAGGGTTTCCAGACCCAATTTCAAATCATCTCACCCGGAGCAAAACACAGCCGTGCGGCGGGATTTCGGCGGAAAAATTTTCGGACGCAGGCAAATCTTTTCGCAGCCACAAATCGCGCACCGACCGTTTGCCGTTGAGACCTAGACTGGCGAAGGAAAGATTTGCCGTCACGGATTTCACGGGCGGATGCGGGTCGCTGGTGAAGACGAGAAAGTGAACCGTCGCACCGTTATTCTGGCTCGTGCCGCCGATGTCCAACCCGGCACGCGTCGTGAAGCGCGTGCTGCCAGCGGGTAAATTATATTCGATGATTGAGGGCGAATGGGTGCCGATGCCGTCCGCGCTCGTCTCGCCCGCGACGGTCAACGCACCGCCGCTGACGCTGCGGTTGACGAGCGGTTTCTGCCAACCTGCCGTGGCAGATTTCCATTTCTGCTCCGTGAGTTTTCTTTCACCATCCGCCGTAAAAATTTTCGGCTCCAGCCAGTCGGCATGGTCGCAGTCGTAACTGTCGCCGCCGTCGTCCACCACGAGCCAGAGTTTTTTCGCGCCAGTGATGTCGAGGTCAATGTTGATCGGGCCGGGCGATGAACGCGTGACAAGCGGACTTTTGAAAATGGCGCGAGCCTCGTCAATGTCGCTCACGTTGCCACGGTTGATGAGCGTCACTGCCTGCGAACCATTGGCCAAAGTTTTTGACCAAGCTTCGATTTTATTTTCCGCTGCGACACGCACGGCAGCTTTGCCCAGCGGGTCTTGATTGACCGCGAGCACTTCGGGATTTGAGAGCAGCGCCGTCGTCCAATCGTCATTCTCCGGCAGATTCATGCCCAGCATCAGCGGCGAGGAAACCACGGCCCACAAGCTCATCAAGGTGATTTGTTCGTCGCGCGTAAACGCCGTCCAACGAATTTTCCCCACGCTGCGCTTGCCGATTTTGCCAATCGGAATCATGTCCGCATCCGGCCAATGCCCCGGCCCGGCCACTCCGTGCCACGCGGCGAGCAGGTCGAGATTGTGATCTATAAATTTCCAGTTATCCCAAAAGTCATCGGACATACGCCACATATTTGCTTGCGCCGAAATGTGCGCCGCGCTGGTCACGGGTGTTTCGCCGGGCGACGTGCTGAAGACGATGGAGCGTCCGCTCTGCTCAATCGCGCGATGAATCGCCTCAATCTCCGCAGTGGAATACGGACGCGACAAGTCGTCCACCTTGATGAAGTCAACACCCCAACTCGCGTAAAGTCGCAGAATAGAATCATACCACGCCTGCCCCGCCGGCTTCGTCGCATCCACGCCAAACATATCGGGACACCAAACGCATTTGCTATTTGTGTCCGCCGCGTCGGCGGCATGGAACGCACTGCCTTCAATCGGCGTGTTGGTAAAAACGGACTGGCGAGGAATTCCGCGCATGACGTGAATGCCGAATTTTAATCCGAGTGAATGGGCGTAATCGGCGAGCGGCTTAAATCCCGCACCATTCGTTGCCGTTGGAAAACGATTTGGCGACGGCAGCAGGCGACCAAATTTGTCCGCCGTCAGTTTTGCGCCGACGCGACCATTAGCGTTGTTGTCATGCGCGCCGGGATCATACCAACGATAATCCACCACGACATATTCCCAGCCGAGCGGTTGCAAGTTTGTCTTGAACCAATCAATGTTCGCAAGCATTTCCGCCTCGGTCACCGAATCGCCAAACGTATCGTAACTGTTCCAACCCAGCGGCGGTGTAAGCGCAAGTTGATCGCCGCAGACAATTTTGATTTCCGTTCCTGCTTTGCCGGCGGAATTTTTTGCCGCCGCGTAAAAAGTAAATTCGCCCGCCTGCTTCAACGAACCGGTGATGCTGCCCGTCTTGGAATCTAGCTTCAGTCCGCGCGGTAAATTTTTTGCGGAAAAAGAAATCGGTCGTTCACCGCTCACCGCCAGCGAATAAATCAGCGGCGTGTTCGGCCGGATGCCAATCACGCGCGCGCCATTGAACTGCGGCGCTGCTTCCGACTTGGTGGCCGCAACCAACTGCTGCTCCAGCGCAGTGAGGTTGGTGTTGGGCGAGGAAATTTCCGCCGCGTGGGAGACAACGGCGATGGAAATCAAACTGGAAACGAGCGTAAAA
>JANYFN010000070.1 GCA_025362675.1 Limisphaerales bacterium | reverse complement strand
ATTTCCCAAGTCTAAAAACAATTTTGAATTTTTGGATTTCGGACCCACCAAATCAAAGGTTTTTTCGTAGGTCGCGGTGCCGGAAAAATATTTTATACCTGGTTCAGAACGCGTCGGCCAGCTCACGAGCGCATCGAATTGGGCCGATTCCGGTCCGCCCCATTTTGGATCGAAGTGGACTGTCCACGCGCCAGTAATTTTTTGGAGCGGATTCAATTTTGGTGAATTTGATTTTGCCAGCGCCGGATGCGCAGAAGCCGCTTCACGGAAAATGACAAACCAAGAGCCACAGGGATTAAATTCCAGCGGCATCAAAGTGCGACCGTCTTTTTCTTCGTAAGCGTTGGCAAATTTATGTTCCCCTGTCACGGCGTTCCA
This sequence comes from Limisphaerales bacterium, assembly GCA_025362675.1. Lineage (GTDB taxonomy): Bacteria > Verrucomicrobiota > Verrucomicrobiia > Limisphaerales > UBA11358 > UBA11358. The sequence continues at coordinate 5,627 of JANYFN010000070.1, read as the reverse complement.
CAATTCGGGAGCTTTGCCAGTCACGCGAAAAGCGACCGTGGCGCTCGCGGAAACATTGGTGCGGTTGGCGACGAAATAAATTTCTGTATCGCCGGTGGTGCGATGAATGTAATCAAAATCGAGTGGCGCGGACGGCTGGAGTTCAAGTTTCAGCTTGTCCCCGCCCGGCACGCTAAAGCGTGAACTCCAACTTTCAAAATCCGGCGGCACGCCATCCGCCAACAAAACGTCGCGCGCGGTTTTGCCAGTGATAACAAGGCCTTTACCAGTTTTTCCGTCCCATAGTTCATCGGCGATTTTCCTCACTTCGGCGTCGATAGCAGAAAAATTATCCAACGTTTCGCCGTGCGCCGGTTTCGGGCCAATGACGGTTGCACCCGCGAAAAGGAGTTCTTTGATTTTCCTAAGCACCGGCAACGAAATCACGTCGCGATCTGGCAGCACGAGCACGCGATAACTGATTCCATCCGGCAAAACTATTTTGCCAGCGCGAACGCTAGCGCGCTCAATTAAAGCCTCCTCCGTGATGACATCATAATCATAGCCGGAGCCGAGATGTGCCGGATCGGTGCGTTTGTGTTGCGTGAAATTGGGAACGTGATCGCCGTAAAAATACAAAACATCCGCACTGAAATTTCCTTGCTGCAACAAAAACTGGCAGCGATTTATGTAGCTGAAAAATGGCGCGGATTTTTCCCACCACGTCACGTTCGGATTCAAATGGGTGCCGGCAAAATACTGCTGGCCAGGCACGCCTGCACTTTCTGGCGAATTTACGAACGCGTGCCAGACCAATAAATTCAAGCCTTCGCACAATGCTTTGTCAAAACTGGGTTTCAAATTGTCCCACAATTTTTCCTGCCAATGCGGCCCGATGGTGGTGAAGCCTTCAGCCAATACGAGTTTATGCCCGTAAGTGTGCGCGGCGCTGGCAGGCTGTTTGACAAAAAAACGATTCGCGTCGCCGATGCGGTGCGTCCACGACCAGGCCCAAAATTCGCTCATCGGCGCGTCGTCCCAACCGAGACAACGTTGTGCATCAATCGGCACGGCGTGCGGCCCGCCGCTTTCTGGATGGATTTGAAGCCCGTGTTTGTGGGCGTTGTCCCGGAACAAACGATAGTGGCCATCAATCGCGAGATCGCCGAGCGTTTTGCGGTAATCAAACAGGAAGCGATCGCTCTGCTCCCGCGAGTTCACGATGCGGCCGGCGAGCACCGGGAGCCACGGCCACATGTCGTAGCCGCGACGTTTTTGAAATTCCGCGCGCAGCGTCGGCGTCCAGTTGGCCAGTTCCACTTCCCAACTGTCAGTGTGCAAATACTTCAAACTTTTTCCAGCGAGCGGCCCGGCGTCGGCGATGAGCGGCTCAACAATTTTGTCCCAATAATTTTGAAAAGCAGTCGCGCTATAAACATCAATCGCGAAGCCGCCCCAACCTTCGCTGCTGGTGGAAACATAGGCGTGATCACCGATGGTGTAGCCGAAGCGGAGAATCTGCCAATCGCCAATGGGCGCAGTCCATTTGAGAGTTCCATCCGCGCCAAGTTTGTCCGTCAAATCCACAACTTCAGCGGCCTCCGCGTCGTGTTCGTTCAGCGCGGCTGGAATTTCCGCAAACAATGGCGCCGAGTTCGGTGCGGAAAATGGCTGGAGTGATTCCTGCAACGCCTTCTGCTTCCAGTTTTTCAATGGCTCTGGCTTGGGTAAATTTTTTTGGCGATAGGCCACGATGGCAGTGTCGCGATAAAAATTTTCCCGCGCCGTTGGTTGCGCTAAGGCAATCGCTACGTTCGTGCCGCCGGCAATTTTGGTTTCCGACCACACATATTTTTTCGCCGCGTCTTCGGCGGTAACCACCGGACCGCCCAGATTCCATCCGCTCTGGATGTTGAGGCTGATTTCCATGCCCAAACGGTCAGCTTCGCGCAGCGTGTGTTTGTAAAGCTCACGCCATTCGGGCGAGAAAAAATCCGGGCCATGCGGCACGGCGTCGTTGCCTTCCTGCGACGCGCCGTTGGCATCGCACAGCAGCGCCCCGCCGAAACCTTTGGCGTGCATCTGTTCGAGATCGCGCGTGATGGAGGCCTTGGTGACATTGCCGTTGAGCCACCACCAGTAGGCGCGCAGCCGGGCCTGGTTCGGGGGGTTTTGCCAGCCTTCATCCAACGTCACCGCGGCGGCAGAAAAATGACAACAGGCCGCAAGTAGGAGCCAGCTGAGAAATTTTTGTTTCATGCGTTCTCTCAAGTTAAAAAACGGGCGTCCGCACCGCAATGCCCTAAAAGCGGGATGCTGTGCTTGCAAAAAAATTTAAAAAAACTTCCAACTTCACCAGCCCTTAAGGTTCGCTGGGGTAACGTGACAACATGAAAAGTGAAGGCAGACGCAGCTCGTAGCGACGCCTGACACTTGGCAAGCAACACGCAACAACTAAACCAAAAGGACACATATGAAAAAAAATACAATGATAGCAATGGTCGCCGTTATCGGCGCACTCACGGCGGCAGCGATTGCCCAAGATGCCAGCGGCCCGCCGCAAGGTGATCAAGGCGGCCCCGGCAACGGTGGTCCGCCCGGACAAGGTGGTCGCGGTGGTATGGGCCGCCGGCCCATACCGGCCATCATCGCGGCTTTGGACGCGAATCATGACGGGGTAATTGACGCCGATGAAATCGCCAATGCAGTCGCGGTGTTAAAGAAATTGGATAAGAACGGTGATGGCAAACTGACGCGCGACGAATACATGGGCAAGCCGCCGGGACGTCCGCCGCAAGAGGGTGCCGGTGGCCCGCCGCAGGACGGGGCGGGTGGTCCGCCAGACGGTGGCCCCGGCGGTCATCTGTCACAACAGCAATAAACTTCCGTTCGTGTTTGAGCGGCAAGTCGGCGGGCTGGCAAAAATCCGGGGGTGAGTGCCAGTCCGCCGATCTTTTTATTTTTCTGGAGCGCTCGCCGGACTGCTCACGGGAATTGCGGACCGCGGTGGTAGTTGCTTCATGGCAATCAGTCCCGCCAGCACACACAAGGCCGCACCAGCTAGATACGGCGCATGCGGAAATAGCGCGTAGGCACTAGTGGCGAAGAGTGGACCGAAAATTCTCCCCAACGTTCCGGCGCTTTGCGTGACACCTAGCACGGCCCCCTGCTCTGCTGCCGGCGTGAAAATGGAAATCAAACCCATGGTCGGGGCGCGGTTGAGCCCGGAAGACATCGCAACCAGCGCGAGCCCAAACAGCAGCGCGGTGAGCGTGGCCGCGTAGGGAATGATGAGCAGACTCAAACCAACCGCGATCAAACTGCCCCAGATGAGCGTTGGTTCACCAAATCGTTTCACCAATTTTCCAATCATTCCGCCTTGCACAAACGCGGACATGATACCGCAAAACGCGAACAGATAACCGATGTGCCGCTCGTCGTAATAAAACTTTTGCAGCTTCAGTTCTACCGGATACGCGGCTTCGAGCAACAACCGGTTCAACCGCCGATTCGTGTCGCCGGTCCGCTTTTCCGCAACGAGCCGGGCGGCTTCGCTATCCGGCTTAAGATTGCTCCAGATGGCGGCGTCATAAAAATTCGTTGATTTGAGCAGCGCGTTCAATTCATCGAACAGCACGCGCTTGACGGAAAGTTCGGCTGCCGCCGGATCCGCGAGAAGTTTCAGGCCGGCCGGTGAAATCTGCGCACGCACGTGAACGGAAACCGGATCCGTGCCGGAAACAATTTTCTGCGCGAGTGCGGCGGGGCGGGCGAATTCATCCGGATGAAAATTCGGCGAACCGAGCAACAGCGGCAACGTGCTTTCAAAACACGCGAAGCAAAAAGTCGCGACAAAATAAAGCACGATGAGAAAACCGACGCGGGGCGTTTTCAACGAATGCGCCCATTGCGCGAGCTTAGGACGCGGTGGGGTCAAGGCGGCACCGGGCTTACGGCTTTCGGCGAGGATGGTGAAGGCGAGAATAAAGTTTGCGGCGCAAATTCCCGTCGCCACCCAGCCTGGACCTTGCAATCCAAAATAACTGGCGCTCAGAGCACCGATCACCGGGCCCAGAATAAAACCTAATCCGAAGGCCATGCCAATAAAACCCATGCCACGCGAACGTTTGTCGGGCGTCGTCACGTCGGCGATGTAAGCGGAGGCGACCGAAATGTTTGCGCCACAAATACCGGCGAACACCCGGGAAGCGAGGAGGATGGTCAACGCTGTTCCCGGCGAAAGTCCGGGCCACGCCGCTAGTGCAAACATCGCATAGGAAACCACTGCGCCCGCCGTGCTCAACAACAAAACCGGTCGCCGGCCAATGCGGTCGGACAGTCGGCCCCAATACGGTGCGAAGAAAAATTGCATCACGGAAAAAGAGGCAATGATGAGGCCGATCATCACGCCCTCCGCGCCGAACTTGTCCGCGTAGCGCGGCAGCAGCGGCAGCACAATGCCGAAACCGATGAGGTCGATGAAGACCGTGAGAAATATGACGAGCAGCGAGGGTTTACGGTTCATGCAAAAATAATTTTGGGAAGTCTAGCGGTGAATGCGGGCGAGTCAAATGGGATGCGGGCTTTGACAGTGGACTTTTCCCTCGCCCCTCGGAGGGGATAGGGTCAGGGAGGGGTGAACGGACGTAAAAATTATCAGCTTTGAAATAACGCCTGCCCCCTCACCTCAATCCTCTCCCCCGAGGGGGAGAGGAAGCCGGGAACGCCAGTCCGAAATCCAGCGTTGAAGCGCCGGGCTATTTTTCCACCGGCACAAATAATTTACGATTGCTGTCGTCCTGCGGATCGTCGGGGCGAGGATAATCGCGCCAGAGCCAGCGGAGCATTTCTGGCATCAGCGCGCCGCCTTGCTTGCCGGAATGCGTGCCGATGCCCCAGCAATAATTCAGGTCGTATTTTTTCTCGGTAAGCGCGGCGGCCATTTTTATATTTTGCGCATGCCAGTCCCATTTTGCGTCGTAGCTGTTGGTGCTGTTACGCCGTTTGCCGCGATTGTCATTGAGTCCGTCTTGCAAATAAATGCGGAGCGGTTTTTGGTCAGCAGCGCGGATGAGATCGGGATAAACGTGTCCGCCGCGAATGTTCGTGAAGCTGCCGATGATGCTGATGACTTTATGAAATTGATCGGGCCGCTGCCACGCGACGGTGAACGCACAGATCGCACCGCTGCTCGCCCCGGCGATGGCGCGGTCGTCGGGATTTTTTGAAAGGTTGTAATCTTTTTCCAGCGCGGGCAGAAGTTCGTTGATGACGAGTTTGGAGTAGTTGTCATTCAGCTCATTATATTCGGTGGCGCGACCGTTGACGCCGTCGCCCCAATTCGTGGAGCTGGATTCCGGCTGCGTGGGCATGTGGCCGGGATTGATGAAAACGGCAATGGTCACGGGCATTTCGCGACGGTAGATGAGATTGTCGAAAACATTCGGCACGCGATAATCGCCGTTGGTATTGAGGAAGGCGTGACCGTCCTGAAAAATCATGAGGCAGGCGGGCTTGGTAGGATCGTATTGCGCGGGGACGTAAATCCAGTAGTGCCGCGCGGTGTTGGTGAAGACCTCGCTGGCGAGCGTGAGCGGGCCGATGATTTTGCCGTGCGGCACACCGGCGTGGGCTTGCGAGTCGGGGCC
>JANYFN010000019.1 GCA_025362675.1 Limisphaerales bacterium | reverse complement strand
CAGCAGCGGGCGGAACGGATGGGCGAAACGTGTTCGCCCTCCCCAAGACGTTGCGCCGCTGCACGCGGCACTGGTTTTCGCAGCGCGAAAACCGCCACCAGCTTGCGGTTAAGAACCCAATTCCAACACCACCGGGCAATGGTCGCTGCCTAAAACTTTTGGCAGAATGTATGATTTTTTCAGACGCGGACGCAGCGCTTGCGAGACGAGAAAATAATCAATGCGCCAGCCCACGTTCCGCGCGCGGGCACCGCTCATCGGGCTCCACCACGAGTAATGTCCCCCGCCCTTCTCGAATTCCCGGAAAGAATCCACAAAACCTGCACTCACAAACGCGCTGAAACCATTACGTTCCTCGATGGTGAAGCCGTGGTTGCGGACATTTGCTTTTGGATTCGCCAGATCAATTTCCGTGTGCGCCACATTTAAGTCACCGCAAAAGATCACCGGCTTTTTCTTCTCCAGATTTTTCAAATACTTAAGAAAGTCCACGTCCCATTGCTGGCGATACGGCAGGCGTTCGAGTTCGCGTTTGGAATTCGGCGTGTAAACATTCACCAAAAAATAATCCGCATATTCAGCAGTCAGCACGCGACCTTCCTTGTCGTGTTCGCTGATGTCAATGTGCGGATAAACTTTGACCGGCTTGATCTTGGTGAAGATGGCCGTGCCGGAATAACCCTTCTTTTCCGCGCTGTTCCAGAACGTCGTGTAGTTTGCAGGCCAGAGTTGTTCGACTTGATCCGGCGTGCATTTGGTTTCTTGCAGGCAAAGGATGTCTGGTTTTTCGGCATCGAGAAATTCGAGAAAGTTTTTCTTCAACACCGCGCGCAGGCCGTTGACGTTCCACGAAATGATTTTCATCGCCCAATTAAAAAGTAATTATGAAAAATGGAAATGAAATTTCCTCCCACCGTCCAGCGGGCGTCTCTTGCAATTTCTCCTGGGTGGAACCGGCTTCCAGCCGGTTGAATTTGGTTTCCAGCCAAATTCCGTGTGCGGCGTGAGATGCCAACGTTCGTTCACGCCGATGAATAGCGTGCGCGCTCCGTCGGTTTTCGGCAGGATGCCGGTTCCACCGTATTATTTTAATTTCGCATTTTTGATTTTTAATCTAGGTTGCTGCTGTCAATGATTGCCACTCTCGCTCCCAAAACCGCCGCCGCGCCGAATGTTCGCACCGGCGACGAACGGCTCGTCAAGCTCACCGCCAACGCCGCCAAAAAAGTTTCCACCCTCCTCACCAAGCAGGGCCGCGCGAATGGCGTGTTGCGCGTGGCCGTGGTCGGCGGCGGCTGCTCCGGGCTGTCCTACAAGATGGATTTGCAGGACGGCCCCGCGAACCGCGACATCCTTGTGGAAAGCGGCGGCGTGCGCGTGGTGGTGGACCCCAAGAGCGCGCTCTACGTGACCGGCAGCGAACTCGATTACGTGGACGCCCTGCAAGACGGCGGTTTCAAGGTGAAAAATCCCAACGCCGCCACGAGCTGCTCCTGCGGGGAAAGTTTTAGTGCGTGAGAGCCGACTCCAAATAGAATTTTCAAAAATGAGCGACCGTAATAACTTACTCTTAATCGGTTTTGTTTTGACCGTGTGCGCGGCAGCGTTTTTTTGGAGAGGGCCAGAATACTACTTTAACCGAGGGCAAAAAAAATTCTCAGACGGAGACTACAAAGGCGCAGTAGCAGATTTCAGCAAAGCAATTCAAAGCAGAGAAGATTCGGTTTTTTATCGTAATCGAGGTCGTGCACGTCGTATGCAAAGTGATTATGGCAGTGCGCTCGAAGATTTGAACCGTGCTATTCAGCTAAATTCTAACAATGCCAATGCTTATTTTGATCGCGGAATGACCAGAATGAAATTGGGAAATTTTCAAGATTCGGTTTCAGATATGACAAAATTTATCGAGCAAGATTCTAGCAATGCTGAAGCTTATTTCACTCGTGGCTGGGCACTACAAACCATCGGTCAGTTTAGCGCGGCGGTTGCCGACTATGATGCGGGCATCAAACTCAATTCAATCTATCCAGAAGCTTTTTTGGCTCGCGGAATTGCGAAACACAGTTTAAGTAATTTACCTGGAGCAATCGCTGATTTCACAAAGGCCATCAAATTAAAAACCAATGACGCTCTGGCTTACAAGGCCCGGGCTTTAGTCTATAAGGCGAATGGCGATTTAGTTAGCTTCACTAACGACCTAAATTTCTATTTACAATTCAGCAAGACGAATTGAAGGCAGGTCAATATCAATGGCGCCACAAAACAATTTTCGATTGGATAATTTTTCCCGGCTCAACGAACCGCGCCGCCCGTGGCTGGATGCGGATTTGCTCAAGCAAACCTTTCTCACGCTCTCGGCCAGCGCGCACCCGGACAAAATCCATTCCGCCAGCGACGCGGCCAAGGCGGACGCCACCAAAAAATTCACGGAGCTGAACGCCGCGTTCAATTGTCTCTCCGAACCCAAATCGCGCCTGCTGCATCTGCTTGAACTCGAACGCGGCGCGAAGCCGGCGGACATCCAGCAGATTCCCGCCGCACTCGCGGATCTGTTCGCGAGCATCGCCACCACCTGCCGCCACACCGATGCGTTTCTCGCGGAAAAATCCATGGTCACCTCGCCGCTGCTGCAAGTCCAATTGTTCGAGCGCGGACAGGACTGGGTCGAGAAACTGAACGCGCTCCAACAAACCTTGAACGCCTTGCGCGAGCAGGCGGTGACGGATTTGAAATCGCTCGACGCCGCATGGATGGAGGCCAATGAAAACAAGGCAGCGGACTCCTTCTCCCCCATCGAGGGAGAAGGCCGGGATGAGGGGGCACGCCCACGCGAAACGCTTTTATTGAAACTGGAGGAACTTTACCGGCTGTTCGGCTATTTCAACCGCTGGCAAAACCAGATCCGCGAACGCGTGGTGCAGTTGTCATTTTGAAAGGACGGGTCTTGGACTGCGGCGGGAAGCGAAGCGCCACGCCGCTTTGGAACGGTCGAAAGCTGCCACTTACTCGCGACTTGCCCGTGCGCCCGAAAGCGGTGTCGCCGCTGCGCTCTGACACCGCAGTCCAAGATGTCGTTTAGTTTCCGGCGTGAGCTTGAAACACTCGCCGATCCGCAAACCTTCGACCCAAAAAATTTCGCCGTCACCCGTCGTGGCCAAAACCAAATCGCGCCGCCGCGCCGCCGGAATTTTTGCGTTCACAAATAAATCCTGCAACTTCACCGCCGCTTTCAAACCAATGGGCTGAAAACGGTCGCCCGCATGCCAGTGACGCAAAATGATGTCGCCGCCGATTTTGTCCGCGTCAAAATATTCCACACCAGTTTTCAGCGGTGGAACTAAAAACTTTTTTTGCGCCGAAATTTTCCAGTGAATTTTTTTGCCGGCAAATGTCACCTGCCCCGCCCTGCCCTGTAAATTCAACTCAATTTCCGCCAGATCAAACTGCGTCATCGTTTCCCGTCGCAATTCGATTTCACCCGCGCCATTGCGAGCGATTGAAATGTCTGGACTGACACTGACCCACTTCCCCGCTGCGGCGCGAAGCTGCTCGATCAAATCAAAATCCACCGGGACGCCCGCCGCGATGAGTTGTTGCTGCAAGGCTTTTCGCTGAATGGCTACGGGCAACTTGTCAAAATCCAGACCGCAAAAAAAGTGCTGCCGCGCGGCTTGGCTGACCGGCAGGTCAGTCCTACCATGCTGCCAATTTTGCGCGGCGGTGGTGACGTATTCCGCCTCCGCGCCGACGATTTCCATCACGCGCAAAATATTTTTATCCAGGCCGGGCTGGTATTTTTTCCGCAACCACGGCAGCAGTTCGTTGCGGATGCGGTTGCGAAGGAAGTCGGTGGATGCATTGGAAGCGTCGTCGCGGAATTCAATTTTCTGTTCGCGCGCAAAGGCCAGCAGTTCGTTTTTCGCGCAGCCGAGCAGTGGGCGGACGAGTCGGACTTTTTTATCGGCGGGCGAAGGCGATTGCCATTTCATGCCCGTCAATCCAGAGCCGCCAGCACCGCGCAGGAGGCGCAGAAAAAAAAGTTCGACCTGATCATCGGCATGATGCGCGAGGGCGATGGTGGAAATTTTTTGTTCGCGGGCGACGCGCGCTAGAAATTCGTGACGCAATTTCCGCGCCGCCATCTCGATGGAAAGTTTGGATTGCGCGGCAAACTTTTTAACATCCGCGCCGCCGTTGAAAAACTTCAGCCGCAGTTTTTCCGCCGTGCGTCGGACGAGTTTTTCATCCGCATTGCTCGCGCGTCCGCGCAGGTGGTGGTTGAAATGCGCGACGCAAATTTCCCACCGATTTTTTGAGGCAAGTGAACTTAAAGTTTGAAGCAGAACCATCGAGTCCACGCCGCCGGAGACGGCGACGAGAATTTTTTGTCCGCGCAACAGTAATCGCCGATTGAGGATTTCACCTTCAACGCGCTCGGGGAGTTCACTCACGAAACCATGCTAACTAATTTTGCGGGACGAGCAAGTTTGCGGACGGTGGCGCCGTTCTAAACGCTCAGGGCACGAGTTTGAGCCGAAAAAATTTCTGCGGGAAGGCAACTGTCTTCGTGTCCGAGTAATTCAAGATCTCATTCGTAGCTTTTATCGGGTCGCCATAATCGCTCCAGTCGGGCTGCAACAAATTCGTTTTCCACTGGATTTGATAATTATATCCGGCCGTGACGGCAAAAGTGAAATTGAACACTGCAGCGCCTGCGTTCACAGCCGAAACATTTGTTCCGGCCGGAGCCACCAGCTTCTGCGCAATGGCACTGAGGAAGGGTGGCGGCACTGGTTTGACCGTCACGTCGTCAAGCCCGATCCAAAACGGATCACAACGGAAACCAAGTTGCAGCGATGAACCATTGGCAGTGGCGGTGACATTGAATCGAAAATTCATCCAGTTGGTGAAAGGCAGGTTGCTCTGGTCAAAAATGGGGTTACCTTCCCAGAGCACCGAAAATTCATTGGGTGTTGGGCTCCGGGTGCTTTTCGGATTCGCCAGCCACAGGGAAAGTTGATACGTCTGCCCCGCAGTCGTCGGCAGGATTTGCGAAAGATAGCCTGGTGAGATTTGTTGTCCGAGCATAGCACTCCGGTTACCGCTGTGAATAAAGCCCGAACTGTTGGTAACGAAGGTGTCGGCGGCCGCGAGGGTCCAGCCGCGAAAATCACCGGTCTCAAACCCGCCATTGGAAACGATATTCTGGCCGACGCGCACCGTGAACGGAATGACTTGGATCAATTGGTTCAACTGGTTGAGCACATAAACGGAAGTGGCGTATTCGCCGCCCGGGAGGCGAATGCTATTGGCGTTTAAAGAAACGGTGAAATTCGCCGTGCCAAAATCGCCAGCGACGACGCCGTTATTGCTGGGCAAAATATCAATCCAGTTGGCCAACCGGATCGCCCGCCAACCTCGCGAAACGGGACTGCGATTGGTGAACGTAAAATCCTGCGTCGAAATATCAAATGGCCCACCGACGGCCCCGTTAGCGGTGAAGCCTTGCGCGGGAGAAACGGATAATTCTGGAAACATCTGCATGGTGAACGGCACGGTTCTCAAGCTGTGTGCCATGAGATTGGTGAATTTCAAATAGGCGGTGTAATTGCCAGCCGGGAGATTCGTGGTGTAAAAAGTGTAGGCCACCGTGAGCTGGGCGGAGTCGCCGGGGGCGAGCGTGCCCTTGAACGGACGCACTTTTAGCCAGTTCACGGCATTAGAATTTTGCAGCGCCCACGTCACTGGAAAATTACCATTATTTTGGATCAAAATTGTCGACGACGACGGATTTATCCCGCCGTGTTTGACTCCGCTCACCACGAATCCTTCTGCGGGCGAGATCTGCAAGGTTTCTGCCGCGCCCACAAGTTCATCAATCAATGTTTGCCCCGCCGGCGTGCCCAAGCCAGTGCATAAATCATAATTGGTGGTAGCGAAATAAGCCGTTGGACTCCACGCCGTGGTGTTGTTGCCGACGGTGACATCATGAAACGTCGAGGCATAGTCAGCGCCCTTGCCGATGGCATATATCGCCGCATTGATAAGTCCGACCGATGGTTTGCCTAGCGCCGCTGCCTGCTCGTTTATCAGGGCCGTGAAGCCCGCCCACAGCGGCGCGGAACAACTCGTGCCCGCCACCTCGTCCGCCTGGCCGTTATCGTGATAATAATAAATGTAGTCGGCCACCATCGCGACATCGGGGATGTTGCGCTGCGTGGACGAGCCTTTATTTTTCGTCATGCTGAAGCCGGTCTGCCAACTCGGAATTGGGTAGTAAGTGCTGATCCCGCCGCTCGATCCGGTGGGGCCGGAAAAATTGTTACCGCCATTCCACACTGTTTCCGAAGTCCACACGCCGTTGTTGTCGGTATTCAAAAACGTCCCACCGACGTGCGTGATGTAAGGCGAACTCGAGGGCGCATTCTGCTCGTTCGGATTATCCACGGCATTCGTGCTGTTGACTGGCAACGTGAATGCGCCACTGTCGCCGGAAGCGTTAAAGAAAGATTGTCCCTGCGCCGCCATCTGTTTGAACAAATTATCTGTAGTTATGTTTGGGCCACCGCTCCAACCCCAAGAGCAACTGAATTGTTTCACCATGTTGCTCGAAACCATCGCGCTCAAGATATCATTTTGAAAACCACTCGGATCGGCAGAAAAACAAATGACCTTTGATAAGCCTGGTGCCATCGCCATTGAAAGTTCTATGTCGAGTGCCACCTCGCCATTGCCTGCGTTGGGTCCGGTGGTTGGAATTCCGTTAAAACCATCAATGAGGACTGATTCCACCGGAATATGCGGCAGACCGGCAGCGTCTTGATAGGCCGTGATGTCGCTTTGGTAAAATCCATCAAATTGTAATAGCCCGACGATCTGTCCCGCTCCCGTCAGCGTCGTGTCCGGCACATAAGCCTTGCGAAAATCGTAGCCTAAATAATCACCGTTGGGTGCGGAACCTGATTTGTGAACGACGCGAGCAGAACCAATTTTTGGTTTCACCAGTTTGGGGTGCGGCATTTTGAAATTGCTCAAGCCACTCACATCCGCCAAGGGTAAGGCGGCCGCCACGGTCGGATCTTGATCGGGTGCAAAAAACTCCCGCGCCTCGGTCGGGTGCTGGAATCGTTGCAGTTTTATTTGAAACGCGCGTTGGATATTTTCAACTTTGCCGCTGACATCCAGAACCAACCGGTTGTCGTGTTCCCCCGTAATTTTCAGTCCGTTTACTTTGGCAAAATTTTTGACCGCCGTGTAGTCGCTTTCAGTGGGACCAAAGCGCGCGGTAAATTCTGTCGGCGTCAGATAGTGACGGAATTCGGGACTGCGCGGATCAGTAATGGTCTGCAAAAACTTCTCCAACCCGGCGGCGTCGCGTAGCGGCACGCCCAGCACGAGCCGCAGCTCATTTGTGGCGACGAGATCGCTTTTTGCAGCCAGCAATTTTGACTGCGGCGGCACATGGCCGGGCAGGGTTTTCAGCTCCGCGCCAAAAATGTTTCCCATCGCGTCAAGCAACAAAACACCCAGAGCGATTGATTTGTAAATCGATTTGTTAGTTATCATTCTAATGATTCGCGCCCCCAAGGAACTGGGCAGGAACGGCATAAATTAACGTGATTTAAATAATAGTCAATTTAGCCGAACGCGAGCGAGTTCAACGGTTTTTGAATTCAGGCTGGAGATTCAAGCCGAGCCACGGACGGCCTTGCTGAACAGGCTCCGTTGGTATCGGCAATCCTCGCAACAAAAACATTAGTCGGAGCGTTTTCGGCTTTCCGGTTTAAGCTTTCCACTTTAGTTTCTTTTTGTGTCCGTCCAGTTCACCATCCTCGGCAGCGGTTCTGCCGGCAATTGTTCCTACGTGGAGACCGGCGAAACCCGCATCCTCGTGGACGCGGGCTTTTCGCCGCTGCAAATTCGCAAGCGGCTCGCCACCATCGGCAAGACGCCGGAGACACTTTCGGCCATTCTCGTCACGCACGAACATTCTGATCACATCGCCGGCATTCTTGGGCTGGCGGATAAATTTCATATCCCGGTCTTTTGCAATCGCGGCACGCAGGACGGAACGATCTGGGCGTTCAAGGCGAAATGGGACTCGAAAAAGAAACCGGCCTTCGCAGGGCTGGACGGCACCGAACATCTCAAATCAAAAGTTGATTGGCGATTGTTTGAGACCGGCGCGAGTTTTGAGATTGGCGACGTGAGCATAGATACATTTTCCATCCCGCACGACGCGCAAGACCCCGTTGGCTACCTGCTGCGCACCAGTGCCGGCAATATCGGTTTTGCGACCGATCTCGGTCACGTCACCAAGCTCGTGCTCGAACGCATCCGCACCGCCAATGTTCTCGTCCTCGAATCGAATCACGATGTGAAAATGTTGCAGGATTGTCCGCGCCGTTCGTGGGCGTTGAAGCAGCGCATCCTCGGTCGTCATGGTCACATCTCCAACGTCACCGCCGCCGATACCGTCGCGCAAATCATGTCTGCTGATTTGAAACAATTGTATCTCGCGCACTTGAGTCGCGAATGCAACAAGCCCGAACTCGCCGAACACGTCATGGCCGAGCAACTGCATCACATCGGTGCCAGCCACGTCAAAATGCAAATCGCCGCCCAGCATGTGCCGTGTGGGACTTTGGAATTTTAACGTCCCGCCACAATATTTTTTGTATGAAAATCCGACTCTTCATCAAACCCTATTGTGGCTGGTGCCACAAAGCGCAACGCTGGCTCGATGAGCGCGGCCTCAAATACGAAACGCTGGACGTGATCGCCGATCATGCCGCGTTGGACGAAATGGTGAAACTTTCTGGTCAGTCGCTCGCGCCGGTGATCGAGGTGGCAGGAAAGATCCTCGCAGACTTTGGCCCGGATGAGCTGGCGGTTTTTTGGGAAAAGAATTTTCCGAAAGCAGACAGACGCGATTGAAAATTATTTCAATTCAAAGTCGTGTTGCGCGCTGAATTTGCTGGCCGTGATGAATAACCGATAAGTCACGTTGGTTTCCGGCAATTCGGGATGGGTGCCTTTGATGGCGGGATGCAGGCCGGGAATATTCTGTCCGTAAAAAAAAGATTTCATCGGCACGGAATTCGAACTCGTGACCAAGTGCCAAATCGGCAGGACGTGTTGGTTTGTCTGCCACGCCGTCAGGGGCACTACCTTGATTTCCGTAAATCGCAACTCATGGCTCACGCCAAATTGGAGTGACGGCAAAATTCCATTGCGCGCCAAACCCGGCCGCATGGGGCGTAAATTGCGGCTGGTATGAAAAATCTTGAACGTTTTAGGCGCAAACCAATCAGTGAAATAAACGGTGTAAACCACCGCTAACAAGGTGGCCAGCACGAGCAGCACAATATTCTTTCGGGTCATAAATCATTGTAACGCGGAGAGGTTTTGCCGCGTCAATACAACTTCACAGACGTTGGCACCGAGAGTTAGGTTATGAAAACTCACAAACAAAAAAAATGGAGCAATCGCTGGAAACATATTCCGGCCACGAACGGCTTTACTTTGATTGAGTTGCTGGTGGTGATTGCGATTATTGCCATCCTGGCGGCGATGCTGATGCCTGCCTTGAGCCGCGCGAAGGAAGCTGGCAAACGCATTGCCTGCTTGAATAATCTAAAAGAAATCGGCCTAGCTCAAAAAATTTATTCCAGTGATTACAGCGATCAATTCCCGCATCGCGGAGACAAAAACCGCTGGCCTCAACAGATGTATGACGCTTACGGTCGCAGTCTGAAACTGTTGCTTTGCCCGAGCGAGGCTAAGAGCCAGCCAAAAACAGGCGAAACTGATACGAATAATTATCCCGCCGATGCCGCGCCGCGCAGCTATTTATTGAATGGCTTCAATGATTATTATGCGAGTGCATTGGGTGTCGCGCCGGGTAACTGGCCCGAGCTTGCCGCCGCCATCGCGGCCAGTAGCACTTCGATCAAAGAAACTGCGGTTCGAAATCCGTCGGATACTATTTCTTTCGGCGAAAAAAAATCCGACGCGCCGGATTACTTCATGGACATTTATGAAAACGGCGGGAATGACACGACCGGAATTGCCCAACAGACGCGCCACGATAGCCGGGGCGATGACACTACCACCGGTGGTTCCAACTACACGTTGACTGACGGCAGCGCCCGCTATATCAAATTTCCGCTTGCCTTCAGCCCGCTGAACCTTTGGTGCAATACGGACGCGGACCGCTTGGCGAACGCTTTCGTTTATTGAAGCTCGGGGCCGGGTATTTTTCCGTAGCGCGGAGATTTGTAAATTCGCCTTTCAACTAGACTTTATCTTCCACATCCAAGCTTGAAACCTCAGGCCTACGCATCGTTAAAGAACAAACTTCATCACTATGGACGCAAAAGAATCCCTGAGTTTTCAGGCACTCAAATCGGGCAAAGTCTTCCGGCATAAAAAAACGCACCACGAAAAATCGGGGCGCGCTTTTTGAGAAAAGCTTCTTTTACTTACCGTTCGTGCCGATAGCTGCGGGAGCTGGCGTAATTGGTGCCGGCGCGATGGATGAAGGGGTTGTCGCTGGGACGGTGGCTTGCATCTGCTTTTGCTGAACTTGCTTGATGAAATCTGATCCGCTGTTGTCGCGGCCAGATTTTCCGCCGAAGAAATTGATCGCCAGACAGAGCACAATCAGTGCGCCCGCCGAATACTTGGTGATCTTGGTGAGCGCGTTGCCAGAACCGGCACCGAAGAGGGCATCTGCGGCACCAGCACCAAAAGCCATCCCAGCGCCCGCATCTTTTTTGGGCAATTGAACCAGCACAAGAAAAATCAACAAGAGACAGTTGATGACAAGGATAAAGGTCAATAAAGCGGCAATGAAACTCATATTATTTTATTAGTTTAAATGGAATTCTTGATGATGTCAGCAAAACTTCTTGCTTCAAGCGAAGCTCCGCCAACGAGCGCGCCGTCCACATCGAGCTGGCTCATCAACTCTTTGGCGTTGGCAGGCTTCACGCTGCCGCCGTATTGGATGCGGACTTTCTTTGCGGTCGCATCATCAAACATTTTCGCCAGCACGCCGCGAATGAACGCGTGCGCGTCCTGCGCTTGCTGCGTCGTCGCCGTTTTGCCCGTGCCAATCGCCCAAACGGGTTCGTAGGCTAAAACCGTTTCGACCATTTGTTCCTTAGTCAAGCCGGCGAGACTGCCACGCGTCTGCGTTTCTAAAACTTTTTCGGTGAGATTACCTTCGCGCTCCGCGAGTGTTTCGCCAATGCAGACAATGGGTTTGAGCGTCGCGGCGTGAGCGGCGGCGGCTTTCTTGGCAATGAGCGCGTCGGATTCTTTTTGGAATTGGCGACGTTCGCTGTGGCCGAGGATGACGTAGCGCACGGAAAATTCTTTCAACATTCCCGCGCAGGTTTCGCCAGTGAACGCGCCGAAATTATTCTCGCTCATGTTCTGCGCGGCGAGGCGGATGTTCGAGTCGAGCGCCATTTTGGATACTTCGCTCAAGGCCGTGAACGGCGGCGCGATGACGATGTCCACTTCCTTCACGTTGGCGAGGTCGCGCTTGAGGTCTTCCACCAGCGTCAACGCCTCGGCGACGGTCTTGTTCATCTTCCAGTTACCGGCAATAATCAGTTTGCGTTCTTTGTTCATTTCAAAAATATTTCTGAGTTAAATTTATTTCTCCGACAGGGCCGCCACACCGGGCAGCACTTTGCCTTCGAGGAATTCCAGCGATGCACCGCCGCCGGTCGAAGTGTGGGAAACTTTTTTGTCCGCGCCAAATTTCTTTGCTGCCGTGGCCGTGTCACCGCCGCCAACAACCGTCGTCGCACCGGCTGCAGTTGCCGCGACAATCGCATCGGCCATGGATTTGGTGGCTTTTTCAAACGCGGGAAATTCAAATACTCCCGGAGGTCCGTTCCAAATGATCGTCTTCGCACGAGCGATGACCGCCGCGAATTGCTTGGAGGATTCCGGCCCCGCGTCCATGCCTTCCAAGCCTGCGGGGATACCACTTTGGAGCGTCGCTGTGCCGACCTTCGCGTCTGGTCCAAACTTGTCGCCGGTCATCCAATCCAATGGAAGATGAATTTTCTTGCCCTGAGCTTTCGCCTTGGCAAGCAATTCAGGAACAATCTTTGCGCCTTCCGCGTCGAAAAGTGATTTACCAATTTCCATGTTGTCTTGAACTTTGCGGAAGGTGTAAGCCATACCACCGCCGATGATGATTTCGTCGGCCTTGTCCAAAAGATTGTTGATGAGCTGAATCTTGTCGGCGACTTTCGAACCGCCGAGGATCGCGAGCAACGGACGCTTGGGGTGATCAAGCACCGCGCCGAAAGCGTCGAGTTCCTTCTTCATCAAATAACCACACGCGCGTTGCGGCAAAAGCACTCCCGTCATTGAGCTGTGATCGCGATGAGCAGTGCCGAAAGCATCATTGATGTAAACGTCGCCGAGCTTCGTCAGACTGGCGCGGAACGCCTTTACTTTTTCAGGATCGGCCTTGAGTTTAGTGCCGTCTTCGAGCTTCACTTTGCCCTCTTCCTCGATGTGGAAGCGGAGGTTTTCGAGTAAAATCACGTCGCCAGGCTTGGCTTTCGCGCAGACAGCTTCGACTTCCGCGCCGACGCAATCGTTCAGGAATTGCACTGGTTTGCCCAGCAGGTTAGAAAGCGCTTCAGCAATGGGCTTGAGGGAAAATTTCTCGATGCGCTTGCCGTCCGGCCGACCCAGATGGCTCATCAGCACGACCGACGCGCCTTTGTCCAACGCGTATTTGATCGTCGGCAAGGCCGCTTCGATGCGCTTGGTATTGGTGATGGCACCGGTGACTTTGTCCTGCGGCACGTTGAAATCCACGCGAATGAGGGCGCGTTTACCCTTGAGATCAATATCTTCAATGAAAAGTTTAGCCATAAAAAAATCGCTTTGCCCACTGGACAAAGGCCAACGAGAGTAGCAGAGAATGAATTGCCGTAAAGTGAATTTCCGTCCGCACTCACATTCAATCTGAACTTAGGATCCGCATTACAACGGATTAACCTCGCGGTTAGGAAATAAAAAAGTCCCGCAACTTTCGTGCGGGACTTGAATCGAAAAATCAAACGGCCCAGTCTCAGGAACGGAGACGACGGCCAATTAGCATCAAGCCTCCGAGGCCAGACGCCAACATTGAAAACGTGAAACCGACATCGGGAACCGAGCCATTGATCGGATCGTATTTGTCGTTGAACTGCCAGCTAAGAATATCCTGATCATTGTAACCAGCACCGGTGCCGGCCGTGAACCCAACGAAGGCGTTGGCGCTACCTAAAATGGCCCCAAGGTCCAAGTTGTAACTTAAATTTGCTGCAATCGGACGGCTCAAAGAATCGGCCAGACGCACGTCCAATTGACCGGTTGCGCCATTGTAATCAACCCAAGAATAATGAACATTTCCGTCGTTCATGCGCGTGGGATACGTTTGGGTGGCGACGGAAGCGATATTTCCAGCCGTATCAATTCCGATGTGATTTCCGTTCGGATCGTTGAGTCCGCTTCCATTGTTATAAGTGTCGAATTCAATACCCAGGCTATTTGCGATACCCTGGTAACCAATGCCGCCACCGGCACCGCCACTGGTATTGGCAACGGTTTGCACAGTGAAAACGATGCCGTCCGCTCCCTGTCCATCCTCATCACCGATGCCGCCGGGGTTGGAAAGCCGGAAACTAAAAAACGTGCTGAACGAGTAACCGCTGTTCAAGGCGATTGCATTCAACGAAAACGCACTCCCGCTTTGGCCTGGGGCGGATGGGGTTAATCGCAACACCTGACCATCGCCGGAAGTGGCTTGGGCAGCGTTGCCGTTCACCTGAAGCCCTGACACATTCGAGAAGTCAGCATAATTCAGGCTGGTGGCATAGGTTTGCGTGACGCCACCGACAAGGGCGGCGACGACCAAATTTGCAAGGGTGGATTTTTTCATAGTTAGTTAATTTGAGTGGAGTCATATTTAACGCAGCAGCTATTCCGCCATTAAATTGAATCAATCCCCAAACACTCGCAAACTACTGCGAGGCAGGCTAATAAAAATAGGTCTGTCGCTTGACAAACTGGATTGATGTGCTTCAAGTTGTAAGATAAACCGACGCGAATGAGTTTTTGGGAATTTGTTCAGAGTGGCTCGGTGCTTGGAATTGAAACTAAATAATGCCTGGTTTCTGGCAATCTAGGTTGACTGCCTAGCATGACTAGTTTAACGGTGACGCAAGTAGATTTATCAACTAAACACAATAAACCTTATGCTCCACTACACCTTGGTATTCCTCGTCGTGGCTATCCTCGCAGGCATTTTAGGATTCGGCGGAATTGCCGGCACCGCCGCCCAGATCGCTAAAATTTGTTTCCTGATCTTCCTCGTGCTCGCCGTCCTGTCGTTTCTCAAGAAAAAATCCTAGGCACGATGTTCCGGCCTTAAATACTGGTCGCGATTTGCGCCTGTCAAATTTGCGCCGCCAAAAAGCGCTCCGCATCAATCGCCGCCGCACACCCCGCGCCGGCCGCAGTGATGGCTTGGCGATAAACGTGATCGGCACAATCGCCCGCCACAAAAACACCAGGGACGTTTGTCATCGTGCCATTTTGCGGAACCACAAAACCATTTTCATCGGTCGTGATCTGGCCCTTGAAAATATCCGTGTTTGGCACATGGCCGATAGCGATAAATACGCCAGCGCAGGGCAAGACCGATGCTTCGCCGGTCTTGAGGTTTTTTAATTTCACGCCAGTCACTTTGTCTTGCGTCACGTCGAGAACTTCCGTGACCGCCGAATCCCAGATGGGTTTGATTTTTGGATTCGCTAACGCACGCTCCGCCATGATTTTGGACGCGCGCAATGAATCGCGGCGATGGATCAAATAAACGATCGAACCGAAGCGCGTGAGATACATCGCCTCTTCGCAGGCAGAATCGCCGCCGCCGACGACGACGAGTGGTTGATTGCGGAACATCGGCAACGCACCATCGCATGTCGCGCAATAAGTCGTGCCCTTATTCTCCAACTCATGTTCACCGGGAACACCCAAATGTTTGTGGCTGGCGCCGGTGGCGATGATGACGGTTTGCGCCTCAACTTTTTCGCCATCGACGCTGAGAACGAAAGGCTTTTTTGAAAAATCTACTGATTCGACGACAACGCCAAAACTGGTTTTTGCGCCAAAGCGCTCAGCCTGTTTCTGCATGCGCGTCATCAATTCAAAACCATCCACGCCTTCAGGGAAACCGGGGAAATTTTCCACAATGCTCGTCGTGGTGAGCAAGCCGCCTGGTTGTTTGCCCGTGAGAACGAGCGGCGCCAGTTGCGCGCGAGCGGTATAGAGCGCGGCGGTCCAGCCAGCGGGGCCGGAACCAATGATGACAACTTTTTCCATAAGCGCAAAAGCTAGAGAGTTAAAGTCCAACATTCAAGTCCGACAAATGTTTCGTATCGAAAATCTTCCGTCAGCCGATGCGCTTTGCATTTGAATTCAACGCCGGCTCGCGTTTAAGCTTGTCCCAATGCGATCGCAAAACATCCTGCTCCGGGCACTCCTGTTTTTTTGTCTGACTATGGGTGATGTGCACGCAGAAAGCACCAATGCAGTCACCCCGCTCTGGAAGTTGAAACTGCCTGGTCGAGGCACCTTGTCCTCCCCTGCCCTCGCGCCCGACGGCACTGTTTATCAGGGAACTTTTTATGGCTGGATGCTAGCCGTCACGCCGGAGGGTAATATCAAATGGCGCTTCAAAGCCAAACGCGAAATCAAATCCTCCCCCGCAGTCGGCGCCGATGGCACTATTTATTTTGGCTCGCGTGACCGGTATTGCTACGCCGTCTCGGCGACCGGAAAATTGAAATGGAAATTTCTCACCGACGCTTGGGTGGATTCCTCGCCGGCCATCGCCGAAGACGGCACGCTCTGTTTCGGCTCACACGATAAAAACTTTTACGCTTTGGCACCGGATGGAAAATTAAAGTGGAAGTTCACCACCGGTGGTATCCTCTCCGCCTCACCCGCGATCGGCCGGGACGGCTCGCTTTACTTTGGTTCGCACGATAAAAATTTTTACGCACTGACGGCGGATGGAAAATTAAAATGGAAGTTTCAGACCGGCGGCGAGATCGAAGCCTCCACCACGCTGGCAGCCGACGGCACAATTTATTTTAGTTCCACCGATGGCTATCTTTACGCACTGGCACCCGACGGCACGCAGCGCTGGCGATTGCAAACCTTTAGCTTCACTGGTTCCACTGCCGTGCTCGATGAAGATGGCAATCTCTATCTCTCCGCCGGCAGGGATTATTATTTTGTGAGTCCCGAGGGAAAGATTACCTTTCATCATCTCACCGAGGTGCCGATGGATATGGCCCCAGCGGCCACCGCCAACCGCGAAGTGATCTATTCGCTACCCTGGTTGCAGATTTGTAGTTTCAACCGCGATCACACCTGGCCACCGACATGGACCTACCACATGTCTTACGAACTTGAATCGTCACCGAACGTGGATCCCCAAGGAAATATCTACGCCTGCAATACGTTTAATCTGGTGGCAGTGCGCCCACCCAACCCCGCACCGCCGGCGAAAAGCTCCTGGCCCTTATGGCGCGGCAACGCCCAACAGACCGGTCGCATCGCGAAATGATTTGTCTGCGTTGAAACGCCCAACGGACGCATCGCAGTTGGGTGAAAAGTTTATTTAAAACGTGAACGCCCAGGTTTTAGCCTAGTTTCTCGCGCCCGCCGTAGCCGCTTTCCAAGTCGTGCCAAAACTCAACTGTGTCCTCATCTGATTCCCAGCAGAGAAACACCTCGCGTCCGCCAATGAGTGCGGGGAAATCCAAGAGTCCGCGCGATAAATCTTTAATAAAAATTTCCCGGCGCGAAAACTCCTGCAACACTGCCTGCATCCCGGCCAAAGCGCGTATCCAGTTATTCACCGTTTCGCCGCCATAATCCTGACCGTCCGCCACCAAACCACTCAAGCGCTTCTCGAAACGCTCCGTCTCCTCCCGCAGCCGGTTCAACTCGCCGAGCCACTGGCGCAACTGCGGCACGAGTGCTTGCGCCTCCTCCCGCGTGTAGTGCTTTTCAAAGCGATATTTCATGAAAAAAAAGACCGCCCGCAGCTGGAGCCGTGGACGGTTTTGAATTCGTGCGTGGCAGTTATTTCTGCCAAGTGCGCTTCTTGTGACGATTCAAGCGCAGCTTCTTACGCCGTTTATGCTTGTTGATTTTTGCCTTACGGCGTTTTTTGATTGAACCCATGCGCAGAGAATCTACAAATTTTGGGACAAATGCCAACAAAAAATTATCGTTGGTGGTAAAAAAGAACGGCGCGGCAATTATGCCGCGCCGTTTAGTGAGTGAATCAATTATTTCTTTTTCTTAGCGCCAGGCGTCGGAACGGTGGCGATGGTCTGCAAGATGCGGCTGGCAATTTTGTAAGGGTCGCCCTGAGAGTTTGGGCGGCGGTCTTCGAGATAACCTTTGTAGCCGTTGTTAGCAAAACTGTGCGGCACACGGATGGACGCGCCACGGTTGGCGATGCCGTAGTTGAATTTATCAATGGACTGCGTTTCATGAAGGCCGGTGAGGCGGAGATGATTGTCAGGTCCATATACGGCGATGTGCTCGTTTTTGTATTTGTCGAACGCGGCCATGAGGGCTTCAAAGTAGTCCTTGCCGCCAACGGTGCGCATGTATTCAGTGGAGAAGTTGGAGTGCATGCCGGAGCCGTTCCAATCCACGTCTTTGCCGAGCGGTTTGCAATGGTAGTTCACATCCACGCCGTAGCTTTCGCACAAACGGTTGAGAAGGTAACGAGCCATCCACATCTGATCAGCGGCGCTCTTGGAGCCTTTGCCGAAAATCTGGAATTCCCACTGGCCCTTCGCCACTTCGGCGTTGATGCCTTCGTGGTTGATGCCGGCGTCGAGGCAGAGGTCGAGATGCTTCTCGGTGATTTCACGGGCGATATCGCCAACGGCGTCGTAGCCGACACCGGTGTAGTAAAGACCTTGCGGAAACGGAAAGCCCACTTCCGGAAAGCCCAGCGGCTTGCCATTCTGGTAGAGAAAATATTCCTGCTCAAAACCGAACCACGCGCCGGGGTCGTCGAGAATGGTGGCACGGGCGTTCGTCGGATGCGGCGTCTTGCCGTCCGGCATCATGACTTCGCACATCACGAGCACGCCATTTTTGCGGGTGGTGTCGGGATAGACAGCCACGGGCTTGAGCATGCAATCCGAGGTGCGGCCTTCCGCCTGACGCGTCGAGCTGCCGTCGAAGCCCCACATCGGGAGTTCTTCGAGTTTGGGGAACTTCGCAAATTCCTTGATCTGCGTTTTGCCACGGAGATTCGCGACGGGTTCATAACCGTCGAGCCAGATGTATTCTAATTTATATTTTGCCATGTTAAGTGTTGTCGGTTTAGTCGTTTCAAAAAACAGATCGCCAGTCTGCGTCGCCGGTGATTACTGGCAAACCTGTGATTTAAGTTTTTTAGCAGGGCGGATGCCAGACTGCAATCCTTTCGTGGGAAAATCTATTCAAATCAATACTAGCCGCACTTTTTCGCGCACATAATTATTTGGTGGAAAGTCCAGTCTCCCTCCCAAATGGCGATGTTTGACCAGCGTGAGCAAATTGTCTGGGCCTTGTCCAACTCAAGGGAATGACGGATGGTTAAAAATAGTTCAAAGTTTTTTGAAAGATTCTTAAAACTCAAACGTATTCCTTCATGTGTGAGAAGGGTTATTGGGCTCACACAAAAATTTGATATCAGCGTCGTTTTGGGTATGGGTAAGTGGCATGGGCGGGGCGGCTTGGTTTTGGGATGGGTAACGACGCTGGTATCTCTTTTTTATGGGCTTCGGTCCCTAAGTTCACTTTTCGGCGGCAATCTTTAAAGCCGCATGCATTTCTTTGGCGGAAGCGTAACGATCCTTCGGCTCCGGCTGACAAGCCTTCGTGATTATCCGGTTTAACGGAAAAAAATCTTCGGTTTGACGATTCGTCACCAACGTGGTCGCGATGGCCGGGAAAATATCTGGCGCCCGTCCAGTGCTTAACACATATAGGACCATCCCCAACGCGTAAATATCTGCCTGCGTCGTGCCGGGACATTCTGGCGGTGGCGGCATATAGCCAGCCGTGCCGACGAAAGTCTTCACCTGATCCGTGGGCCGACGATCCGCAATGAGTCCAAAATCAGCGAACTTTGGCCGACCATTCACAAACATGATATTCTCTGGTTTGATATCGCGGTGAATGAGTTCGTGCTGGTGAAACAGTTCGAGTGACTCCGCGAGTTCGGCTCCCAATCGCAAACAATCACACACCGGCAATCGGCGATTGTCGTGACGCGCCCGTTCAGCGCCAAGATTATGGGGTTTGAAACACGTCGCATCTTTTTCCCAACCCGGCACCAGAGAATCGCCCAGCTCCATCACATAGTAAAAATATCCATCCTGTTTTTGGCTGACAAACTCCACCCGCAAAAGACCAGGATATTTTCCAGAAAGGGGTTGGTAACGAGTAACGCCGTTGAATTCGCGGTCGAACGGATCGAGATCTTTGCCGAATTTTTCCTGATACACCGCTTTCACCGCGCACCACTGGCCGGCCTGGCTCCGAGCCAGCCAGACCACACCGTAAGCACCTTCTCCGATAGGCGGCTGAAATAGTTCGTAGCCCGGCGTCACCGGAATTTTATGCGCTTTCTTTTTGTTCTTGGAATTCAATTCAAAGACGCGAAATAGTTTTATGCCGAGCACTGAAACCAGCGCGCACGGAATCTGTCCGCCCGCTACAATCAACCATGGAAACCAGTCGTTGGTGAAGTAACTCCAACTGATCGCACCGAGGCTAACTCCAACGGAACCCATCCCCGCCACCACGCAAACAGTTATCGGTTTGAGCCGCGAGCAGACACCGAGCGCAAGTCCCGACGCCAGTAAAATTCCCAATTCAAACCAAGCGGGCCAACGGCGGAGCCATTCACCGTTCAGCAGATTTAGGTAAGCCGTCGCCATGATTTTCACGCCGGCGCTAGACTCGCCCGTCCAACTAGAATAAGGCGTGGCAAATTTATCCACCTCCCCATCCAGCAACGTCGTGCTCGGTTGCGTGCCGATGAACACTACTTGATTGTGAAAATAATTGGTCGGCTGCGATAACGCGAATGAATAACTCATTTTTGCTCCCGGTCCGTCTGGCCCGTAATACCGCAACCACCGTTCCGCCGGTTTCGTTGAAAGCTCCGCGCCCATCAAACTCGCCGCCTGCCACGGTAAACTCGCATACGGTCCCGGCGAGGGAAACGGCCAGAGTCGGCGCACCACAGAATCCATATCCGGATCCAGCCAGGCGACCCCCCAATTTGTTCGCGCCGCTTCTAAGAAAATTTTCTCCGGCAAAATGGGTTGCACTTCCAAGAAATCGGGATGCGACAACTCGGCTTGTTCCGCCATCAACAGCACCTGATTCTGTCGTCGCAACGCGTTGACCAACGCCGTATCCGTCGCCGCCGCGCGGGGAGCACGAAAAAAAGAATCAAAGATCACCAGACGGCAACCGTCATCCGCGAGCCGGTTCAATAACTGCGCGTGCAATCCACGATCCCAGGGCTCACCGCGCGTTTGTTTAAGCTGGGCAAACGATGAATTATCCATGAGCACCAGCGTGACTTGATTGGTGTTGGCACGCGCACCGAAGCGGAATAAATAATCGTAGCTGGCCCGCTTCCACGATTCGCCGAGCGGCATCAGCCACAACAGCCAGCCACATATTACCGACAACGCCGCAACGACGGCGAAATCGAAATATCGATGGTGGATGATGACTTGAATTCTCACTACTTCCGGATGGGCGGTAAAAAACTTTGCCCACGAACCGTCGCTCCAGCCTGAAGGTTTCGTCTGAAGGTTTACAGGAAAAAATATTCTGCGAGCGATTCCTTTTTGATATCAGCCCGATTCGTAACCGGCTCAAACTTTATTTTGAATGGATTACTGGCCGATAGAATCTTTCGATCCCAAAAAATGAAATCTTTTTGAAAGTTTTTCGGATACGCAACGAATTACTATTGTCGGTAAAATCATCTAGCCGACCAAAACCGAAAAAATGAAAAAAACACTCCTTCCGTTGACCCTCGCCACCGTTGTCGCCGCGTCATTTCTGACCGGCTGCACCACACCCGCTATTAACACAGATAAATTGGATATCCCACAAGCTGGTGGGCCAACCTCAATCAAAATTTTTGCCGCAGCAACCATTAGTAGCGGGACGATTGGCACGTGTCCGGGCACATACTCGGGATTTGTCAGTTATACGAAAACGGTGGCCAGCGGCTGGGGTTGGGTGCCAGATACGAATAACACCACGGTTTTTACCGCTGCTGATGGTGGCGGACGATCGGATACCAAAGTGGTTTATCTCGGCAAGAATAACGACACGGATTGCGGTGCCAAGAGTGTGACCGTGCCGAATTTGCCCGTCAGCGCCAAATATCGCTTCACGATTTATTTCCCGAATAACGTGCCCACGACGAATTACCCAATCGTCCTGACGGGTTTTCTGCCTTAAAAGTCCAATCGGAGCCGGAGCACCAACATGCGGCTGCGCGGCAGATCAGCATAACTCGTCAGCGGGTTCAGGTGGTAGTCTTGGTCGGTGAGATTCAGCAAGCCGACTGAGACTTCCATTTTCCGATTGGGCGAACGATAGCCGACAAAGAAATCGAGTTGAATGAGCGTGTCGCCAGGTTGACCGGGCTGCGGACCGAACGGATAAACACTTGGTTGCTCCGCCGGATAGCCGTAGTTGTATTGGGAATACAATACGGCGTGGCCGCGGGTAAAAAAGCCATTGGGCAAATTGCATAGTGCGGAGAGGTCAACTTGATGGATGATCGCCTCAGTGCGTTGGTGCGGTAAAATGGAACGCACAAAACCCGGGATTTTCGCCGGGAGATCCGGATAAGTGTCATCCAAAATCGCTTGGCTCATGCGGTAGCTGGCACCGAGCGACCAACTTTTTCCGAGCAATTGGTTAAGGGTCAGCAGCACTGACTTTTCCTGAAAATCCAGATTTTCGCGCAGGCCGGATTCTAAGGGGAAATCAATTTCATCCGGGAAGTAATCATAAGCCCCAACCACGCGCCGGACTTGGGAATTCAAAACTTCGCCGCACAAGGAGAGATAGGTTTCGGTAGGAAATTTTTGTTCGAAGGCGAGATTATAAGTTTCAAACGAGCCGCCCGAAGTGCCACCGACGATGGATTCAGGAATGATACTACGGAAGTTTTGCACGAAACCAGCGACCTGAGACGGTTCGATGCTCTGACTCTGCTCGTAGCTCGCGCCGCCCAAAGACCGGGTGTAAGCCAGACGGACGGTGGAATTTTTTGCGGGCGTCCAGATGACGCCAGCCTTGGGCGAAACTTGTTCTTCGGTTTTTTCCTTGGGGGAAACCGGGGTGCCCTGAAAATTTTCCGGGAAGTGTAGGTGGTCATACGCTAATCCACCTATGAGTTCGAGCGGTTCCCAAACCTGCCACTGGTGATAGCCGTAAACGCTCGCCCGATCAAACTTAGGATTGACAGACTGTGCGTCCTCAACGTTGGGTGGCAAAGGAAATTCGGGAGCATTGGGAAAAGCATTCCTGAGCGTGAGGGTGGATTTGAAATCTCCCGCCTGCCAGCGTGTTCCCAAGATGGTGGTGTGGTCGGGTTTTTCCCAGATCTGTTGCAGCTCACCCGAATAAATGGTGGACTGATTCAGAAAATTCTCGGTGAACGTCATCGGGGAAACCGCTACCAAACCGGGAACTCCCGGCGAAATATCCGGATAATCAGCAAAGATGGAAGGCTGGGCAAAATTGTAGAAGGAATACGAATCATTCAGTCTTGAAAGCAAAGCCAAGGTGTGAACCCCAGGACTCCACTCATGGTGATAGCCGAGGGTCAAATTCGGCTGCTGTTCCTCCTTAAAACGATACGTTTCGGCGACCGCGTTCTGGAAATATCGCTGCGCTAAATCGCCGCCGCTGCTTTCGTAATGTTCGATCACCCCAAAAACCATATCGCGCGGTGTGAGCTGTTGTTTCAGTAATAAAGTATAATAATGCGAGTCAAAATCACTGTTCAGCCGCTGGCCCGGATCATATTTTTCCGACATATACACGGAGTAACCGAAGTTGCCGTAGGAACCGTAAACCGAGGCGGCTTCGCTCCACGCTCCCCGACTCAAATACTCCGTGCTCGTGCTGGCCCGCGAACCATCGTGCAGAAAAATATGGGAGTAGGTCTGCTGCGAAATGGACGGCGACGAAACGCTGACATTCGGCGGCGCCAACAAATCGGCAATGAAATGCTCGCTGGCACCTAGGGTTTCGTAACGCAGAGTGAAGTTATTATTGTTGTCAAAGCTCTGCGGAAAATAGCTCTCCGCCAGAAAGAGATGGGCCGCATAATTTCCGTAATCATCATTCACGGCGCGCGCCGCCTCGTGTTGGCCGACGGTGATCATGTCGGCGTCCTCATACATCCCAGCGAGGTTGATATTGCGCACCGAACGATCCTGATCGAGCAGAAATTGCGAGCGATATACGCGGCGGTTGTCGTTCAACTCTTTGGATTTATCCAGATCGCGAATCGCCTCGTTGATCCGGTTCTGCTGCTGTTTGAACAGCGCCGAATAAAACCAGGTGGTCGGATCATTGGGATCCAGTTTTTCGGCGATGGCCATTTCGCTGATCGCATGGGGAGCATCGCCGGCCACGGCAAAAGCCCGGCCAAGAAAATTACGAAGCTCAGCGCGTTGCGGTTCGGTGGCCGCGGCGACCAGTAAATCCCCGCGCCCATCCTGCGCGTTGCCAATTCTGATTTTGCAAAGCCCACGTCCCAACCACGCGTTACCCAGCCCGGGATTGACAGCAATAGCGCGATCAAACCATTCCATCGCCGCCCGCGTATGATTGTGCGCGGCGAGAATGAAGCCTTTCAACGCGAGCGCCTCGGCATTGCGCGGTGCCAGCGCGAGACTCCGGTCGAGCGCAGTTTCTGACTCTGCCAGGCGACCGAAACCGAATTCCAACTCCGCGACCCGCTCCCAGGCGAAACCGTTGTGTGGCGAAATGACCGTCGCTTGCCGAGCAGCTTGGAGCGCGTTAGCCAAGGACGATTTATTGGTGGCGAGCGATTGCTGGAAATAGGAATCCGCCAGAAATTCAGACGCGAGCTGCGGCGAACGTTCCAACTGAAAATGTTGGCGCTTCACGGCGGCGATGAGTTGCTGCAAGGAGCGGGAAAGTTTTTGCGGCGGACCCGATTTATCAGTGATCGCTGACATGACGGCCTCGGCGGCGGCTACTTCGCCGACTGAGAGCAACAAGGCTGCGTGAAAGATTTTTTCACTATCCGAAAGCGTCGGCATGCCGCCAGGAAATTTTTCGAGCGCGTCCGGCAAATCGCCGCTGCGGTAGGCCGCGAGCGACGACGCGAGCTCGGTTTGCTCGATGGCGGTAAGTTTCAAATCATCGGCATCAATCACCGCCGGATAATAGAAGCACCATTGCAACAGGTTATTGGCGATGAAACCGGGCGTCGGCACCGGAGCTTGTCCCGGCGCGGCCACCGCTTGCTGTCCGTTGGTCAGGAGCAGCGTGGCTTGTTCGTTGCCAAAACTCACCCGTCCGTCAATCACCGACATCGTCGTGTGATCGGTGTCGTCCACCGCAAGCACGAACTCCGTGCCTTCGACGCCCGCGATGGTGCCGCGCGTAATGATTTGAATACGGCCCGGTTTATCGCGATGAAAAAATGACGCCATGCCGCGCAATAAGTGCAGACCGCTTTCATCGGCGGCTTGTTGCGGCCGGAGAATTTCCAGCTCCGTGGAGGCGCTTACCGAAACAATGCTTTGTCCCGACCAGCGCAAAGTAGCACGGCCATTTACTCCCGTTCGCAAATGGTCACCCGCGTGAAGAATCTGGTTGGTTAATGCCGAGGACCAAACGGCCGTTCCACCCTTAGAAATCTCCACGGGTAAACGCAGCGCCTCGATCTGAACTTCTCCTGGAAAAATTGGTGCGATGACCGATTGAGCCTGACACGGTTCAATCGCTAACAGCAACCAACAAAAAAGCGCGCAGTGAACACGAAACATACAATTCTGAGAACTGGGCATAAGTTTCAAGGATTTCTTCTAATTGAATTCATTATATATAAGTAAACTGCTGCCGCTTAAACAAGTAAAAGCGCTGGCGGTTAGCTATCTCCGCAACAATTACCGCGTTTTTTCATTTACGAAATCGGCTCGGAGGCTACATTGCTGGTAACATGGCCACGGAAACTGACGAATTGCTTCCTACGCGTGCCACCTTGATCAAGCGCCTCAAAAACTGGGAGGATCAAAAAAGCTGGCAGGAATTTTTCGACACTTATTGGAAGCTTATCTACGGCGTGGCCATAAAACGTGGCCTCACAAAAACCGAGGCGCAGGACGTCGTTCAGGAAACCATGTTTTGTGTGGCTAAACAAATGGCCAACTTCAACTACAATCCCGCCCTGGGTTCCTTCAAAGGCTGGCTGCTGAATCTGACGCGCTGGCGAATTGCGGATCAACTTCGCAAACGTAAAAATCATTTTGAGCACGAGCCGATAACGAATGAGCCAGACACCGAAACGCATGCGGCGAACAACCACGTTGATCCCGCTAGCCACCAGCTCGATGTGATCTGGAACGATGAATGGGAAAAAAATCTACTCGGTGCCGCGATGGCCAAAGTGAAGCGGCGACTAGACCCGGCCAAGTTTCAAATCTTCGATTTCTACGCGAATAAAAATTGGGAGCCAGAAAAAGTAGCCGAGGCGTTCAGCGTGCCGATTGATCAGGTTTACCTGGCTAAACACCGCGTCACCGAAATGCTCAAAGAAGAAGTCAAACGCATTGAATCTGGATTGCGGCCGGCGAACTAAATTCATTTTGGCAGCCGACGTTTTTGCCAAAGGCCGAGTCTAGGAAGACGTTCATCATCATGCTAAAAGTAAAAGACACGCTACGCGCCACGGTGCATCTCACCTTCGATGGCCGAGTTTTCAAAACGTATCATGGGGCGGACGCCGCGCAACGTTTCAACAATGAAGTCCGCGTCCTGCGCTACCTCGAAACGCGCGGCTGCAACTTTGTTCCGCGTTTACTGGAAGCGGACGAAACCATGCCCCAGATCGTCACCACCAACTGCGGCCAACGCGTCGAACGGCTTGATGATCAAAGGCGATTGGCGCTCTTTGCCGAACTCGAAACTTTTGGCGTGCGCCATGACGATGCCGACCTCCGCAATGTGACCTACCGTTTCAGCGACGGCCGCTTTTGTTTGATCGATTTCGAATTCGCCACCATTTTATCCGAAGCGAAAACGGTATGAAAAAAATCAGCAAGCCCAAATCCACTGCCCTCCATTGGTCTGGCTGTAGCGACGTGGGCCGTTTCCGAAAAAACAATGAGGACGCGTTTCTCGGCCTGCAATTTGACGCGCAGGAAGTTTTCCGCCTCGGCAAATTCGGTTCGGCCACCACGGAGCAAAACGATTACGCCTTCGCCGTGTGCGACGGCATGGGCGGCTCGAAGGCCGGTGAATACGCGAGCAACATTGCGGTGGAAAAAATCACCCGATTGCTCCCGCAAACGTTCCGCAAAATCGGTGACGACGGACAAAAAACCACGGCTATTTTGAATGAACTGTTTGGACAAATCCACCGGGCATTAGTTTATCTCGGCGGCAGCTACGAGGAGATCGAAGGCATGCAAACCACCATGAGCCTGGGTTGGTTCACGCCGGGGAAAATGATATTCGGCCACATCGGTGACAGCCGGATTTATCATTTAGCGAAAGGGAAGAGTGAAATCACGCAGCTCACCGCCGACGATACGCACGTGGGCTGGCTTTTTCGCACCGGCCAGATCAATGAACGCGAGGCGCGTGGGCACCCGCGCCGCAATGTCCTACAAAAAGCGCTCGGCGGCGCAAACCAATTTGTCAGTCCGCAGGTTGGCGTTGTAACTTGCCAGCGCGGGGATATTTTCCTGCTCTGCTCGGATGGTTTGGTGGATGGACTTTATGATCACCAACTGATCGATATTCTGCGTCACAACGAAAGCGATGACGCCGCCGCTAAAATTCTGGTCGCCAATTCGGTAACCAATTCTGGGCGCGATAATACGACGGCGTTGGTCGTGAGCATCCATTAAGACGACAGCCTATTTCCGATCGCTTGCTGAATGGATTTTTCAATCGTCGCGTATTGATCTGCCATTGTGAAATAATTCACAAACACTTGCCGCCCGCCGCTTAGTGGCTTAATTTTGCAGCCGTGAAAAAAACCAGTCGGCAAGTGATCCCGCGCAAGACGATTTATCGGCTCTCGATTTATCTGCGCTGTCTGGCGCGGCTACGCGAGAACAGTATTGGCACGGTTTCGAGCGAGGCCCTCGCCAAGGCGGCCGGTGTCAAACCCACCCAGTTGCGGAAAGATCTCGCTTATTTTGGCACCTTCGGCACGCGTGGGCTGGGTTACGATGTCAACGAACTACTGCAAAAAATTTCTGAAGAACTCGGCACGTCCAGCCTGCAACCAGTGATTCTCGTGGGGGTCGGCAACCTCGGCTTAGCTTTGCTCTCGTATCGCGGCTTTGAAAAAGAAGGGTTTGAAATTATCGCTGCGTTTGAC
Source organism: Limisphaerales bacterium (assembly GCA_025362675.1). Classification (GTDB taxonomy): domain Bacteria; phylum Verrucomicrobiota; class Verrucomicrobiia; order Limisphaerales; family UBA11358; genus UBA11358. Next base: position 8,936 of record JANYFN010000019.1, on the reverse strand, counting down.
ACCGACCCGGATCGTAAACGCGATAAAAAAATTTCCCAGCCAATCTTTGGCATGCATGACATGCCAAAGTTTATCCGCGAAAAAAATGTCAAAATGGCCATCCTCTCCGTGCCCCCAGCCGTGGCACAAAACGTGGTCAACACCCTCGTGGATACCGGGATCGCCGGCATCCTGAACTTTGCACCCATCGTTCTCGCCGTGCCGGAAGATGTGATGGTGAACAATGTCAACCTCGCGATCGAACTGGAAAACTTAAGCTACTTCATCCAAGGCTGAATTTTTCCGGGAAGGTTACGGTAATTTTTTTCGAGGCCCGCGGCGGCCACAATTTTCTTCGCTTCGGCGGAAAAAGATTTTCTCATCAACGTCGTATTAATAGGCGTGCAATTATCCGTCGCCTTGTTTTGCAAGTTCGTGCCGGTGATAAAATTATTTTCAATCCGCAGGTCGTGAATGCGATCGGTCCATACAAACAGCCACTTACCATTGGGCTGTGGGTCGAGGACGTTATTAGAAATGTTCCAAAACGCTGAGCCATCATCCGGATAAATCAGTCTCGTCAGCGAGTGAACGTAATTACCTTGGATGCGCCCGCCGGGCTGCTCGCCCAAGACATAAATCGCCCCGCCGTCCTTCAGTAGTTCTTGTTGCGTGTCGAATACCCGATTGAACAAAATCGCATTATTTTTTGGCACGGTGGAGGCCGGAATTTCCGCGTTACCCCACCACCAGCCAAGCGCGATTCCACCATAAGGCACGCCCTGAATATCGTTATGTGAGATCTCCACCGCTTCAGTGAAAAACCCGCTGATGGCCTCGCCTTGTTTGTAATCAAGACTCACTTTACGGATGTAATTATTGGAAATTTTATCGCGCGCACAAACACCTTCGACGCCGTTGGCGAACAACGGGCCATCGCCGATCAGGTAGTGTTGCGGGTGGCCGACGTTCACGGCATTGCCGGAAATATCATTGAAAACATTGCCGATAATCGAGCTATCCACGACATCGTTCACGAGGCTGACCGCCGAACCGCGGGCGAGGTGGACAAAATAATTTTGTTCAAAGCGGATATTTTCTGCGTTGCGAATTTCAACGGTCGCTGGCGGCAGATTCAAGATGTCGTAATGACTTTTATGATGATTGCCATCAGCACGAAAGCGTGTGTAAAGACCAAGACTTTGCACGCCCACCACGCCGCGCGAATCGCCGATTTTTTCCAGCAGCCAATGGTCATAGGCAAAAGTTATACCGCTGAAACTAAGGTTTTTTACGCGATTATTCGTCGAATTTCCAGAAAGTCTCAGCAACCCTTCACTGAGTGGCGCGATAACTGTAGCCTTGCTCATGTCCTCGTCATTGCGGGCAAAATAATAAAGCGTGTGGGTCACGCGGTTAAAATAAAACTGACCCGGCGCATTCAAAAATTCGAAGGCATTACAGATGGTAAAATTATTTGTGGGACCGAGGTTACACCCCCACGCCAGCGTTGCCGCAATCGCACCACAGGGCTGTTGCAGTTTCAAAATGCGCGCGCCCGATTCCGTTGCGACGTCGCGCACGCCCATCACCAAAAAATTCCAAGTGCGATGCTGCAAGAGTTCCGCATCGGAGGGATTGGTCAGCGCGGGAACTTCCGCCGGATCAAATTGAATTCCGTCCAAAGTTTTGCCGGGCGTCTCCGCCCACGGCTCGCGACCGGTGACGATAAATTCGCCCCAGGCTCCTCTGCCCTTGAATTCTTTTTGTGTCATCGCCGCGCGCTGCCCGTTGACAAACAAACCGCGCAACTTGCCATCCCAATTTAATTTCGCTGAATAAACTCGGCCATGATCCAGCGTCCAGTTCGTCACCAAGACGCCACCGCTGATGACGGGAGTTTCATTTTTGTAAGCCCGATAAATAATGTTGAAACTATTGATCCCTGAATCTGGCGAGCGAAATTCTACTGGCTCGGTCAACGAATAATTTCCGCCACGGAGATTAACTACGATATCGCCGGTCATACTTGGAACCATCGTCTGCACGATGTCACGTGCGTGTGTCAACGTGAGAAACGGTTTCGATTTCGTGCCGGGATTCGCATCCCTGCCGCTGGTCGAAATATAAAACTCACAAAAAGTTTTTGCCGGCAACGCAAAACTGCCGGCGCTCACTAAGAACGATATTGCCAGCAAAACAAATGTGCAGCGGCCACCATTTCGGAAATTATTCATGGATTTAGTAGCGGCATCTTGGCAAAGAAAACCAGCGCTAAAAAGTTCAATTTTAATTGCACGCTTGCACCGGCCAACGCGGCATTTAAGCTGTTCGCATGGCTTGGTTCACTGACCGGCATTGTTTTTTGCTCGCCGTGCTGCTTTACGGCAGCGCGACGGTCTATTCTGTTTTCCTCTGGCGCAAAGGTTTTCGCCGCGATGACTGGGTAAATTATTTCCTGCTCGCTGCTGGTGTCGCGTTGCACACGTTAGCGATGACGAAGCGGGGACTCTCGCTGCACAGTTGCCCCGTCAATAATCTCTACGAGGCAACCACCTTTCTGCTCTGGGCGCTCGGCCTCGCATCACTGGCTTATGCGCTCATGCCGCGCTTCAAATTCATCTGTGCATTCGCGGCCCCGGTGTTGTTCACCGTCGGCGTGTTTGCGCTGATGCCGTCGCTCGATCCGCCGCACGGACCGAAGCCTGAATTCTCTGGCGCGCTGCGCAGCCTGCATGCCGCAACCATTTTGCAAGCCTACGGCGCGTTCGGCCTGGCAGCGGTGGCGGCGGCAATGTTTATGGCTCAACAGCGTGATTTAAAAGTCCGCAAACTCCGCGCGCTTCTCTCGTTTCTCCCTTCAATTCAAAGGCTAGAACTCATCACCACACGCTTAGTGGCCGTAGGTTTTGTTCTGCTCACAGTAGGTTTGGTCGCGGGCTGGCTGCTGCCGCGACCGGAAGGCAAATCGTATTTCTCCGACACCAAAGTCCTTTGGTCGGCGCTGCTCTGGCTCGTGTATCTCGAAGCGCTCGTGGCACATAAATTTTTTGGACGCTCGGCTCGGCGCTTCGCCTGGGGTATTGTCGTCGCCTTTGCCTGTCTATTGCTGACGTTCGGTCTGACCAATAAATTTTCTCCCCTGCACCAAGAGCAGCCATCTGCCAGCGAACGCGTGACCACCCAACGCACCTACCCGCTGCTCGCCGAAGGTGGCTCGTCACTCATCACTGGACAATGAGCGTCGTCGTCATCGGATTAAGCCACCGTTCAGCGCCCGTGCAACTACGCGAGCGTTTCGCCTTTGCCGGTGAGAAAATTCCCGGCGCACTCGCTGCGTTGCGCGAATCCGGTCTCGCCACCGAAGCCGCTATTCTCTCCACCTGCAACCGCGTGGAACTTTACATCGTCACCCCGTTGGCACCAGAAACGGCGTTCGTAGAATTGAAAAAATTTCTCATCGCGCACCACGCTTACGACGGCGCGCTCGGGGATGAACTTTACACCATTGCCGAGCCGCACAGCTTGCACCACCTCTTCAAAGTTGCGGCCGGACTCGACTCGATGGTTATCGGCGAAACAGAAATTTTCGGTCAGCTCAAGCAGGCTTACGACCTCGCCTTTCAACACAAACACACCGGCGCGCGGCTTAACAAAGCATTTCAGCGCGCCTTCAATGTCGCCAAGCACATCCGCACGGAAACCAACATCCAGCGCGGCAGCGTTTCCGTGATGTCCGCCGCCGTGGAACTGGCCGAGAAAATTTTTAGCACACTTGCCGAACACGAAGTTCTCGTCATCGGCGCTGGCGAAACCAGTGAGAAGACTGCGCGCGCCTTACAATCACGCGGCGTGAAAAAAATCACCTTCACGAACCGTTCACCTGAACGCGCCCACGCTCTCGCCGCTGAACTCGGCGGACGCGCCGTGCCTTTCGAGCAATGGCCTGACGAGTTTGAGCGCATCGACATCGCCATCAGCAGCACCGCCGCGTCACATCACATTCTCGACCGCACCAAACTCGAACCGCTGATGCGCCGCCGCAAGAATCGTCCCCTGCTCCTCATTGATATCGCCGTGCCGCGCGACATTGATCCCGCCGTCAACGAGCTCGATAACGTCTATCTCTACAACGTGGACGACCTCCAAAGTATCGCGAGCGAATACCTGAAATTGCGCCACGAAGAAGTTGCCCGCTGCGAACAGATTATTGCCGAGAAAGTTGCTACTCTGCTTGAAGGTTACCAACCCGCAGCGGCACGTTAATTATCTTGGGCGCGAGAATCTTCACGAGCAGATAGAAGTGAATTAATTTCCGGATCAAGCGTCAGCCGTAGCATTTCCTGTAATTCCACATCCATGAATTCGTAGTCATCGGGAATTTCCAACACCTCAATCGGCGGCAAGTCGAGCTCTGGAAATTGCGACGCCAGCCAGCGCTTATGACTGCGCTCCATCGCAAAAACAATATCCGCCCACCGCATGTCGCTTTCACTCACGCGCCGCTTTGCTTCACTGCGCACGCCCGCCGACCGCACCTCCAGGCGCGCATCGTTGCGATATAATTGTTCCGCCGTGGCGCTCCGCTTCTTATTCATCGCACACACGAAAAGAATTTTGAGCCGGGGTTTCACGTAAGTTGGCATTCCTCGTCAACGCGCCAAGGTCACGCTCATCAGACCAAGGACAACTTCGTTCGCGAGCGCGCGCACAGTCAACGATTTCAACTCCTTCGTCGCGTCGAGCGGTAATTCTAAAACTGTCGCCGCGCCGCCGGGAACTTTTTTACCTTGGCCCTTGAAACGTTGGACATCAAGCAGGCGGATTTTTCCGGTCCGTAAATCCACCCGCGGCGGAATGGGTTCATCGCGGCGAAAAGCAAAGTCATCAATGAAATAATCCTGATCAATCGGCCACCAGTTCACCGGATTATTCAAGGCGAGTCTCGTGGTGGTGCCGTCGGCATAGGTCGCAATCACCTCGCCGTTATCAAACCGGCTCTTCATCGCGTCCGTTGAACCAGCCATCAGCAAAAATGCGTGCGAGGATTTACCCGTGAGCGGCACTAAGACTTCGCGCGGATAATTGTCCCATTGCGAGGTGAAGATAATATTTTTCGCGCTTGTGTCGCCCGGCGTCGCGAACCAAATTCCGTCCGGCAGAACAATCTTCCCGCCATTTTTTTTGGAGAGTTCCCGCAGACCGGAATCGTCCACCTCAAAATTCGCATTCGGCTCGCACCAGCCGCCAATGCCCTGTTTGGGAATCGCGAGTGAGGCGAATGGCGAGCGGGGTGAACGATATTCGTTGCGAAAAATCTGGGTCACTTGGTCGTTGAAGCACGGAACTAGATTCACCGCCTCAAGCTTTTGAGCGGAAGAAATGGTATTGGTCCAATCAAACGCCGGATTTTGCTTCAGCGTTTCAACCGAAATTTCCGGCCCGACTTTTTCGGCTGGAAACGCTCCGCTCCACTTCACAACCACTTCAAATCTTTCAGTCGCTGAGTTAGCGATCTCAATCCGCCGCACCCCAAATAAATCTCCAATCCATTTCCATTTTTCCGATCGACCATTCACCGTAACTTCCGCCTCAGTTCCCAACGCAGCGATTTGCAAGGTCAATCCCATGGACTTCGGAAATTTGGGTTTGATCAAATATGTCTCGGTCAAACCGTCGCGATTAAATTCAAAATCAACATCGGGATGACGGATGCTTGCGTGATTCCACTTTATTGGAAATCCGGGAACGATTTTTAATTCTCCCGCCAGCGCATCCGGTTTGATTCCAAAAAGTCCTTCAACGAGCGCGCGGGAATTGATTCCAATCGCATCGCCAAAATCGCGTTGCGCCTCGCCGCGCGCCATATCGTGCGACGTCATCGCACCAAAATTTCCCGGACACAAACCGAGAAACGCCGAGTCGAGCAATTCGCCCTTGAACAATAAAAATGCGGCTTCCGCGCGGTTCGCCTGCCAGAAGCCGAGCGCCGTGTGCGCGGCCTCGGCCATGACGACATTATTGAGCGACCATTGATACGGCATCCAACTCGTTTCCGGCAGCGTGAACAGATTTTCGTCCGGCACATTTACGCCGCGAATGGGAATATGCGCACTGTGCTCATCCATCCAGCGCGCCATCTGCCACGCTTGCGACGGCGTCGGCACTTCGGAATCAATCGTGTGATAAAACGTCCACAAACCGGAATTCGGGTGCACGCGTTGCCGACCGAGCAAATCTTTTGACTCGGCAAAATTTCCATCGTCAGCGAGCCAAAGATATTTATTCATGCCGCGCAAAATTAACGCCGCTTCGTTTTCGTAGATTGAAGAATCCTTGCCAAGAATTTTAGCGACGCGCGACGCCATTGTGTTGGCAAAATAATTGTAAGCGCTCGCGTGCGCCGTGCCGCCGCCACTGTAATTTAAATCGTCGCTCGCCCAAATCGCGGCGTAAGCTTCGTAAAGTGGCAGCTTATCAGTGCCAAATTCGCGGCGAAACAACCGTCGTTCCCACGCGAGATGTCGCTCAATGGTCGGCCACATCGCGAGCGCGAAATTTGTATCCCCCGTCCACAATAGATGCCGAAAGAACGCGTCCACGCCGACGAGATTCATGTCGTAATGATTTTTGGAAAGGTCGCCGTTCGAGTGGATCGCCGCCTCGCTGCGCGCGAGATTAAATTGCTCGTCAGCGGACGGAATTGTCTCCGGAATCGCATCCGTATTTTGGGTTGTGGCAAAACCCTCAAAATGCGTTGCCGTGCGTTCATGCCAGCCCAGCGCGTCGCCAGCGTATTGGCCGCGCCAGCCAAGCAGCCGTGTCCGCCACGCCACCGCGCCGTGCATGAAAGATTGCTGCTTGTCATCCCACACCGCGTCCGCCGCCATGTTCAGCGCCGCAGCGGCGGCATTGATGAAAGGGTCCGGCGTTGCTACCAACACGCGCGCTGCAATTGAGCGGCGATGACTTTCAGCGGCCGAAAACAACTCAGCCAAATCATCCACTTTAGTTTTCTCATCGCTGCTAATTTGTTGCAGCGTGAGAAAATATTCATGGTCAGTTTGTAATTCCAGTTCGCCAATCAGGACCGGCAATTCTGTTTTGGCATTTGTCGTGGAAAGCAAATCGCCGCGCGCGTCCCATTTGCTCGCATCCACAAGTTGCAACCTGGTTCCCAGTGGAAAAAATCCGGCTAGGGTCGCCGCTTTGCTGTGCAAAACAAATCGGTTTGTCGTGATGACAAATTCGTTTCCACGGCACTGCTCCGGCTTGAGCTGGAAAAAGTTTCCGACCGGCTCGCGCTCGCAACCGATGTCTCCACCGCGCGCGCCTCTCATCCCGTTCGCGCCGCCAAAAGCGAATATCAGTTTCACCGGAGATACCCAAGGAACTCGGCTCTCCAAAAACTTCGCGCACAGAATCAATCCTTTCGTCTCGCTCAACGGGAGCGCGGTCAAATCCAGTTCGGCATCGTCAAGCAGCGGATCGCGGATTTCATAAATCAGTGAGCCAGCCCGGTAGCGCGTGACGATTTGCGCCGCGTCATTCAACCATTTCATGCCGCCAGAAGTTTTGATGCCTAGGCGCAAATTGCCGCCTCGTCCCGGCAGGTAGAGCGAAAATTCTGGCTTGTCCCCACCGTCAATGCGGAAGCCGGAGTTGAGGCAATAAAGCGGACGATTAAAAAATTCCGCGCCGTTGGTGATGACAAAATCACCATTGATCGGCCAGTAACGCAACGGACGCGCCACATTGTTTGCAAAATTGCCGTGCGGCTCGTAGTTCAACTCCGGTCGGGCAGCTGCGCCCGCGCGCTTCGTCTGCGCGAAACTGATTTGCTGAAAACAGATCGCCAGCGCCAATAAAATAAACCCCAAGTTTGGTTTTGGCTTGAATTGCAGTGGCAGGATTTTTCTGATCACGATGAAATGGTTTCAGGTATTTTCAGAACAACTGACGACAATTGCAACCGGTAACATTGTTGCGCGGCACGGTGTGCTCAAAAGCAATAAATGGTGAACGGTTATTGGTCTATCACCTGACTTTTATAAGCGGCGGAAGTGGTGCCCCCGCACGGAATTGAACCGTGATCCATTGTTTAGGAAACAGCGTAGCCTTCCTTCATGTCGGTATCAAGAGAACACAATAAACATTGGGCGGTCTTCATTTTGTAATGATTCCGTTACACCCAATCTGATACCGCCATCTGATACTGTTTCCATGAAAACCGAAAATTCTGAATCTGAAAGCCTCTGGACAAAAGCTCCCGTCGCCAATCTGGTTCGCTATGAACCCTCCGGCATATATTTTGCCCGCGCGAAGGTGCGTGGCAAGCTTGTCCGAAAGTCACTCGATACCAACATTCTTTCGGTGGCCAAACTGCGATTGGCCGACGTGGTGGATGCTGAACATCGCGCCGTCGCGCCGTCGCAAACCAAGATTGTCGGGAAAATGACTTTTGGCGATGCGCTCGCAATTTTCAGAGAACGCCAGAAACACGCCACTGATATTAAGGAAAGCACGAAAAAATACAACGAACGAGCGGCCATTGATCTTCTCAAAACTTGGACTGGCTTGGAACAGATGGATGTGAAACGCATCACGAAGTTTGACTGCCTCGAATGGCGGTCGCGGTTTGGAAAAATGTATGCTTCCACGGTAATAAACGGAACGCTTTCTGTTCTCCGGCGGATTCTGGACATCGCTATGGATTCGGGTGTGCGTTACGACAACCCCGCCAAAGACAAAGACGTAAAACGGGCGCGTGTGCGCCGGAAGGAATTGAAACTGCCGGAGCCAGACCAGTTCGTTGCGCTGCTTGCCCATGTTCGAGGAAATGGTAGTGGCAGGGGTGGGCATTCCGCAGACGCGATTCAATTCTTTTCGTATGCTGGGCCGCGATTGAACGAAGCCGCACGCATCTATGGGCGAGATTGCAGCTTTGTGAAAAACGA
>JANYFN010000299.1 GCA_025362675.1 Limisphaerales bacterium | reverse complement strand
CGCCCCGGCGTGACCGTGCGACGAACCGCAATCGCATTTGCCGGGATTGAATGTGCCGGACGACAGTGTGCGCACGCCGGTGAACTCCGGCTTCGGCAAATCGTCAAACTTCAACTTCGGCGCATTGACGCGGGCGGCTTCAAGCGAAAGTAGTTTTACCGCCGAACCAGCGTGTTGTTCCCGCAACTTTTCGTAATCAGCGCGGAGCTGTTTTACGAACGCGGCTTTGCCATCCTTGCTCAAAAGGCTGCTCGTCACGGGCACGGCGCGCGACGCGTCGAGAACATGCACGACCGGCTCGCTGTAATGCTGGGCAACTTTCACCGCCGTATGTGCGCGGCTCGTCGTTGCACCGCCGATGAGCAGCGGGACTTTGAAACCCGTGCGCTCCATCTCGCGCGCGACGTGAACCATTTCATCCAGCGACGGCGTGATGAGTCCACTCAAGCCGATGATGTCGGCCTTTTCCAGCTTCGCGCGCTCCAGAATTTTTTCGCACGGCACCATGACACCCATGTCAATGACCTCGTAGTTATTGCACGCGAGCACGACGCCGACGATGTTCTTGCCGATGTCATGCACGTCGCCTTTGACGGTCGCCAAAATAATTTTTCCCTGCGCCTTCACGACTTCACCGCGCGCCGCCATCGCGGCTTTTTCGGCTTCCATGAAGGGCGTGAGATACGCGACGGATTTTTTCATCACGCGCGCGGATTTTACAACCTGCGGCAAAAACATTTTGCCCGCGCCAAACAGATCGCCGACGACGCTCATGCCCGCCATTAAAGGGCCTTCGATGACGGTGAGCGGCTTGCCATATTTCGCCAGCGCCTCGGCGGTATCGGCGTCAACGTAAAGATCAATGCCGCGAACGAGCGAGTGCGAGAGGCGTTCTTCAATCGTGCCTTTGCGCCATTCTTCTTCAACTTTTTTATCGGTCGCAGTTGTGCCGGCGCTGGCGGCTTTGAGTTTCTCGCCATGCACGACGAGGCGTTCGGTCGCGTCAGGACGGCGATTCAGTAACACATCTTCGACGAGTTCCTTCAGCTCCGGCTCGATCTCCTCATACACTTCCAACATCCCCGCGTTGACGATGCCCATGTCCATGCCCGCTTTGATCGCGTGAAAAAGAAACGCGCTGTGCATCGCCTCGCGCACGGGATTGTTGCCGCGAAAACCAAACGACACGTTCGACACGCCGCCGCTGACTTTCGCGTGCGGCAGGTTGTTTTTGATCCAGCGCGTGGCCTCGATGAAATCCACGGCGTAATTGTTGTGTTCCTCAATGCCCGTGCCGACGGTGAGAATGTTCGGATCGAAAATAATGTCTTCCGGCGGAAAGCCGACTTCGTCCACGAGAATTTTATACGCACGTTCGCAGATGCGAATTTTTTCGGCATAGGTCGCGGCCTGGCCATTTTCGTCGAACGCCATCACGACGACGGCTGCGCCATATTTCAAAACTTTGCGCGCGTGTTCACGGAACAATTCTTCGCCGCCTTTCATCGAGATGGAGTTCACGATGCCTTTGCCCTGAACGCATTTCAGGCCGGCTTCGATGACTTCCCACTTCGACGAGTCCACCATGAAGGGAACTTTGGCGACTTCCGGTTCGCTGCCGAGGAGTTGCAGAAAACGGCTCATCGCGGCGACGCCATCAATCATTCCTTCGTCCATGCAGATGTCTATGATGTTCGCGCCGTTCTCGACCTGCTGCCGCGCGATGGCGACGGCTTCCTCGTATTTGTTTTCCTTGATGAGCTTCGCGAACTTCGGCGACCCCGCGACGTTCGTGCGCTCGCCGATCATTATGAATGAACCAATCTGCTGCGTGAACGGCTGCGAGCCGCTCAAACGCAGTGGAATGGCTGCGCCAGTTGAAAACTTGGTTTCAGTTTTCGTTTCGCGCGGCGGTTTGTTTTCCAGCGCTTTCGCAATCGCCGCGATGTGTTCAGGCGTGTTGCCGCAGCAGCCACCGGCGATGTTGATTAAATTGCTCTGCGCGAATTCGCCGAGGAAATTACCCATGTTTTCCGGCGTCAAATCAAAGCCGGTTGGTGACAGCGGATTTGGCAAACCCGCGTTCGGATAGCACGAGATGGCGGTGTTGGATTTCTCCGCGAGTTCGGCGAGAAATGGACGCATCAAATCTGGGCCGAGCGAGCAATTTAACCCAATGGCAATGGGCTTAACGTGCTTCATCGCGTTCCAATACGCCTCAATGGTCTGCGCGGAAATCATCGTCTCGCCACCGCGACCGACGGCGGCGGAAATCATGATCGGCAGAATTTTTTTGTCTTGCTCGAACACTTCCTGAATCGCCACCAGCGCGGCTTTGGCGTTTAGCGAATCGAAAATTGTTTCAACCAAAAGAATGTCTGAACCGCCCGCGATGAGTCCGCGAATCTGATGCGTGTAAGCCGTCTTTACCTGATCAAACGTGCAGACGCGAAAACCCGCGTCATCCGCATCCGGTGAGTTGGAAAGCGAAACGGTCAGCGGCCCGACTGCGCCCGCGACGAAACGTGGACGCCCGGTTTTGTTTGCGATGCGGTCGCACCATTCGCGGCATTGCTTGGCGGATTGTTCATTGATTTCCCACGCGAGATCATTGAGGAATTTATTTTCAATGACGCCCTGATAAAACGCCGGGTCTTTGCGCCCGCCGTGTTCGCGCGGATCGTCCACGAAAAATTCGCTCTGCCCGATGCTCGTGGCGGAAAACGTGTTTGTCTCAATGATGTCCGCACCGGCTTCGAGGAAGCGGCGATGGATGTCGCAAATCGTGTCCGCCTGCGTGAGCGAGTAAAGATCGCCGTTGTTCTTGAGATCCTTTTTTGAATCTTTGAACCGCTCGCCGCGAATCTCCGCCTCGCCCAGCCCGTAAGTGCGGATGGTCGTGCCCATCGCGCCGTCAATGATGACGATGCGTTCTTGGAGGGCTTTTTTAAGCAGTTCGGCGTTGTTCGACATGGCGTCAAGATAGGCAAAGTCGGCGGTAATTCAAATTAAAAATCAACGTATCCTGATTTGAAGATATGTTATTTAAAAAACGGAAAGCTTCTACCTTGCGCGGCTGATCCGGCGGCCGTTTAGAAAACTACCAGGCGAAAAAACACCCGATCAAAATAACTATTGGTGATCGGCATCCATTCATCGACGGCACTATCGAAGCCGTAGTCGAAAACATACCAGTTCACCATATCCTCTGAGTATTCGACAAACCACGAGCGCTGGATGACTTGAACAGTGGAGATTTCCAGAAGCTTATTGCCGTCCACATCGGTCACGATTTGCGAGAGTAGTTTAGGCGCGGTGGGAACGGAGAAATAAACTTCCGTGGAGAAATCGCTTTCGTTGTTGATGCTATCCACGGCGGTGACTGCAAAAAAATAAGTGGTTCCGGCTTCGAGGCCGCTAATTTGGGTGGAGTTGGAGGCGGCATCGACCGTGACGATGTTCGTATAGTAACCGCTGCGAGTTCCGTAATAAATATTGTAGCTGGCCACATCCTGACTCAAGCTTGAGTCCCAGACTAAGGTGACGGTCATGCCTCCCTGCGCGGAAGCGCTAACCGCCGCGGTCAACAGCAAAACAAAAACCATCAACCACAGCCGAAGCTGTTTGATGCATTTATCAAAACATACAATCTGGGCTAACACTGATTTGAATGGGTAAAAAACAGTGGACAATAGGCATGAAAAATTGATTTGTCTAATTTTTTTTGGCGCAAGAATGCGCCACCCCATTTCCACCGTGCGTTCGCGTTGACTCTTGCTCGCTATCTGCTATTTTCACGCTTCGTTTTCACAGGAAAATTTTTAACCAAAGCATCCAATTTATGGCAAAAGCTAAATCCAACAAATACGTATACACCTGGGGCAATAAAAAAGCAGATGGCGACGGCTCGATGAAGCCGCTTCTCGGCGGCAAAGGCGCAAACCTCGCGGAGATGACCCGCATCGGTTTGCCGGTGCCTCCCGGTTTCACCATCACCACGGAAGTTTGCACTTACTTTTACGCGAACAAGAAAACTTATCCGTCCGTGCTACAAGCGCAGATGGAAGCGGGCATGGCCAACATGGAAAAAATCATGGGCACGAAGTTTGGCTCCACGACCGGTATGCCGTTGCTCGTCGCAGTGCGCTCCGGTGCGCGCGATTCCATGCCGGGCATGATGGATACGATTTTGAATCTCGGACTGAATGACCAAGCGGTTCTCGCGCTCGCCAAGGCCACGGGCAACGAGCGTTTCGCGTGGGATTGCTACCGCCGTTTCATCCAGATGTATGGTGACGTGGTGATGGGCGTGCAGAAGCGCGAAGGCGAAGATCACGATCCGTTCGAGCACACCATCCACACTTTCAAGCACGAGAAATATCACGGCGATAAAGTGGACAGCGAACTCACGGCGGCCGATCAGCAGGAACTGGTCGCCCGCTTCAAGGCACTCGTGAAAGCGCGCACGAACAAGGCGTTTCCGACGAATCCGTGGGATCAATTACGCGGCGCGGCGGGCGCGGTTTTTGGTTCCTGGATGAATGATCGCGCGAGTGTTTATCGCCGCAAATACAACATCCCGACCGAATGGGGAACGGCTGTCAACGTGCAAGCAATGGTGTTCGGTAACACCGGCGAAGATTCCGGTTCCGGTGTGGCGTTCACGCGCAATCCGGCGAATGGCACGAATGAATTTTACGGCGAATTTCTCATCAACGCGCAGGGCGAAGACGTCGTCGCCGGCGTCCGCACGCCTGAACCCGTGTCGAAGTTGAAAGCGCAAATGCCCAAGAGCTATGCGGAACTCATGGCCGTCCGCAAAACTTTGGAAAGCCATTTCAAAGATGTGCAGGACATTGAATTCACCGTCCAGAGCGGCAAGTTGTTCATGCTCCAGACGCGCAACGGCAAGCGCACCGCCGCCGCCGGCTTGAAATTCGCCGCCGACATGGTGAAGGAAAAATTGATTGATTGGGAAACGGCGATCATGCGCAATCCCGCCGATCAGTTGGAACAATTGCTCGCGCCGATTTTTGATCTGGCCGAAGTCAAGAAGGCGAAAGTCATCGCCACTGGTTTGCCCGCCGGTCCGGGCGCGGCGACGGGAAAAATTTATTTCAACGCCGACCGTTCCGTGCAAGCCGCCGAGAAGGGCGAAAAAGTTTTGCTCGTTCGCGTCGAAACTTCGCCGGAAGATTTGCGCGGCATGATCGCGGCGGAAGGCATTCTCACCGCTCGCGGTGGTGTTTCTTCGCACGCGGCATTGGTTGCCCGTCAGATGGGCAAGGTCTGTGTCTGCGGCGCGGCGGGCGTCGTGATTGATTACGACAAAAAGACCACGACCATTGACGGCGTGACTTACAAAGAAGGCGACTTCCTCTCCATTGATGGCACGTCCGGTCTCGTCTATGCAGGCCAGATCAAAACTGCGCCGTCGGAAATCGTTTCCGGTTTGATCAGCAACGACAAAGTTGCGCAGAAGACCGAGAAATATAAGAACTACGTTCAGCTCATGGCTTGGTGCGCGAAGGCCACCAAACTTCAGGTTCGCACCAACGCCGACACGCCGGAGCAGACCGAGCAGGCCATCGCGTTCGGCGCGGTTGGCATCGGCCTCACCCGCACGGAACACATGTTCTTTGAAGGCGACCGTATTGATGCGATGCGCGAAATGATTCTCGCGGACAACCTCAAGGATCGCGAAACCGCGCTCGCGAAATTGCTCCCGTATCAACGCGAAGACTTCTTCGGCATCTTCAAGGCGCTGAAAGGTTATCCCGCCACGATCCGTTTCCTCGATCCGCCGCTGCACGAATTCTTGCCCAACACTAAGGAAGCGCAGATGGATCTCGCGCGGAAACTTAAGGTGCCGGTTGAAAAAATCATGGCCCGCGTTCACGAGTTGCATGAATTCAATCCGATGCTCGGTTTCCGTGGCTGCCGTTTGGGAATCAAGTATCCCGAAATCACTCGCATGCAAGCCCGCGCAGTTTTGGAAGCTGCTGCCGACGCGACCAAGAAAGGTTTCAAAGCCAAACCCGAAATCATGATCCCGCTCGTCGGCTTCAAGAAGGAATTGGACTTGCAGGTTGCCATCGTTCACGAAGTCGCCGCGCTCGTGCAGAAGGAAAAGAAAGTGAAAATTTCTTACTCCGTCGGCACGATGATTGAAATTCCGCGCGGCGCTTTGACCGCTGACGAAATC
The DNA here is from genome assembly GCA_025362675.1 of Limisphaerales bacterium. GTDB lineage: Bacteria > Verrucomicrobiota > Verrucomicrobiia > Limisphaerales > UBA11358 > UBA11358. The sequence continues at coordinate 7,749 of JANYFN010000299.1, read as the reverse complement.
GCGCACACCGCCGAGTTCTTCAGTTTCGGCACGAACGACCTCACGCAGACCTGCCTCGGCATGAGCCGCGACGACTCCGGTTCGTTCCTCGGTGCTTACACGGAAAACGAAATCGTGAAGAAGAATCCGTTCGCGTCGATTGACCAGACTGGCGTCGGCCAACTCATCCAGATCGCGGCGGAGAAGGGCAACAAGACCCGCCCCGGCATCAAGCTCGGCATCTGCGGCGAACACGGCGGCGACCCCGACTCCGTGAAGTTCTGCCATCGCGTCGGCCTGACCTACGTGAGCTGCTCACCGTATCGCGTGCCCGTCGCGCGCTTGGCTGCCGCTCAAGCTGCGATCGAAGAGAAGCGCGCCGCTGCGAAGTCGGCCAAGAAGAAGTAATTAACTTCTGAAAATTCAAAAGCCGCTCCGGGAAACTGGAGCGGCTTTTTTATTTGCACTTGCTGCAACTATGCCGCCGCCGATACTGGTCGCATTATGGAAATGCTTTATGATCTCAAGACAACGACGTTGCTAGGCGAACCGGCGGATCTCGCGCACTATCGCGGGAAGGTGACGTTGGTAGTCAACCTCGCGAGCAAGTGCGGTTACACGCCGCAATATGCGGGGCTGGAACAATTGCAACGCGAGCTTTCGGGGCAAGGATTCGCGGTGTTAGGATTTCCGAGCAATGACTTTGGCGCGCAAGAGCCGGGTTCGCCGTCGGAGATCGCGGACTTCTGTAAACTGAACTATGGCGTGACGTTCCCGTTGTTTGCCAAAGTTTCGACCAAACCCGGAGCCGGACAATCGCCGATTTATCAATTTCTCGGCAAGTCAGGCCATCTGCCGGACTGGAATTTCTGCAAGTATCTTGTGGGCAAAGATGGCGCGGTGCTGGCGTTTTTTCCGGGCGATGTCGCGGCGGATGCGCCGCCCTTGCGCCGCGCAATCGCCGAGGCGTTGGCGGCGAAATGATTGTTTCAAGATATTGAATCAGGAAATCCGGAGTGATGATCTTTCCAACATTTGATCTGAACTTTTTTGTAAAACTGCACTTATGAATCCCGCTCCACCTCCCCCACCCTCGCTAGCGATGGATGTTTATTGGCCCATGATGGCGAGTGCGGCACTCATCACGGCGGGCGAGCTGGGCGTCTTCGCGGCCCTCAGTCAGGGCCCGTTATCGGTAGCAGATCTCGCGAGTCGTTTGGCGGCTTCGGTGGATGGCATGGATCGTCTTTGCGCGGTGCTGGTGCAGACGGGCTATCTGGAACTCACGACTGAGAATCAACTTCGCAACAGCATTCACGCGCAAGCTTGGTTGTCATCAGCGGGGTCACAAGATTTGAACAGCGGTCTGCGCTGGTTCGCGCACGCGTGGCAGTTGATGGCCGGCCTGCGCGACGCGGTGGTCACGGGCGCGCCCAAGACGGTGATCTGGGATTTGATGCAAACGAATCCGGGCATGGGGGCAACGTTCGCGGCGTATATGAAAGATTACGCGGCGAGCGTGGTGGACGATGTTCAAAGCGCCGTTGAATTACCTGCGGATGCCAAGACGCTACTGGATGTCGGGGGCTCGCATGGTTTGCACGCGGCGGCGTTTTGTCGGCGTTCGCCGGAATTGCGCGCGGTGATTTTTGATCTGCCGGTGTCGCTGACGAATACGCACAGTTTAATTTCCGCCTGGGGTTTCAGCGACCGCATGAGTTGTGTGGCCGGCAACATTATTCACGACGCCCTTCCCGGCACGTTTGATGTCATCACTTATTTCCTCGTGGCGCATAATCACACAGATGCGGACAACGCGCGGATCATTCAGAAGTTGGCACGGGCGCTGAATCCCGGTGGCGTGCTGATGGTTTACGAATATGTCCGTGAGCTGGCGGACCGGCACACGGTTTCAGCCACGGAAGCGTTGGCGGCAGCCTTCGATCTCACGTTGCTGGTCGAGACGGGCACGCGCACGCACACTGGCGAACGGATCAATGCCTGGCTGCACGAGGCCAGACTTGAGAATATCCGGCGCACCGATCTGCAACCGATCGTGAAGGGATCAATCTTCAGCGCAAGTAAGTCCCGGGAGTCGCAGTAAACGGCCGGAAATCTGGAAATTAATTCCTGTAAATTGCTTTGTGGTCACGCGACACAAAGAGTTCTTGTTTCAGCCTTCAGCAGATTTAAACTCGCGTCTATGAGCCTGCTCACGGTGTCGCAACTTTCCAAATCATTCGGCGCAGTTCGCGCGGTAGATTCCGTCAGCTTCGAGGTGCGGCCCGGCGAAATTTACGGATTGCTCGGCCCCAACGGCGCGGGCAAGACGACGAGTATTTCCATGATTTCCGGCTTGTTGAAACCGGACTCCGGCGAAGTCTTCGTCGCGGGCGCGGCGTTCTCGGCGGATCCGCAAAAAGCAAAAAGCATCATGGGCGTGGTGCCGCAGGAACTGGCGATTTACGAGGAGTTGAGCGGGCGCGAGAATCTGGAATTTTGGGGCCGCATGGCGGGCTTGAGTTCGCGCGATGCGAAGGCGCGCGCGACGGAACTGCTCGAAGCACTCACGCTTTCTGATCGCGCCAAGGACGCGGTGAAAAATTATTCCGGCGGCATGAAGCGGCGCATCAATCTCGGCTGCGCGTTGCTGCACAAGCCGAAATTGCTGCTGCTCGACGAACCGACCGTGGGCATTGATCCGCAGGCGCGGTTGAACATTCTGGAATTCATCCGCAACCTCCGCGCGACCGGCACGGCGATTCTTTACACCACGCATTATCTCGAAGAAGCCGAGTCGCTCTGCTCGCGCATCGGCATCATTGATCATGGTCGCGTGCTCGCGGAAGGCACGCTCGCGGAATTGCAGGAGCGCATCGGCGGCGACCGCGTGTTCGTGCTGGAGGCGGATTTCAAAAATACGTCGCCCGAGGCGTGGCCGGGATTTCTGCAACGTTTTCGCGTGCTGCAAAAAAATGAAAAACAGCTCGTCGTCGCGGCCATCGGCGCACGCGATCCGGCGGATGGCTTGAAAGAATTGCTCAATCTGCCGGTGCATATTGAAAACGTTTCGCTCAAGCGTCCGAGTTTGAACGATGTTTTTCTGCAACTCACCGGCCGCGAACTCCGGGAATAAAATGTTGCGCATCCTCCTCGCCAAAGATTTGCGGCGCGCGTGGCGGAATCCGCTGCCGTGGCTCATCAATCTCATCGTGCCGCTCGCGATGACGGCGCTGATCGGCATGGTTTTCGGTGGCAATTCCGGCGGCGGCGGTTTGGGGAAAATTCGCTTTGCCGTCGTGAACGAAAACAGCGGTGGCCCCAGCGAATTTTTGCGCCGGGCTGTAAAATCTATGGAGGGCGAGAACGAGAGCAGCATTCAGTTCGAGCCGATTTTCACGAATCGCGCGGCGGCGATGCAGCAGATCAACGCCAATAAAATCAGCGCGGTGCTGATCATCCCGACGAATTTTCTGAGCGCCTATTTGACGGCGCAGACAAACGTGAGTTTGGAGCTGATCAAAAATCCGGCGGAGTCCATCCATCCCGCCGTGCTGGAAGAATTAGCCGACACGCTCGTCACCGCGCTGAATGTTGTTTCGCGCAACTTCAATTCCGAGTTCCCCGAATGGCGCAAGATTTTTGAAGGCGATGGAGATTACCAAAAAATTTCCGCGCTCATCCAGAGCACCGGCGATAAGCTTAAGAACGCGAAAAAATTTGTGAATCCGCCGCTGGTCATTTACGAAAAAGAAACCACTGGCACCAACGCGACGAAAGCCACCGCATCGGCAAAAACCGACGGCAGGAAAAGTTCCAGTGACAGCCTGTTCGCGTATCTGCTGATCGGAATGTCCGCCATGTTCCTGCTGTTTCTCGCGAACAACGGGATGGCCGACCTACTCCGCGAACTCCGCAAGCGCACATTTGAGCGCTATCAGACGATGCGCCAACAGCTCTGGCCATTCATCGCCAGTAAAATTATTTTCACGGTCGCCATGCTTTTATTTTGTTGTTTGGTGATGCTCGGCGGCGGCAGTTTTATTTTTGGTTTTCACTGGGAGAATCTGTTTCCGCTGATCGCGCTGACGTTTGCTTATGCGTGCTTTGCGGCAGCACTGTTCGCCACGGTGGTTGCGCTGATGCCGGACGAACGGCGCGCGGCGGTGTTGAGCAACATCACTGGGATGTTTCTCGGCATCGTCGGCGGCTGCGCGTTTCCGCCGCAACAATTGCCCGGTTTTATTCGCGATCATGTCACGCCGCTGCTGCCGAGTTATTGGTTTGCCGATGCGGCGCGCAACCTTGAATGTGGCAGCGCAACCGCGCCGTGGCTATTCGTCACGCTCAAACTATTGGTCGCGGGAATTTTCTTGGCCGCGCTGTCGGCGCTGCTCTTCCGCGGGAAATTCAAAAACGGTCGGCGCGCATGAACATGAAAAGAATTATTAACCACTGATGGAACACGGATAGGCAAACCTGGTAGAAACCCGGCAGAATTCAAGGAGTCAAATTACAGATTTCTTTCTTGTCTATGTCCGTCTGTGCCCATCCGTGGTTAAATTTTGAAGTCATTCAACCACCGGGTCATTTCAACGCCTGCGCCAGCGCCGCCTGACTCTTGGCAAAAACTTCCTCGTGCAATGAATTGCCGTGCGCGTCAATGGTGACGACGGCGGGAAAATCTTCCACCGCGAGTTCCCAGATCGCTTCGGGCGAACCGAATTTTTCCAGGAAGTAAACGTTGCGAACTTTCTTGATGCACTCGGCCAACACTTGCGCCGCGCCGCCGATGGCGTGCAAATAGACGCAGCCGTATTCCTTGCACGCGGCCTGCGTCTTCGCGCCCATGCCGCCCTTGCCGATGACGCCGCGCAACCCGAAATCGCGGATGACCTGCCATTGATACGGTTCCTCGCGGATGGAAGTCGTCGGCCCGGCAGCGGTGCATTGGTAAGAGCCGTCGTCCTGCTTCATCATCACCGGGCCGCAATGGTAAATGATGCCGTCGCGCAAACTCACGCCGTCCGGCAACGCGCCGCCTTCGTGCAAATACTTATGCACCGCATCGCGCCCGGTGAACACGGTGCCGGAAATCAAAACTTCTTCGCCGACTTTCAGCGAGCGGATTTTTTCTTCGGTAAAGGGAAAAGAAAGTTTGGTCATAATATGAGTGCGAATTTAATGCTTCCGGCAAATCTTGTCACGGCACTTGGTGAAACCTGTTTATTTCACCACCTTGAATTTGCCTTTGATTTTCTTATCGCCCTTCTGCGTTTGGGCAATAGTTTTGGCGGCCATCGCGGCGGAAATTTTTTTTCGCACCACGGCTTCGGTCAGCGTGGAATTCAAATCCACCGCTGCTTGAATGGTGAACTCGCCGTCCGGCCATTGAATCGTTTCGCTCATGGAAACACTGTGGAATATTCTCATCGGCGAGACAATCAAAACTGCGTGACCGCTTGGAATTCATTCCGCCTAATTCTTTCGCTTGACATACATATAGAGTCTATGTATCGTGTCCCTATGCTTCGCAAAGAACTCGTCGCCGCCTCCGCTGAGCCGCTGATTTTATCGCTGCTCGCCAAGGGCGAGAGCTACGGCTACGCCATCATTCAGGAGGTCAAGGAACGCTCCGGCGGCAAGCTGAACTGGACGGACGGGATGCTTTACCCGGTTTTGCACCGCATGGAAAATCGTGGCCTCATCAAAGCGCGTTGGGGCGAGAGCGAGACTGGGCGCAAACGGAAATACTACTCGCTCAAAAAAGACGGTAAAACCGCGATGGCCAAACATCACGAACAATGGTCGCTTGTGCATTCCGTTTTGGCCGGCTTGAAAAAGGAGCAATATGTTTGATCTCGAAGCATCCATCGCCGACTGGCGCAAACAAATGCTCGCCGCTGGAATCCAAGCACCCGTGCCGCTGGAGGAATTGGAAATTCATCTGCGCGAAGAAGTCGAGCGGCAAGGGAAATTGGGTCTTCATGAATCAGAAGCTTTCCACTCTGCTGCCCAGAAAATTGGGCAGCCGGAATCCTTAAAAATTGAATTCAAAAGGAACGGCAGCTTTTCCGACTTTCTGCTAAAACACAGATACTTAAAAGCAAGTTTCGTTCTTGGCCTGATCTGGCTCGTTTATTACGGAGGCTATTTTTGGAATCTTGGGTTTGCTCATTTGCCATATCTTTTTAATTTGCAAGGCTCGGTTTTAATATTTGTTTTTGGAACCGGACTGATCGGGAGCGTTTTATTGATCTTCGATTCAAAGTGGGGATGCAAAATAATCCGAACGAATGCACTTATATTTACCGCAATGTGTGTGATGACGTATGCAACCGGATTCGGCGGCTTCAGTTCCAACTTTGGCGCATTAGTCTTCTTTGCACTTTGCCTTGTTTCGATTTTGCTCTTGCATTGGCCGAAGCATAATAATTCAGTGATTTTGAAATGACCGTGAACAATATGTTTGACCTCGAACAAAAAATTTCTGAATGGCGCAATCAAATGCTTGCCGCCGGAATCAAAACGCCGGTGCCGCTGGATGAATTGGAAAATCATTTGCGCGAGGAAATTGAACGGCAGATTAAATCGGGATTGGACGAACAGGAAGTTTTCAGTTCTGCCGTTCAGAAAATTGGCCAAGCCAGACCGCTCAAAAATGAATTTCAAAAGACAACGGCGTTGAGCCTTGAAAGAATCATGTCAATTGGCGTGGGAATTTCCACTGTTTTGGTCGGTTTATGGATTGCCAGAATAGTAATCGTCCAAACTTTAGGCGCAGAAAAAATTCCCGATGCACCAACCGGCTTTATTAGCTATTTGGTTCTGGTGTGTTTCTTCGCCGCCGCGCTTGTGGTTTTAGGTTCCATTCTTGTTTTTTATGGCGGTGCCAACGCTGCGTGGCTGCCCAACGCTCGCAACAAAAGAAAATATGTTTGATCTCGAAAAATCTATCGTGACTTGGCGGCGGCAAATGCTCGGCGCGGGAATCAAATTTCCGTCACCGATGGATGAACTGGACATTCATTTGCGTGAGGAAATGGAGCGGCAAATGAAAATAGGATTGAACGAACAAGCAGCATTTGAAACCGCTGTTCAAAAAATCGGACAACCTCAAATTCTTAAGGTGGAATTTAAAAAAAGTGAAAGGATATTTATGAACCAATCAATGAAAACTGGCGCCGGAATCATCGGTTTACTGGCGGGGATGGCGTTGATGACGCCGGGAACAATTCAATTGCGACACGAAATGATCATGGCAACCACCACGTTCGGCCTGTGGCTGCTAGGCTGGCCGTTGGTGGGCGGGTCGGTGATTTTTTTGCAGCGGATATGCCGTCCAAACCTGTTCCCGATTGAATCGAAAAATGTTGAGTTAAAGCGTGGGAAACAAGCCGTGAAAGTGGGCGCGGGAATCACGGTCTTGTTGATGGGCACGGCATTGTGGCTGCCAGCTGCGGCCCAAGCCGTGCAACAAAACGCGGTGAATTTCGAGGCCATTTGTTTCCTGACATTTGGCGGCGCCTTGGTTATCACCGGCGCGGTGGTAGCGTTTTGCCCTTATAAAAAACGTGTGGCTTAACTGCGGGCGGTCAGAAATTCTTTTAATTCTTCCGCCGCTTTCCCGCCAAACCCAGACACTTCCGCGATCTGTTCGAGCGTGGCGAGTTTGAGCCGCGAGACGGAACCGAATTTTTTAAGCAGGGCTTTTTTGCGCTGAACCCCGATGCCGGGAAAGTCGTCGAGGATGCTTTCGGAAATGGTTTT